>DASTPN010000083.1:0-7762 GCA_035719985.1 Solirubrobacteraceae bacterium | reverse complement strand
AAGCGGTTGCCTATCCGCAGCTCACCGGTTGCGATCTACTCCAAGGTGTTGCTGCCTTTGACCCAGCGATCGACGTACAGCCGGAAAAGACTCAGGCCGACATCCCTTCTGGCTACGAAGTGACGCTGAAGCTGCCCCAAGCTCCGGGCGTCTTCGGAGCGCTCGCCACGCCCGAGCTCAGGAACGCTTCGGTCACTTTGCCGCCTGGCCTGTCGCTCTCGCCCTCCCTTGCGAGCGGTTCCAACAGTCTGGAAGGGTGCACATCCGCCCAGATTGATCTGCTCGGCACTGAAATCGGGGAAGGGCATGTCGGCGGCAACGGCAGTCCTTACGACGACGGCATGACGCACGCTTCGCCTGGGCATTGCCCGGCGAAATCACAAGTCGGCGATGCGGAACTCACGACGCCTCTACTGGAAGAACCGTTGCGCGGACACGTGTTTGTGGCCACGCCTAACTGCGGAGGCGCGGGTCAAGCCGTCTGCACCGAGGAGAGCGCGCAGAACGGGGAACTGTTCGGTGTCTACCTCGAACTTGCCGGCGAAGGTGTGATCGTCAAGCTGCGCGGCAACATCGACGCGGACTCGTCACGCGGGCAGTTGACGGTCAGCTTCGCGGATGCTCCGCAACTGCCCTTCGAAGGGCTGCGCCTCAAGCTCTACGGTGGCGAACGCGCACCGCTGGCAAACCCGCAGACCTGCGGTGCGGCCAGTGCCACCACGCAGATCGTGCCTTGGAGTGCGCCAGGCTCACCCGTGGCCGCACCTACCGCTCCGCCCTTCCAGGTCTCCGGCTGCAGTGACCCAATGGTGTTTGCTCCGCACTTCATCGCCGGCGCCGCGCAGGCGTTGGCAGGCGAGTACACGAGCTTCTCGCTCGTGCTGGCGCGTGGCGACGGCGAACAGGACTTTGGCTCGGCGTCGGTGACATTGCCGTCCGGGCTGGTTGGACTGACCGAAAAGGTCTCGCGCTGCCCTGAAGCGCAGGCAAGCCAGGGAGATTGCCCCGAAAGCTCGCGGATAGGCACTGCCCATGTTGCCGCGGGCGCCGGCTCGGAGCCGTTGTGGGTGGAAGGACCTGTCTATCTGACGGGTCCTTACGAGGGCTCACCGTTTGGGTTGGCGGTAGCGATTGCCGTCACAGCCGGCCCGTTCAATCTCGGCACCGAAGTGGTGCGTGCTCGTCTGGACGTCGAACCGCGCACCGCCGAGGTGACGGTCAGGACCGATCCGATGCGCCTGGCGCGCTACGGCATCCCGCTGCGGCTGAAGACGTTGGCCGTAACGATCGACCGGCCCGGGTTCACGCTCAACCCGACCCACTGCAACCAGCAGCAGGTCAACGGCAGTGTGTCCGGGCAGTTGCCGGACGGCTCGCGCGGCTCGACCGTCTCAGTGTTCGCTCCGTTTGCGGTGGCGGGCTGCCGCGGTCTGCCTTTCGACCCGTCTTTCTCAGTCTCAACACAGGCCTCGACCAGCAAAGCGACCGGCGCCAGTCTCGACGTGAAGGTGCACACTCCCGCCGGTTCGGCCAACGTGCGCGAAGTTCACGTGACCCTGCCCAAACAGCTCCCCGCACGCTTGGAAACCTTGAAACTGGCGTGCGTCGACAAGGTGTTCGACGTTAATCCCGCCGCATGTCCGGCCGCCTCAGCTATCGGTGTCGCCACGGCGCAGACGCCGATCCTGGCAAGCGAGGTCAGCGGCCCTGCCTATCTGGTCTCCCACGGCGGCGCCGAATTCCCGGACTTGGCGATCGTGCTTCAAGCCGAAGGTGTGGAGTTGATCCTGCAGGGCAAAACCTTTGTGCGCGGTGGCATCACCTCGAGCACGTTCAGCACATTGCCCGACGCGCCGGTGCGCTCGTTTGAGCTGAAGCTTCCGGAGGGCCCGCACTCGGTGCTCGGAGCTCCGGGCGGAAAACTGTGCGTGGCCGACCTGGAGATGCCGACGACGATGCATGGTCAGAACGGTGCTCCGTTCCAACAGAACACGCAGGTCTCTGTCAGCGGTTGCAAACCGGAGATCGAGGTGCTCCGGCACAGGGTCAGCGGCGCCAGCGCGACGATCCTGGCGCGCGTGCCGGAGGCTGGTGTTCTGGTCGCGAGCGCCCCAGGGCTCTCGCGTGCGGTGAAGCGAGCGCCCCGGGCGGGCCGGCTGAGCTTGAAGCTTGCGCTCAGCGTCGCTGAGCGCCGCTTCTTGGCGGTGCACGCAGGCAGGCGCCTACAGGTGCGCGTGAGATTGCGCTTGGCGCCCAAGCACGGACGACGCCTGAGCACGGGGGTGACGCTGCTGATCGGCTGAACTGCACCGAGTGAGTCTCCAGCGCTCCTCAGAGCGCCGCGTCGCCTTAACCCTTTCCCCGGCGCGACGCTCTGAGGAGCGCTGAAGCCTCGCTATCGTAGCGCCAGGTGAGCGCGATATCCACCACCGAGTCGAATGGTCTCGCAGAGGTGCGGGCTGCCGGCGAGGCCGCGATCTCCGTGCAAGGGCTCACCAAGAGCTATGGCGAGATCGAAGCTGTACGCGGCATCGACTTCGAGGTCACACGCGGCGAAACGTTCGGCTTCCTCGGTCCCAACGGCGCGGGCAAGTCCACGACGATCAGCATGCTCTGCACGCTGGCGCGACCCAGCGGCGGCTCCGCGCGCGTTGCAGGCCTCGATGTCGTACGCGAGCGTGATCGCGTACGCCGCAACATCGGCTTGGTCTTCCAGGACACGACGCTCGACAACTACCTCTCGGCCGAGCAGAACCTGCGCCTGCACGCCGAGCTGTACGGAATGCCGCGTGAGCAGATTGAGCCGCGCATGAAGACGGTGCTCGAGATGCTGCAACTGTGGGAGCGGCGCGGCTCGCTGGTGGGGACGTTCTCTGGCGGCATGAAGCGGCGGTTGGAGATCGCGCGTGGACTGTTGCACTCGCCGCGCGTTCTTTTCCTGGACGAGCCGACGATCGGCCTGGACCCGCAGACGCGCTCCTCGATCTGGAGCTACATCTCGACGCTCGCTCGCGAGCAGGACATCACGATCTTTCTGACCACTCATTACATGGATGAGGCCGAGTACTGCGACCGGATCGCGATCATCGATCAGGGCCAGATCGTCGCGCTCGACACGCCCGCGGCGCTGAAGGAAAGCGTCGGCAAGGACCGCGTGCAGATCCGCACCGACGACGATCAGGCGGCGATAGCGTCGCTGCGCGAGCGCTTCGGGATCGAGGCGCAGATCGCCGAAGGCGAGGTCACCTTCGGCGTCGGCGAGGGCGAGCAGTTCGTCCCGCGCCTGTTCTCCGAGCTCGGTCAGCCGATCCGCTCGGTCAGCGTTGCGCGCCCGTCGCTTGATGACGTGTTCATGTCCTACACGGGCACCACGATCAGAGACGCCGAGTCCGGCTCCAACGATCACATGCGCAACATGGCACGGATGATGAGCCGCTGATGGCGACTACCGAGCGTCCTACCGCAGCGATCTCCGGAGTGCCGTCCGGCGGCGGGCTTGCGATCGCCGCCACGCATGTCCCAGGGCGCTCGCTGCGCAGCGAGCTGCGCGCGATCAAGGCGGTGTGGCGGCGCGAGCTGATCCGCTTCTCGCGCGATCGGCTACGGATCGTTACCTCACTCGTGCAGCCGTTCCTGTTTCTGTTCGTGCTCGGCACCGGGCTCTCGACGCTCGTCTCGACGAGTACCCACGGCGTCAACTTCCGTACCTTCATCTACCCGGGGATTCTGTGCATGGCGGTGATGTTTACGGCGATGTTCTCGGCTGCGTCGATCGTGTGGGATCGCGAGTTCGGCTTCTTGCGGGAGATGATGGTCGCTCCGGTCGCGCGCTCCTCAATCGTGCTCGGCAAGTGCATCGGCGGCGCCACCGTCGCAACCTTCCAGGGCGTGATCGTGATGGCGATCGGCCCGCTCGTCGGCGTGCACTACACCGTCGGCCTGGCGCTGGAGGTGTTCGGCCTGTTGCTGGTGCTGGCCTTTGCGATCACCGCTTTCGGGATGATGGCCGCCGCCCGCGTCACGCAGATGCAGTCGTTCATGGCCTTGATGCAGATGGCGATCATGCCGATGTTCTTCCTCTCTGGCGCTCTGTTCCCAGTCAACAAACTGCCGACATGGCTGGCGGTGCTCAACCGCATCGACCCGCTCACCTACGCGGTCGACCCGATGCGCCGCGCCGTTTTCGCGCACCTGTCGATCAATCCGCTCGTGCGGCACGCGCTGGCGCCGGGAGTGACGTTGTGGGGCTGGCGCGTGCCGGGCGTGTTGGAGGCGGCGATCGTCGCCCTGATCGGGCTGGTAATGCTGGCGATTGCGATCGCCGAGTTCTCGAGCGTCGAGTAAGCGCCTCAGCGCTCGACGGCCTGCATGGCAACGCCCAGCAATGGGTCTTGCGAATCGGCCTCGTTAGCCGCTCGCGCAGCCTCGACGCCGGCGCGTAGGCGCTCGGGTTCGCGGCGCAGCTGCCGTTCTGTGAGCGGCTGCAGGACGCCGCGAAGCGCGATCATCGCACCTACCCAGCGGGGTGCCCACAGGCGGTCGGCTCGGCGTTCGATGCCGCTCTCGATTGCGTCGATCGCCTTGCTCAGCGGCGCTGGGTTGCGCATGAAGCCAGGCATCCGGCCGGTCATCGCTTCAGCCGAAGGCTGTTTGAAGCTGGCGCGCACCAGGTCGGTGTCGATAAAGCCAAAGTAGGCGCAGCCGACCTTGGCACCGCTCGGGGCTGTCTCCATGCGCAGCGCGTCGGTGAGCGCCTCCACGCCCGACTTGGCCGCCGTGTACGGACCCATCATCGGGGCGTGGGCGACGGCTGAGAGCGAGGAGATGTTCAACAGGTAGCCCTGTTTCTCGGTGATCTGTGAGATCAGCGCGCGATCGGTGCGCCAGACGCCGAGGAAGTTGACGGCCAGCGTGCGCTCGACCTGCTCGATCGGGGCTGTCGCGAGCGGGCCGGTGTAGGCGATACCGGCGTTGGCGATGCCGACGTCGATGCCGCCGAAATGCTCCACGGTCGCGGCCACCGCGAGCTGCAATGCGTCTAGGTCGGTTACGTCCGCCTCGACAGCGATCGCTCGCTCGCCGAGTTGGGCGGCAAGTGCCTGCAGCCGTTCTGGCTCGAGGCCCACAAGTGCGACGTTTGCGCCCTTGGAATGCAAGCGCCGGGCGGTCTCCGCGCCGATGCCGCGGGCGGCGCCGGTGATGAAGGCGGTACGGCCACGGACGTCATAGAGAGTCTGGGAACGGCTCACGAGCTTCCTCCTGGTCGGGCGGCCAGCTTATCTAAGGACGTCTTCAGCCGCCGTCGGTCTAAGGTGCTCGCCGAGGCGACTATCCCGGCAACCTAGCTGGGCGGTCTCGGAAGAGTTCCGCGACGTAGGTCGCAAGAAACGTCACGACAAAGAACATTTGTAGCACCGCTATGACTCGAGCAAAATCACCTATGGGAAGAATGTCGCCGAATCCTACGGTTGCAGCCACAGTCGTACTGAAATAGACCGTTGAAAACACGTTGAGATAGCACGGCAGAGCCTGGAAAGCGTTGGGTTCAACTGCCGCGAGCGCAATGTAAAGGCTCGCGAACGAAACGATCAGACTCTCTGCGACAAGTGGAAGGATCGTCATCGTCGCCAGCAACTGGGGCCCATCGTCAGACGTAGGCGGTGCGGACGGCCTTCTGAGCTGGTCGGTCATTCGTCTGGGACCACTCGTGCCGCGAGCTCCACTAACGAGGAACTGCACGACCATGAAGGTAGCCAAGATTACGGCGGTCCAAGCGCTCGTCATCGCAAGCCACGAGTCGAGTGCAGGCAATGCATGCAATAAGCTGCAGATCTTGCTAGGGGCACCGGTTACGCGGACGGTGCCAAGAGCAGCGAAGATCAGCGCTGCCTGGATAGTGACAAAGGTCGGTGTCCGATAGAGAATGTCGAAAAGGACCATTACCACTGTGTCCAGCGAGCGCCCCCCTCTGACTCCTCTGCTCCACCGGCGGGTGCGTCTTGCCAGGATGAATATGGGTGACCACTCAGACGGGCTGGGTTCATCGTCTCTGACCCAGCCCTTGAGCTGATTCCGAAGCCAACCGTCGGGCCTCGATATCGCGATCTGTGAAATGGTTACGTTGACAGACTTAAGAACGCCCAGCGTTAGCGCGACGGCAAGCAACCCTGTCATAGTGGTCAGCCGATTGTGGTCGATGTGCGAGCTTGATATGTGAACTGGTCGTTCGCGGCGGCGGCAGGCATCGGTTGCTGGTAGGCCGACGTTGGATCTCGAGACCTGAGAACGTGATGCCAGTAGACAATCTCTATTCGCAGGAGTACCGCCAGCAGGTACCAGGCGCTCTTGATCGGGCCAGTCTTCGGCTTGCCGTATCTGCGCCGGCTCATGCGGACGGCGGTCTCGCTGACGCGCCATCCCGAGAGATGAGTCTTGGTGAGAACGCCGGCAGTCTGAGCCAAAAAGGTCGTCGGGTAGGAGATCGCAAACTGATTCAAGAGTGGACTGCGAACGGCACAGAAGCCGGACGTTGAATCGGTTAGGTCGGCTCCGGTCGCGGACGACACCCTCGATGTGACGACTCGCATGGCCAAGCGTCGAAAAGCGCTTATCTCGTAGGTCCCCGCCGGATGGATAAATCGTGATCCGATAACGAAGTCGGAATCGGTCTCTTCCATGCAATAGAGCAGCGCTGCGACGTCACGGACGTCGTGCTGACCATCCCCATCGACAACGGCCACTCGATGAAAGCTGCGACCGAGCGCGTAAGCAAAACCGGTTCTCAATGCCCGACCTCTCCCAAGCGTGGCGGGGTGAGCGATAACGTTTGCGCCCGCTAGTTCGGCTCTTGCCGCTGTTTCATCGGTTGATCCGTCGTCGATTACACAGACCTCGTAACAGCGAGTAACCAACGCGCCCACCACCGCACCTATGGACCGCTCCTCGTTGTATGCCGGAACCACAACGAGGGTGTCTTCGAATGCAGATGGAGTCATGTTGACAGCTTAAGCACCGGTCGATCTGGAGTCGGCTGTTTTTTCAATAGCGTTTCTCAAGGTCGCAGACACGCTTATGGGAACCATTTGAATAAAGAGCATGAGACAGTAGATGTGCGTCCGGACGGGTACCGTGGTGCGTCTACGGCAAGGGCGAAATGGCCACATCGCGCTGGAATCCAACGGGGCAGTCCTTTGAATCGCTCGGCTGGCGGGCAAGTCTGGACGTGGGCGTTTCAAGAAAGAAGCGGCCCGGGTTTGACGGACGGGGCTGACGGCGTGGGCTGCGGCTCGGTCTGACCTTTGGCGTTGGGTATCCATGTGCTCTTCGTCGTTAGCTCGTGCACGGCGACGTTCGCGTCGATCACGAGCATCAGGCCCCGCTGCGCACGGCGTCCAACCCGGCCACCCAGTTCGGCGCCGCCCGGCCAGAGACGGCAGTGTCCGCCAGCCGGCGGGCAGCGGCAACATCTCAGCAGGAGCAGCGTCGTCGTTGTGCCCGCGTGCCGCAACGAACTGCAAAGTCGCGTTCGCCTCGGCGTCGGAGAGCTCATCCACCAGCTTATGCAGACGTTCCTTGGTGGTCATGGCTCAGAGCGCCTACCTGGCGTATCGAGCGTAGGTCGGGGTGTTTTTGGTGTGGACTTTGTGGGTACTTGGTGTGAGTATTGTGGTCTGGAGACGTTGGTCTCTATGTTAGGCCTTGACAGCTAGGCTCTTGTGTGTGTAAGGTGGGTGGTGGCGCTTTCGAGTGTTGTTTTGAACAT
>DASTPN010000082.1:0-23384 GCA_035719985.1 Solirubrobacteraceae bacterium | reverse complement strand
AAGCGGCGGCGGCGGGCGAACAGCGAGCGAGCGAGCGATCAACAGTCCCCCACGCGGCATCATCTTCACGACGGTTCGGGGCGGCTGCGAGCCGAGCGCCGCAACGCGACGCGGCTGCTTGACGCAACTTACGGAGCTCAGCAAGCGCTCGCCTGGATAGCGGCGCAGCAGCAGCGGCACCGCGAGCAGCAGAGCCGGCAGCATGCACAGAGCGTTCGGATCGACCGCGACCAGAGCGGCGACCGCAACGATCAGCGCAACCACGACCGCGAGCCGTCGAGCTACGGTCCCCGGTGTGACCCTTGGGTCTTTACGCACGGACACTGCGGAGCCCACCATACCCGCTCACGTCCCAACAGACGACAGCAGCCACAGGCCGAAGCTGGTGAAGGCCACCATCACCGCCAGCATCCAGTACTGCGAGCGGATCGCCTCACGGCCATCGCTGTAGATGCTCAAGGCGCGGTCGTGCGCGAGCGCCAGACCCGCCACGTGCCCGGCCACGAGCGCGGCCACCTGCACGTACCAGATCGCCGCATAGGAGACGATCGAGTAGTCGATTTGGTAAGAGGCCGTGCCGAAGATGTTGGCGCCATTGCCGAGCGGGTCGGAGGCCAAAAAGGCGATCGCCTGACCCTGCCAGATCAGCAGCGAGAAGTAGTGCGCGAGCACATAGGCAAAACCGATCGGCACGAGCGTGTGAGCGAACGAGTGCGACAGCTCGCTCATGCTGTGCTGGCGGTTGACGCCGTGCACGCCCGCAATCCCAAGCCTGTAGACGCCGGCGACCAGTAGCACGCACGCCACCAGGCCCAGCGAGTAGGTGAGCTCGACCGCCGGCGTGACATTGAAGCCGATACTCGCGAACAGGCTTTGCAGTTCGGGCTCTGAGGTGCGCCACAAACCGCCGTTTGAGAGACCGTCGAAGGTGGTGGTGCCGATCACGGTGCACACCAGGGCGAGCGTGCCGGCTCGTATCGGCATGTCCGGCAATCCGCTCAACAGCCGTCGCCGGTAGACGACGCCCTCCTCGCCGCCGTAGAGCGCGGAGATCCGCGAGAGCAGTTTGAAGTAGACGCCGAACCCGTCTGCCTGCTCCCCCCACTCCTCCACCCCGAACAGCGCCATGCCCGCGAGCATCACCAGGAAATAGGCCAATGAGAGCGCCGCCAGGGTGGCGGGGTGGTCGCGGTCGGCGGGCACGTACACGAGCTCCAGCCAGGCGAATCCGATCAGGCCGACTACCGCCGGCCAGACACCGAGCCTCGCTGGATAGCGAAGCCAAGTGCGCGCAAAGCGCTCCGGCGCCACGCGCCGGCCGACCCAGCGGATCGCGCGCGCACATGAGCGCCACGGGCTTAGCGCCGAGAAGACATCGCCGAACAGGACGCTTGCGACCGGCAGACCGACCCAGAAAATCACGTAGATGAAGGTCACCGAGAAGTTCGCGGTCGCCACCTGCGCGCCCGAGAAGCCGCTGTAGAGCACAAGCGCGAATAGCCCGATGCCGGCGACGCTCGCTAGCCGAGCGAGGACGGTCGGCAGCTTGAACAGGCGGTGACGATGCTCGCTCTGTAGCTGCGGCGTGCGCCACAGCGTCGAGAGCGCGACAAACGACACCACCAGCACGACCGCGGCCGTCCAGCTGAACAGCCATACAGGGATCGGCAGATCGGCCTTGCCGATGATTCCGTGCGCCTGCGCCGTTGCGGGAAGCGCAAGCGTCGTCATGCCGATGCCACCGAGCGCGAAGGGCGGCAGGCGGCGCGAGCGCGTCATGCGGCGCAGTCTATGGACGCTCAGCTGGACGCGAGCAGGGGAGCGTCGTGCACGATTTCCTGGGGAGTGAAGCTGGCCGCGTAGAGAGTCGTGACCTTGCCCGAGGCGCTGATCCCGTACACCAAACCGCTGTGGTTGACCAGCTGCGGCTGTTGGGCATCGCGTTCAGAGCCCACGCCCCACGCCTTCCAGACCCTGCCGAGTTCGGAGGCAGAGCCGATCAGGTACTGCATGCGACCGGCGACCCCGTGGCTCTTCAGGAAGGCCGCTACCGCCTTGGGCGTGTCCCCGCGCGGGTCCACCGAGACGGCGATCGCCTGCACTTTGGAGGCCTTAGTGGCGCCCATCAGGTTGAGCGCCACACCCAGGTTGGAGGCGATGATCGGACAGACGTCAGGGCATTTCGTGTACAGGAAGGTGACGAGCACCGCCTTGCCCTTGAACTGGTCGATGTTCACGCGTTCGCCCTTGTAGTTGCGCAGCGACAGCGGCGGCTCGGACTGTGCGGGTGTGGCCAGCGAGCCGCTGTACTTCGAAGAGGCAACACCCTGGAGGCCGTTGGCGCTCGGGCGGGCTTTGCCTCCTCCCGAGGCCAGCAGGGCGATGCCGCCGGCGATCACCAGCAGCACCAGCAGGGCCAGCATGACGTTGATGTTCAAACCCCCACCGGCGGGCGGCTTGGCCGGCTCGACTGGCGGTGTCGGCAGCTCTGCCATGACCCGAAGCTATCACCACCCGGCAAAGCTTGAGTAGGCTCGGCAAATGCCAGCCACAAGCGGGGGATCCGAGACAGGTTCGGCTCGAACGACCGCGCTTGGCGAGCGCACCGCCTGGGCGCGCAACCTAACGGCGCCCGTGCGCGACTATCTCGGCACCGAGACAGGCGGGGCCATCGTTCTGTTGGCGGCGATCGCGCTGGCTTGGCTGTGGGCAAATTCCCCGTGGTCGAGCTCGTATGACTCGCTGTGGAGCACAAAGCTCTCAATCCAGCTCGGCGGCGCCTCGATCTCCCAGGATCTGCGCCACTGGGTCAACGATGGGCTGATGACGTTCTTCTTCCTGGTCGCGGGGCTAGAGGCCCGCCGGGAGATCGATATGGGCCAGCTACGTGAGCGCCGCCGCATCGCCCTGCCCGCGTTTGCGGCGCTCGGTGGCGCCGGGGTGGCGATCGCGCTCTATCTCGCGCTGAACGTCGGCGGCACGGGCAGGCACGGCTGGGGGGTGGCGATGTCCACCGACACCGCCTTTGCGCTTGGTGTGCTCGCGCTGGTAGCACCCGGCGGGACGCGGCTGCGCGTCTACCTGCTGACGCTGACGATAGTCGATGACCTGCTTGCGCTGATCGTGATCGCCGTCGTCTACACGAGCGACCTGTCGCTGCCGGCACTGGCGATCGCGGTGTTCCTGTTCGGGTTGCTGCTTGCCTCGCGCCGTGCTCCGCGTGCCTGGCGGCGGCGACTGCGACCGCTGCTCGGCACAGCAGTGTGGGTGGCGCTGTTCGAGTCCGGGGTCGATCCAGTCATCACCGGGCTTGCGATCGGGCTGACTACCACCGCTTACCCGCCGGCGCGGGCAGAGCTCGAGCAGGTCAGCGAGTTGGCGCGCTCATTTCGCGAGCAGCCCACACCAGAGTTGGCGCGTTCGGCGCAGATGGGGCTGTTGGCCGCGATCTCCCCCAACGAGCGACTGCAGCACCGCTTCCACCCCTGGGCGAGCTATCTGATCGTGCCGATCTTCGCGCTGGCCAACGCCGGCGTCCATGTCAGCGGCGCGCTAATAGAAGAAGCCGTCTCCTCGCCGATCACGCTCGGGATCGTGCTTGGCTACGTGCTCGGCAAGCCGCTGGGAGTGCTCGGAGCCTCTTGGCTGGCCTCGCGGCCGCGACTGGGTGGGCTACCGAGAGCACTCAGCTGGCCGGGGATCGCCGGCGACGGCGCAGTCGCCGGCGTCGGGTTCACGGTAGCGCTGCTGATCTCGAGCCTGGCCTTTCACGGTCGCGAGCTCGAGCAGGCCACACTCGGGGTACTGGCGGCCGGGATACTGGCCTGCCTGAGCGGGTGGCTGACCTTTCGCGCGATCGCACGGTTGCCAACGTCGGTGCGGGTGCGGCAGTTGTTGGCGACCGAGCAGGAGATCCTCGACCTCGCCGACGACGTCGATCCCGAGCGTGACCACATTCGCGGCAGCGAGCAGGCGCTGGTGACGCTGCTCGAGTACGGCGACTATGAATGTCCCTATTGCGGACAGGCGGAGGTCGTGATCCGCGATCTGCTGGACTCCTTCAGCGAGGAGCTTCGCTATGTGTGGCGTCACCTGCCGCTCGGCGACGTGCATCCAAACGCGCAGATGGCCGCAGAGGCCTCCGAGGAGGCAGCGGCACAAGGACGCTTCTGGCAGATGCACGACACGCTGCTGACCCATCAGGACGAGCTAAGCGCCGGCGACCTGCGCGATGACGCACGCAGGCTAGGGCTCGACGTAGACAGTTTCTGGGAAGGGGTGCGCCGCCGTCGGCACGCGGATCGTGTCGATGAGGATGTCGCCAGCGCCGATTCAAGCGGCGTGGCGGGGACGCCTACATTCTTCATCAACGGGCGACGCCATCACGGGGCCTATGACCAGGAGAGCCTCGCTGCGGCGGTGCGGGGCGCGCGTGCGCGCGCGCTGCTCGGCCGCCAAGAGGTCATCGCCGAGCAAGCCGCATAAGATGATCGGGGCCATGGGGGCAGGACGCCGACACTCTGCGCTCTTGACAAGCGACTTGCGATGAGCGAAAACGCGGCCGGCGAGCGATACTCAGAGCCGGAAACGCTCACGGTCCTGCTGGTCGAGGATGACGACGGCGACGCTCGCTTGGTGCAGGACGAGCTACTCGAACGTCTCCCGAAAGCTCGCCTGCTACGCAGCCGCACCCTGGCCGAGGCAGTGCAGGCGCTCAAAGGCCGGATCGACTGTGTTCTGCTCGATCTCGGACTTCCCGACGCAACCGGGATCGACGCGGTCAGCAAGTTGCGAGCCGCGACGGCGGCCGCACCGCTGATCGTGCTGACCGGGCTCGACGACGAGGCGGCCGGCCTGGCCGCCGTTGCAGCGGGTGCGCAGGACTATCTGCTGAAGGGGAACCTCGACCACCAGCAACTGCCCCGTTCGATCCGCTACGCGATCGGCCGCCGTCAGGCCGAGGAGAACGAGCGCGAGCTACTGCTCGCCGAGGCCCAGGCGCGCGAGGTGGCAAGGCTCGAACGCGGGCTTGCGCCGACACTCGTACTCGAGGATTCGCCGATATGGGTCGAGTCCTGCTATCGCGCCGGACGCAGCCGTGCGCTGCTGGGCGGCGACTTCTTCGACCTGGTGCAAGACGAGGATGGCCACATTCACGTCGTCGTCGGCGACGTCTGCGGTCACGGCCCCGACGAAGCAGCGATCGGCGTCACTCTACGCGCTGCCTGGCGCGCACTCGCGCTGTCTGGCGCCTCGCCGGAAGTGCTGCTCGGGACGATGGAGCAGGTACTCGAGCGCGAGCGCCACCTTCCGGGACTGTTCGCGACGCTGTGCACGCTGCGCTGGGAGCAACAGCCAACGAGAGCGTCGATGATCCGCGCCGGGCATCCGCGGCCACTGCTGATCGCCGACGGGTCGGTCTCCCTCATTTCTGACGCGGAGAAGGGTGGCGCCGGCATCGGGATGGCACAGGGCGGCTGGCTGCCCGAGCTCGTGGCCCTGCCGGAGGATTGGACGATGCTCATCTACACCGACGGCATCATCGACGCCCGCGTAGGTGGCGGCTCGGCGCGACTTGGCGAAGAGGGTCTACAAGCGCTCCTCAGCGAGCAGATGACCCAGATGCCCGACTGGCGCGAGCGGCCACGCAAGCTGCTGGAACGTCTGGTTGAGGAGGCCGAGCAGCTGAACGGGCAGGGTCTCAGCGACGACGTCGCGATGCTGCTGCTCGGCGCCGATACGCAAACCCTGGCGAGGACGTCTGAGTGAGTCGCCTGCGGGCCAGGCTCGCGCGGCGTCTTGCGAGCACCAGCGTCGGCACGCTGCTGGCAGCGACGATCGGGGTGGTACTGATGCTGGCCGTCGTGGGGATCGGGCTGGCTCTCCTCGCCAATAGCGAACTCGATCGGGAGCGCAGCCTCCTGCTCGACCAGGTGGGGCCGTCGGTACGGGCGGCCCTACAACTGGAAAGCGCCCTAGTCAACGAGGAGACCGGCGTGCGCGGGTACGTGCTCACGCGCGAACAGCCGTTCCTGCAGCCCTACCACGACGGATTGAGCGCACAGCGCTCGTCCTTCGCGCAGCTGTATTCGCACGAGCGCTCGGACCAGCCGGCGGCGGCGGCGGACATCGATCTCGTGCGCGCGCGTGTGGACGCCTGGCAGAGCAAATACGTCTCCCCCGCACTCGCAGGCGGCCACGGCGCAGCGCCCCGTCCGATCGCGATCGAAGTCGAAGGCAAGCGGCTGTTCGACTCGGTGCGCGCGTCTCTGCGCCAGCTGGACGCCGAGTTGCAGAAAGTGGACACCAACGCGCGCACCAAACTGAACGCGGCAGCAGCCAAGCTCGAAATACTGTTGATCCTCGCCGCTGTGCTGGTACTCGGCAGCCTGCTCGCCGCTGGGCTGCTGTTGCGCACGGCGATAACACGACCACTGGCGAAACTTGGCCGCGAAGCGCGCCGCGTCGCCGGCGGCGAGTTCGCTAATCCCCTCGACAACAGCGGCGGCGCTCGCGAGATTTCCGAGGTGGGGCACGAGATCGACGCAATGCGCATGCGAATCGTCGAGGAGCTGGCGAGCGTCGAAGCGGCCCGCGAGCAACTGGAGGCGCAAGCGATCGAGCTGCAGCGCTCAAACGCTGAGCTCGAGCAGTTCGCCTACGTTGCCTCGCACGACCTGCAGGAGCCGCTTCGCAAGATCGCGAGCTTCTGCCAGGCTCTGCAGCAGCGCTACAGCGGCCAGCTCGATGAGCGCGCCGACCAGTACATCGACTTCGCCGTCGACGGAGCCAAGCGCATGCAGACCTTGATCAACGACCTGCTCGCCTTCTCCCGCGTCGGTCGCGGCGAACGAGCCAACGAGCGCATCGAGCTCGAGGACGCGCTTGCCGAGGCGCAACGCGCGCTGGCCGGCGCTCTGCAGAGCAGCGGCGGACGGATCGAGCACGAGCCACTTCCCGCCGTGCGAGGCGAGCGGGCGCTGCTGGTCTCGCTGCTACAGAACCTGATCGGCAATGCGATCAAGTTCGCAAGCACAGATGCCCCGGTGGTGCGCATCGATGTCCGCCGCGATCAGGACGTGTGGGAGTTCAGCTGCACCGACAACGGCATCGGGATCGATCCCGACTATGCGGAGCGAATCTTCCTGATCTTCCAGCGTCTGCATACCCGCGAGACCTACGATGGCAGCGGGATCGGGCTGGCGTTGTCTCGCAAGATCGTGGAATATCACGGCGGCAGGATCTGGTTGGACCCAGACTGGCGCGAGGGGGCGCGCTTTCGCTTCACTTTGCCAATCGCTGAGGAGGAGAGGGAAACCCGATGAAGGCCAACCTGATCTCAGTCTTGCTCGTGGAGGATGACCCCGGTGACGTGCTGCTGATCCGCGAAGCGTTCAGCGAACAGAAGGTGGGCAACATCCTCTCGGTCGTCAGCGACGGCGTGCGGGCGATCGAATACGTCCGCGGCGAGGGTGAGTTCGCCGAACGTGAGCGACCCGACTTGATATTGCTGGATTTGAACCTGCCGCGAAAGAGCGGCACCGAGGTGCTCGCCGAGATCAAGGCGGACCCTGAGCTTGCCACGATCCCGGTAATCGTGCTGACGACCTCAGAGGCCGAGCAGGACGTGCTGCGCTCCTACCAGGCGCACGCCAATGCCTACATAACCAAGCCGGTCGACTTCGACCGCTTTCGTCAAATCGTGCACAAGATCGACGACTTCTTCATCGGCATCGTAAAGCTGCCGCCGCACCCTGGATAATCGCCGAGCGTCCGCGACCCCAGGAGGATTAGATGGCAACTGACAAGCTCAAACCCGGTGAGGTGATCGGGTCGGCGCTGGAGATCTACGGCGCACAGGTGTGGGTGCTGATCCCGGCCGCGATCACCGTCTTTGCGATCTTGGCCGTGGCCCGTGTCATCTTCACCGGTGCCGCCGTGGCGCTCGTGTCGATCCTCTCGATCGTCCTTTCGACCTTCTATCAGGGGATGGTGGTCGAACTTGTGCGAGATGTTCAGGACGGCCGTCGCGAGAACTCCGTCGGGCAATTGTTTGGCAGCGTCGCGCCCATCGTGCTGCCACTGATCGGCCTGTCGCTTGTGGTCGGGTTCGGCGTAGTGATTGGCTTTGTCCTGTTGATCGTTCCCGGCATCTATCTGATGACGATCTGGGCCGTGGCGGCGCCCTCGTTCGTGATTGAGCGCAGAGGTGTCTTCGCGGCGATCGGCCGCAGCCGCGAACTGGTCAAGGGGCATGGCTGGCAGGTGCTGGGCGTGATCGCGGTGGTCCTGGTCCTAGCCCTACTCACAGGCATTGCCGTCGGGGCGCTGGCGTCCGGACTTGGCAACGGCGGTGTCGCTGTGGTCCAATGGGCTGCCAACGTGATCGTCTCGCCGTTCACGGCGCTTGTGAGCGCGGTTATGTATTTCTCGCTGCGGCGGTTGCACGGCGAAGCGGCGGCGGCATCAGGGTCGGCCGCACCCGAGAGCGGGAGCCCTGGCGATCCACCTTCGCTTGGGCTTTAGCTAGCGGCTAGCGCGGCACCAGCTGGAAGATCGGTATCTCCCTGCTCGCCTTCGCAGCCTGCTCGCGGTAATCGGCGTACTCGGGGAAAACCCGATCGGCCAGCGCCCACAGACGCTGACGCTCGGCCTCTGCCTCGACCAGCTCAGCGCGGAACGGCAGACCACCGTAGAGGACATCCGGGTGCGCGCGCAGATTGTAATACCAGGACGGGTGGCTTGGCCAGCCGCGCTTTGAGGCAATGATCGTCACCCGCTCGCCATCGTGGAAATAGAGCGTGGCGTTGCGACGGAGTTGACCTGTACGCGCTCCGCGCGACTCGAGCAAGGCCGCGGCAAGCGGGCCGGTAGTGCTGAGGCGACCTTTTGTCAGGCCTAGCAAGAGCGGGTCGAGCTTCCAGGCGACGTTAATGGAAAACCAGGCGCCGAACTTGGTGGCAGACAGGCGAGCAACAGTGAAATAGAGGCGGCCTCGCGGCTTGTAGGGGTCGACATAAGGCAATTGGCGAGCAGCGGCCATCTGAAATCAGGCCTCCTTCACTTATTTGACGCCAAGACGGGCAAGGAATCTTCCCACGCGCTGGTCATAGGAGCTCGGATCGACGTTCCAGGACTCGACGTGGGCGGCGTGCGGGACTCGGTAGTAGGTAACCCAGCCCGGCAAGGCGCTTGCGAACGCGTTGCTGATCGAGATCGGGACCAGTTTGTCTTCGCTGCCGTGAAAGAGCAGGATCGGCAAGTGGAAGTAGGCGGTGTGGCGCAGCGCATCGAGGCTGTTCCAGTCGGCGTCGATGCGCGCTCCGACCATCCACTCGACCGGCAGGGCCGCAAATGAGGGCAGGCCCATCTCTTTGGCGTTGAAGGCAAGGACAGACTTCCAGTCGAGCGCCGGAGCATCGAGGATGAGGCCAGAGACGCTGTGTGCGAGCGGCGAGCGCTCCATGAACTGGGAGACGATTGCGCCCCCCATCGAGTAGCCAGCGAGCACGATTCGCTGCGCGCCGTGCGCGAGTGCGTAGCCGACGGCGGCCTGTAGGTCACGCCACTCTGTCAGACCCATGTGGTGCAGTCCGTCGGGGCTGGGCGGAGCACCGACATCCTCTCGGTAGGTGATCAGCAGCGTTGAAGATCCAGCGGCGTGCAGGGCCGGCGCGATTCTCATCACGTCGTCGCGGTCGCTGTTGATGCCGTGAACGACGATCGTCCAGGTGTGCGTGCGCCCTGGGATCAGCCAGGCCGGCATCGGACCCAGTTCGTCGGGGACGCGCACTTCTGTGAACGGCAGCCCCAGCGCTTGGCGGGGATTGCCGACGTAGACGCTGTTGTCCACAGCCACGCTTGCTGCAACTGGTGGTCTGGCGCTCGCGGGGTTCAACCGCCGCGTGACCGAGTGAGAGGTGCTTGCGATCACGCCTTCCACGATCGCGTGCCCGCCGTGCCATTCCAGGCCGTACACGCCGGGTCGCAGCGTGTCGGCTGAGCGGGAGAGGACGATCCGCTCGCCTGAGACTGCCTGCACGGTGGCGTCGGGTGCCAGCGAGGAGCGGTTGGGGACCACGACGGCTGAGGAGAAGTGCCAACTCAGGGCCGCGCCCACGGCGAGCGCGATCGCCACGAACAGGATCACCCCGACCAGCAGCTCGCGCCGATGCCGACGAGGCCACGACCTGGTCTGCGCTTCGAGCGAGGCGGCGGTGCTCACGCGGGCGAGGCTAGCAATCGCTAGGCAAGCGGGTCATCGGCATGCGGCCTGTCCTCCCACTCACTCATCTTCCGAGCGCCAGCGCCGGTAAATCTCGCCAAACTCCGCTTGCATATCGGCCGTGAGGTCCTGCTCGCGTAGGACGCCGGTGGCCTCGATCGTCAGCCGCATCTGCCGCAGGTACTCGCTGCAGTGCTCACAGCCCGCCAGATGAGCCTCGAAGCGGCGTCGCTGCGAGCGCGAGAGGGCGCCCTCCAGATAGTCGGTGATCAGCTCCACCATCTCCCTGCACGGCAGCTCGTCTTTGCGCCAAAGCACCTTCATACCTCCCCCATCTCCGCTTCGAGAGTCTGGCGCAAGCGGCTGCGGGCGCGGTGCAGGAGCACGCGCTGATTGGCCTCGCTGATCTCGAGCACCTCACACGCCTCCTGGCCGCTCAAGCCGTCGATGTCGCGTAGCACCACCACGTCGCGCTGAAGTGAGGGAAGCGCGCTCAAAGCGGCATCGATCGACGGCGCCAACCCCTGCGCGAACATCCGCTCCTCGCTCTCCTCAACCCAGTGTCTGGGCGGCGAGGCCCAGGCGCCGGCCGCGTTGAATCGGGAGCCGCTCACCGCAGGCCGGCCGTCGGCTACCGCCACGCTGCGATGCTCGCGCTCCCCCGTGCTCCTGGCTCGGTTGACGAGGATCGCGAACAGCCACCCGCGAAAGGTCGAGCGACCTTCGAAGCCCTCCAGCCCGCGCAGCACGACCAGCCACGTATCCTGCACCACCTCTTCGGCCACATGCGTGTTGGCGACGAACGAGCGGGCGAGGCGCAGCATGGCGGTGTGATGACGAGCCGCAAGCGCCACGAACGCCGCTTCCTCGCCGGCCCGCACGCGCGCAAGTAGCTCGCCGTCCGCGTCCACGATCTTCCCGGCGGATGGAAGTGTCGCCCGAGCGCGACCACAAGCGGCCAAGCGTCATCGCGAGCATCAAGCCCATCGGCGCGCTCGGAGGTTAAGAAGGTCATGTGTACAAGTGGAGTTCATATGTCGCTGTGCGAGGCCACGATGCGCACGCGCCGCAGCCTCGCACAGTTCTGGCGATCAGCCGGCGACGATCCCCTCCCCGCCGACTGCGCCGGGAATGGCGATCGTTCCGGTCTCGCTTAGCGCGCCGCCCGCTCCGATCGCAAACTCGTCGACTATCCCGGCCAGCCCTGTTTGCACGTACAGGTAGCGCCCGTCGCCCGAGACGGTCGCGTCGACTGTGCCACCGTCGGTTTTGGTCGCTCCCAGCAGACTCAGCGCCCGCCCGCCGTTCTCGGAGCCGAACTCGCTCAGCGAGGCGCTGGCGGCGTTTGAGACATAGAAGCGATCGCCGTCCGCGACCACCCAGCAGGTGGCTTCCTGGCTGGTGCCGACGCTGTCGAGCGGTGTGAGCGTGCCGTCGCGAGAGAGCGCGAAGTCGGCAAGCGCGTTGCCGCCGGCCTCGGCCACGATCACGTGCCCCTCGCGGTCAGAGCTCAGGGCGAACGGAACCGCGCTCGGCTCGGAGTTGACGGTCGGCGTCTGCGCCAGCCGCCCAAACGGCCCGACGCGAAAGACATCGATGTCGCTGCCGCCAGCCTTGGTGGTGACGATCAGCTGGGAGCCCTCGGGCGAGAAGGCCACCTGCCCGGGAGTATGCGTGAACTGCGGTTCTTCGGTCGGGTTTATGCCCAGCGCCCGGATCGACCCCGGCGAGGGGAACAGACGACCGAAGATCGAGGCAAAGCCCGCCACCGTTCCGCCCTGCTCGGCGTTGAGTACGTACACCACTCCGTCGCGCACGGCGATGCTGACCGGGAACGCGCCACCGGATCCGATCGTCTGACGCAGCGCCAGGCGATCGCCGAAGACCGAGAAGACTGAGATGGTGTTGCTGCCGGCGTTCACCGCGTAAAGCGAACGGCTGTCGCGGTCGTAGACGAGCGAGCCTTGCGAGGCGAGATGATCGACGACCGAGCCGCTCAGCGCGCCGCCGAGCCCGCCGGTGTCGTAGGTGCCGGCCTGGGAGAGCGTGCCGTTTGCCGCGCGATCGTAGGCGATCACTTGGTTGCCGGCCAGATTGTCGGTTTGCACGAACACGACGCGATCGGATCGGTCGCCAAAGCCGTGGTCGCCGAACGCGAGCGCCGATCCGCTTGCCGGCGCGAGCGAGACCACCGCCGCCACCGCCGTTGCCGCGCCGAAGCGAGTTATTGCCCTCATTGAGGTCTCCTTTGGTTGGAGTTGCTTATGCGACTAAGTCCCGCGAGCAGCCGTTGCGTTACAGCCATCGCCGAAATCGGGCAAGTTGCCGTTTTAGACGCTACATGCAATAATGAACCCTATGGTTCAGTATCCAACGAGCGTCGACCGTGCTTTCAACGCGCTTGCCGACCCGACTCGCCGAGCCGTGCTCGAGCGACTCGGGACGGGTAGTCATACGATCAGCGAGCTCGCCGAGCCATTCGGCATGTCGCTGACCGGGATGAAGAAGCACGTACGGCTGCTCGAGGAGGCTGAACTGATCACAACGGAGAAGGTCGGGCGCGTCCGCCGGTGCACGCTCGTGCCGTATGCCTTTGAGGGCATCAGCACATGGCTGGCTCGACTCGATCGCTTCGCACTAGTTCTCGAACGCACGAGAGGAGCAGGATCAGCATGAGCCCCACCGTCACCACCCCGAACGAGTTGGAGATTCGCGTCGAACAGGTCTTCGACGCGCCGCGCGCACACGTCTTCTCTGTCTGGACCGACCCGGAGTTGATCCCCGAATGGTGGGGCGACGGCACGGTTGTCGAGGAGATGGACGTCCGTCCCGGCGGCAGCTACCGGTTCCGGACCGCCCGCGGCGTCATCGAGGGCGAGTTCCGCGAGGTCGAGCCGCCCGCACGGCTGGTGCAGACCTTCCAGAACCACCTGCAGACGCTCGAGTTCGAGGATCTCGGCGAGAAGACCAAGCTGACCCAGACGATGCTCTTTGAGAGCACCGAACAGCGCGACATGACAATGCAGTACGGCGTCGAGGAAGGCGCGAAGCGGGGCTTTGAGCGCATCGATGCGGTGTTGAAGAAGATCGCCGCGTGACTCACAAGCAAGCAGGGGCCAACGCCCACGATCAGATCCGCGTGCACGGCGCGCGCGTGAACAACCTCAAGGATCTGAGCGTCGAGATCCCCAAGCGGCGGCTGACGGTATTCACTGGCGTCTCGGGCTCGGGCAAGAGCTCGCTGGTGTTCGGCACGATCGCCGCAGAGTCACAGCGACTGATCAACGAGACCTACAGCGCGTTCGTGCAGGGCTTCATGCCCAGCATGGCGCGCCCGGAGGTCGATGTGCTCGAAGGGTTGACCACCGCGATCCTCGTCGACCAGGAGCGGATGGGCGCCGACGCTCGCTCCACGGTCGGCACCGCCACCGACGTCGGCGCGATGTTGCGGATCCTGTTTAGCCGGCTCGGCAAACCACACATTGGCTCGCCGAGCGCATTCTCCTTCAACGTCGCCTCGGTACGAGCAAGTGGCGCCATCACCGTCGAGCGGGGCGCCGGTAAGACCCAGACCAAGAAGGCGAGCTTCAACCGTCTCGGGGGCATGTGCACGCGCTGCGAGGGGCGCGGCTCGGTCACCGACTTCGACCTCACGCAGATGTACGACGAGAGCAAGTCGCTAAACGAGGGCGCATTGACGATCCCCGGATACAGCATGGATGGCTGGTACGGGCGCATCTTCGGCGGCTGCGGCTTCTTCGATCCGGACAAGCCGATCAAGAAGTTCAACAAGAAAGAGCTATACGACCTGCTCTACAAGGAGCCGACCAAGATCAAGGTCGAGGGCATCAACCTCACCTACGAGGGGCTGATTCCGAAGATGCAGAAGTCGATGCTCGCCAAGGACGTAGACGCGCTGCAGCCGCACGTACGCGCGTTCGTGGAACGGGTGGTGACGTTCACCGTGTGCCCGGACTGTGAAGGCACACGGCTCAGCGCGGAGGCTCGCTCCTCGAAGATCGAAGGGCTCAACATCGCCGAGGCCTGCGCGATGCAGATCTCAGACCTCGCCGATTGGGTGCGCTCTCTAAAGGAGCCATCGGTAGCGCCGCTGCTGGCTTCGCTGGTGGAGACGCTCGACTCGTTCGCCCAGATCGGGCTCGGCTATCTCTCGCTCGAGCGCCCCTCGGGCACGCTCTCCGGCGGCGAGGCGCAGCGCGTGAAGATGATCCGCCAACTCGGGTCCTCGCTGACCGACGTCACCTACGTCTTTGACGAGCCGACGATCGGGATGCACCCCCACGACATCCAGCGGATCAACGACCTGCTGTTGCGGTTGCGCGACAAGGGCAACACCGTGCTGGTCGTAGAGCACAAGCCGGAGGCGATCGCGATCGCCGACCACGTCGTCGACCTCGGCCCCGGCGCCGGCAGCGGCGGCGGTGAGGTGGTATTCGAGGGCACCGTCAAGGGACTGCGCCGCAGTGGCACGCTCACCGGCCGGCACCTGGACGACCGCGCTTCGCTGAAGGCGTCGGTGCGAGCGTCGTCCGGGACGCTTGAGGTGCGCGGCGCAGACACCCACAACCTCGAGGACATCGACGTCGACATCCCGCTGGGCGTGCTGACTGTGGTCACGGGTGTGGCGGGCTCAGGCAAGAGCTCGCTGATCGACGGTTCGGTAGCCGACCGCGACGGAGTCGTAGCGATCGACCAGAGCGCGATCCGCGGCTCGCGACGGAGCAATCCGGCGACGTACAGCGGGGTGCTCGAACCGATTCGCAAGGCGTTTGCGAAGGCCGGCGGTGTCAAGCCAGGGCTGTTCAGCTCAAACTCCGAGGGCGCCTGTCCGGCCTGCAGCGGAGCTGGCGTCATCTACACCGATCTGGGAATGATGGCCAGCGTTGCCACCGTCTGCGATGAGTGCGAGGGCAAGCGCTTTGGAGCCGAGGTGCTCGAGTACAAGCTCGGCGGTAAGGACATCAGCGAGGTGCTGGCTCTACCGATCGCCGAGGCCCTGGAGTTCTTCGGCTCAGGCGAGGCCGAGGTGCCGGCGGCGCAGAAGATCCTCGAATGGCTCGTCGATGTAGGGCTCGGCTACCTCAGCCTCGGCCAGCCGCTACCCACCCTCTCCGGCGGCGAGCGCCAACGACTGAAGCTGGCCACGCACATGACCGAAAAACGCTCGCAGCCGGCGAGTGTCTACGTGCTCGACGAGCCGACCGCAGGCCTGCACCTGGCCGACGTCGAGCAGCTGCTCGGCTTGCTCGACCGACTGGTGGACTCAGGCAAGTCGGTGATCGTGATCGAGCACCACCAGGCCGTGATGGCGCATGCGGACTGGATAATCGACCTCGGCCCCGGGGCTGGGCATGACGGCGGGCAGGTCGTGTTCAAGGGAACGCCGGCGGAGCTGGTGGCAGCGCGATCCACGCTCACCGGCAGGCATCTCGCGGAGTACGTCAAGGGCTGACGGCGACCGCGGAAGGCACAGGCATATCTGCCCCAGCGTCAGGGCTGTGCCCGAGGTTGCGATCGACCTGTTCGACGATCAGCCTCGTCACGAGCTTGGTGTCGTCCCACATCGGCGCGTGTCCGCAGTTTGGGAGCGTTACCGCCCGTACACCCGGTATCTGGCGGCGATAGCGAGGGGCGTGGCTAGGGCCCGGCAACACCCGGTCGAACTGCGGGGTGGCCAATAGCACGGGGCAGGCGATCCGGTCGAGATCGCCGATCGTCAGCTCAGCCGCGTCGGCAAGCAGTGCTTGGATCGCCCGCTGGCTGATGGAGCAGTCAAGCGCCGCCTTCGATATCTCGGCCGCATCCGCCGGAGACACAAGCTCCCCGTGGCGCATGATTTCCCGGAAGGCCAGCCGGCGTGTCCCGGGCCGCTTCATGATCCGCTCGCTCCAGGCGTGGGTTCGCTTGAGCATCTTGATCTGCTTGGCGAAGAAGCTACCGATGCGCGGACCCTCGCCGTCGCCACGGCTCCAGCCCCCCGCGGGCGCCAGCGCAACGACCGATCGGGCGCGTCCGCGCTTGGCCAGTTCAAGGGCGATGCCGCCACCCATGGAGTTACCAACGAAGTGCGCGTCACCGACACCCAACTCGTCCAGCAACTCTTCGACCGCGTCGGTGGACTGCTCGAAGGCGATCGGCTGGTCGGTCGGGTAGGAAGGCCCTCCGTGGTGTCCTGGCAACGTGGGCGCTATCACTTCGTAGCGGGCGACCAGATCGGCCAGGATCGGATGCCAGATCGTCCAAGCGGCGGTGAACCCATGCAGCAACACCACCGGCTCGCCCGATCCAGCCCTGTAGATCGCGGGCGAGATTTCTGACATCGATTGCGAGTGTAACGTCAGCTGTGACTACTGACAAGCGGCACTGGGATGTCTCGGCGCCGAACGTCCCGGCCCATCCGGCGCGCGACCTACATTTGCGGCAATGCCCAACGGAACGCTCGAGCGCAGCTACGGCAAGGTCTTCGACGAGGTCGCCGACGAGTACGACCGCCACCGTCCGACATACCCTGACGCGCTGCTGGATCACGCCTGCGAAGTGGGGGCTCTCGGCGCCGGCGACCATGTGCTTGAGATCGGCTGTGGGACCGGACAGCTGACCCGTGGCCTGCTTGCACGGGGGCTGCGCGTGATGGCTATCGAGCCCGGCGATCGACTGATCGCACTCGCCCAACAGAACCTGGGAGATACGGGCGATGTGCAGTTCGTGAACGTCCGCCTCGAGGATGTGCCCCTCCCCCGCGAACACTTCCGAGCCGTGTTCTCGGCGTCGGCGATGCACTGGATCGATCCCGATTTTGGCTGGCAGAAGGCCGCCGACGCACTCGCCCCCGGGGGCACGCTTGCGCTCATCCAGTACTTCGGCCTAAACGATCCGCGCAGCGCCGATGACCAACGGGAACTGCTGAGTGCGATTGCGAAAGTCGCGCCAGAGTTCGCCGTGAGCTGGCCGACCTACCGGGAGATCGAGGCAATTCTCGCGGGCGTGCACGAACGGCGCGGCAACGTCTCTGAGGTGTGGGCCTGGCTTGGCGACTACGACATGGCGCGCGACTATGCAGCCGGCCGGTTCGAGGACGCGCAGATCGCCGCCGTGCCGAGGCTGGTCGAGCACACGGCTGAGGAGCTGAGCGCGCTGCTCGGCACGATGTCGTTCTGGTCGAGGCTTTCGCCGCATCAGCGCGCGGCCATCGAGGATGAGAACCGGGCCCTCTATGAACACCTCGGCCGGTCGATTCGCTCCAGCATCCTCGCCTGTGCCGTGACTGCTCATCGCGCCGCATAGCCGCTCCTCGCGCCGCCGGCAAGACACCTCATCCGCACGGTCGCAGGCCGACCCAGGGGTTGGCGTCCTCCGTCTTGATCGAGGATATGGTTGCTGCTTGTCTGCTTCAGGATTCCTTGTACGGCCGGGCCAATCCAGCGAGGCGTTGGCTGTCCTGGAGCTATGGGGACAAACCCGCAGCGAGCACGCCAGCACACCGGACGGCCTCGATGATGTGCAACGCCTGCTCTCCAATGATGCAAACAGTCTTCTCGTCGCCGAGGCCAAGGGCAGCATCCTAGGTGTGCTGATAGCCGCATCGGATGGTTGGCGGGGAAATATGTACCGACTGGCGGTGCACGTCGAGCATCGTCGCCAGGGGATCGGCTTGGCGCTCGTCAGAGCCGGTGAGCAACATCTACGCCGGCAAGGCGTGAACCGAATAACGGCCCTCGTCGCCTACGAGGACGAGGTTGCCTCCTCGTTCTGGGAGAATGCCGGCTATCCGCAAGACCAGGAGATCGGTCGTCGCGTCCGCAATTTGTAGCTTACCTATTAGTCGCTCGGATCGGGGCGTTCGGACATGCTCGCGGCCGCGGCACGGAATGCGTCCGACTGTCCGAGGGATCCCATGATCTTGTCTACCTTCTGTCGTATCAAGCCTTGCACCTTGACGTCTCCAAGTAGCTCGGTGAGATCTAGCCCTAGAAGGGACTTAGTGAAGGCCACGGCATCGGGGCCGACCAGAAAGTGCCATCCCGCGCGCTTTAGCCGTGCGATTGCCTCGATCCTCGGCGAGATCGTGCTGTAGACCAGGTAAATAGGAAAGAGTCCCTTTTGCTTGAGCCCATCAGCCATCGCCTCATCCTTTCGCAGCCGGGCGCTGTCGTTGGGGTTGAAGTTGTACCTAATCTCGATACCCAGTCCCACCCCGGGTGCGGTGGAGCCGAAATGTGTGACAACTGACTGGTTGACCACGTCGAGGTCCTCTTTGCTAAGACGATCGAAAGGGACGCAGACGTCAAGCTGTAGGCTATTTATCTTTGTGGCGACTTCTCTCGGCTCAAGGCCAAAGCGGGCGGCTGCCACGTATCGGGGGAGGTTGTCATACAGCTCCCCGAGCCGACGTCCGATGCTAATGCTCATTCGTCCCATGAGTCGGATTAGCGCATACTCGGGACACGCAAGGCCGAAAGAACGGTACACATCGTCGGAGCCGAGGTTGGCGATTTCCGCTTCGTAAGAAGCTTGCGAAAAGTCGTTTTGAATCTTCAAGAGCCAGCCGTCGTATGCACGGTTGAGCAGAGCAAGAAAACGCTCCTCCGTCTGTCGCGGACTCGCCGGCATCTCATGCACTGCCGAAGACAGTTGCCTCGATTAGACCCGTTCCGCTATTCCTGGTCCTCAAGGGCTCGATCCCGACATGGTGAAGTCCATGCATGTCAAGGAGATCCGCCAGAATGTGCTGAGTATCAACCATGATCCCATTCGTTTCTGTGTTGCCGACTACGTACCCCACGACAGCCTCGGCAGCAAGTCTGGGGACAAGTACTTCCAAGTGTGTGTCAAGGTCGTTGAAGTACTTGCAGACGTAGTTACGCATGAGAAGGCTTTGTGTGGCGAGGCGATTCAACACGTTGCCAAGAGCATCTGAGACACGTGGGAGGGGGTCTATCTCGCCCTTTTGTAGGCGGCTCGTGGCGGTGCCCCAGGTTCCGCCAATGGTCTCCAGATCGATCTCGGTTGCCGCCCGTGGTGTGTCGATGAGCTCTAGTAGATAAAGATGAGGACGCGTGTTCCACACGTAGCTGTATCTATTGGGGTATGGAGGAGAGCAGAACACGCCTCCGATCACCGTATCGGTGGGAAGATTCAACGTTCGACTGTCCCCATGAATAACCCTGGCGTCACCTACCGAGTCGGGAACGCAGGTTTCGAGATCGTAAGCCATAAGGCTCACAGCGTCTGTCCAGAGCCCTACGGCGTCGATGTCGTCATTTGACCGGTCCTTGAAGGCGAGCTGTAGGCGCCCAAGCGTAATACTCGCCGTCGGATAAACGATCTGGGCAAGGGCAAGGCGAAGGTGTTGATCGCCCTCTTGACCGCAAACGGCGATTGCATGACGGATCGAGACAAGCTCGCGAAGTACGTCAGGACGCCACCAGCGAAAGACGTTGTGAATGATTGGGAGTTGGGTCCCGATGGAGCTGGCGAATGCCTCGGCGTCCTGGGGGCCGTTAGCGAGCCAGTCCGCGCACATGGCAAGGACATCGTCTCGTAGCGCCACCAACCGCCGTGCTGGGATCGACCAGTCGCAGGACGTCCGCGCTACGAAAGCAAGAAATGGATTGATCTCAAACCCGATAGAAGGGACGCCGAGCGAGGAAGCGCTGATGCACGTTGTGCCTGCGCCAAGAAATGGATCGAGGAGCGGAAGCCCTGGGACGGGCGGGTGCTCGGAGAGCCAGCTGTGCACCAACTCCGGGGAGTAGCTTGGCGTGAGCCGGAACCAGCGATGGAAGGGGCGATCCAGGCCGCCTTTGAACGTCACGGACGATGACTGGCGACGACTGGACGGTGCTGGAGCAGCGATCCGAGCGGGCGGGGATGAGATGTCTTGAAGCACGCTGCGATGCTACGTAGCTGATCGGTCGGGTGCCGCACCGAGGTAGCCCAGGCTTCCCCCAAGAGGTCCCGCGCCGCGCTCAGTGAGCAGGCGTCCGGTCTAGCTCGTCGCTGAGTACGCGGACGCGGCGAGCAATCTCGTCTCGCGTAGCGCGGACCTCGGCGAGTGGGCGTCCCTTCGGGTCGGGAAGCTCCCAATCCAGATAGCGCTTGCCGGGGATGTAGGGGCATTGATCGCCGCAGCCCATCGTGACTACAAGGTCAGCCTGCTCGGCAAGCTCGCTGGTGAGCAGTTGCGGCCGACGGTCGGCAAGGTCGATGCCAAGCTCGCGCATGGCCTCCACGACCTCGGGGTGGACGTGCTCGCCGGGCGTGGTGCCGGCGGAGAGTGCAACGTGTCGGCCGGCGGCTTCGCGTTCCAGCAGCGCGGCGCTCATTTGCGAGCGCCCGGCGTTATGCAGGCAGACGAACAGGACCGTCGCCATTTAGCCGCCGATCGCTGGTTGACCGATCGTTCCATGCGTGCCGGGCAGCTCGTGGTGGGGCACTACCAACTCGGCGGCGTCGGCGGAGGTCACGTTGGGGTAGAGCGTTCTGACGGCGAGGATCGCGCAAGCTCCGCCGACGAGCTGCGCCACGACGTAGCCAGGCACGGACGCGGGCGCGATTCCGGCGAACGTGTCCGAGAACATGCGGCCCACGGTGATCGCTGGGTTGGCGAAGCTGGCCGAGCTTGTAAAGAAGTACGCGGCGCCGATGTAGGCCCCGACCGCGGCCGGGGCGGCGCTCAGGCGTTTGCTGCGCGCCAGCGAGAAGATCACGAGCAGCAGCCCGACCGTGGCAATCACCTCACTGAACAGGTGCGCGGGCGAAGCCCGGTGATGGGTGGAGATGCTGACGGCGGCGAGCGCGAACATGCCGTTGGCTGTGATCGCGCCGAGCACGCAGCCGGCGGTCTGTGCGGGTATGTAGGCGAGCGCATCGCGCCAGCTAAGACCGCCAAAGGTCGCATCCGCCAGCGAGACAACGGGGTTAAAGTGCGCGCCAGATACTGGGCCGAACATGAGGATGATCGCCGCCAGTCCCATCGCGGTTGCGGCGGCGTTCTCGAACAACTCCAAGCCCACATCGCCGGGCGAGAGTGTCTGCGCGGCGATGCCCGACCCGATCACCAGGGCGGCGAGGAACGCTGAGCCAAGTAGCTCTGCGAGCAGGCGACGGGAGAGCTGTGGCGTGCTCACAGACCGATCGTATTACATCGACAGACGTGATTGTTATTGATATATGTATATAGATGCCCGTCGATTTGGAACTAACGCCGAAGACCAAGCGCCCGGCCGGCGAGCGCTGCTGCGAGCCGATCGTCTACCCCGAAGTAGACCGCGCCCAAGCGCTACGGATGGCGGAGGTAGCGAAGGCGCTCGGTGACCCGATCCGCCTGCAACTCGTGGACGTGCTGCGCAAGCATGCAGGGGAGGTGTGCGTGTGCGAGCTTGTCCCGCTGTTCGACATCTCTCAGCCCACGCTCTCCCACCATCTGAACAAGCTCCGCACGGCCGGGATTGTGAATTCCGAGCGACGCGGACTGTGGGCCTATTACTACGTGATCCCCGACGCCCTTCACGAGCTATCAGCATGGCTCACGTGACCGCGGCCGAGACTAGCAGCCGACCCGTGCGGCTTGGGAGGTCGAGACGACCACCTGAGAGCTGAGCTCCTCGGTGACCGCTTCCACCTCCTCAAGCGTGGAAGCCACGACCACGATCGCCCCGGCCCGATCATATGAGCCGGTCGCGGGAGCGAGCGTGTCGCCGACGCAGATCTGAAGATCAGCCGCGACGACGCGCTTGTGCGCGCGGACCGCCTCCCAACCGTCGATCGCGGTGATCCTGCCGCCAGGCGGAAACGTCAGGAAAGTCGCACCGGCGGCACCGGAAAGTGGAGAGATCGGATCGGTGGGGCGGCCGAGCAAGTCGTCGATGAGCAGCCCGAACATGCTCAGGCCCGGGTGGGTCTCGTCGACCAGGAGGTGGATGAAGTCGCCGCCGCCGCGGACGTGCAGCTCTCCAAGCACGAGAGCGCTTCCATTCCACCAGAACTCGACATGGAAAATGCCGCAGCTGACCCCCGCCACGGTGAGCGCTCGCGCGACCTCCGCTCGCGCCTGGTCGGCGATGTCCGCCGGGAGCGAAGAGGGCTGCCGGTGGGCGATCTCGACGAAGCCGCCTGCGAGAACCCCGGGGCCCTCGCCCATGATCTTGCGAGTCAGCGCGAGCACATACGGCCTGGCATTGAGCATCACGCCCTCAGCGGAGAACTCCTGTCCACTGACGAACGTCTCGATCAGGAAGCGACCATCGCGGTCGACGCGGCCGATGGCGCTCTCAAGCGCATCGGGGCCGCGCACGAGCGAGACACCGATGCTGGCCATTGCGTCGCGCGGCTTAACGATCCAGGGGCCGCCCGTTTCCGCCATGAAGTCCACCGCCTCCTCCGGCGAGGAGCACAACCGCGTAGTGGGCTGTGCGAAGCCTCGCTCTCGCAACCAGCTCCGGCAGCGATCCTTGTTGCGGATCCGCTCGACGACGGCGGGGTCGTTGCCGCGCAGCCCCAGGGCGCGCGCGATCGCCGCGACCGGCGCGACCGATAGCTCACGGATCGTCAGCACGGCGGAGACCTCGTGCCGGCCCGCGACCGCCGCGACGCACGCGTCGGGATCGTCGATGTCCGCCGGGATGAGCTCTCCGAAGAGCTCGTTCTCGCCTGACGCCCTGCCCGCAGATTCGAGCTGAGCCGCGAGGTCCATCCCGATGAGATCGAGGTCGCGCAGTCGAGCCTCCTCGACTATCCGCGTGAGCTGGTGGTGACCCCAGGGAGTAACGGACGTGCTGCCGACCACCAGCAGGCTTCCAGTACTCACGACGTCGATACCACCAATCCGGTGCTCAGCTCCTCGGTAATCGCGTCGACCTCCTCCGGCCTGTCCGCCGATACGACCAGTATGGCCGGTCGATCGAAGGAGCCGACGGTGTCGGCCACGGTATCGCCGATGCCCACATGAAGATTGCATGCGACGACGTGCTCGTGATCGCGGATCGCGTCCCAGCCGTCGATCGCCGTGATTGTGCCGCTGGGAAAGGGAAGGAACGTCACCGCCGCGGCGCCGCTTGGCGGCGGCAGCGCGGTGGGAGGACGCCCCAGCAGATCGTCGATCATGACCCCGAAAATGGACAAGCCGGGATGTGTCTCC
>DASTPN010000081.1:0-3709 GCA_035719985.1 Solirubrobacteraceae bacterium | reverse complement strand
TCATAATGCCGTCGCGTCCGTGGTGGTGGAAGTACGCCCCGTCCACGAGGATCTCCCCATTGGCAATCGCAACCAATCCGTCGTGTGAGACCTGGTATCCGCGGTCGCCGTACTCACCGCCCAAGGCGATCGCGTCGATGTTGCCATCAACTTCCACGCCGGTCACCCTCACGCTCCTGTTGCGCTCGAAGTGGAGCGCCCCGTAGTAAATGTCGGCCCGATACGTCGGATCGATGAACGGCATGACTCGAGGCTGATGGGGCCTGCCAGTACGCGCGTCGAACGCACCGAGGCGCAACCCTGCCGCGCAACGGAGAACAGCGCCCCGACCGTCGATAACCACTGGGCGCCGGCAGCCTCGGATGTCGATCACCGATTCTGCCCGGTACGCAAACCCGGCTTCGGCCGTGGTGGCCGCGACCTGGCGACCGATCACGTAGACCCCGGGAGGGATCCGGAGCGTGCCACCGCCGGCCGCCACGATCGCCGCCGAGGCAAGCTGGAACGCTCGCGTGTCGTTCGTTTCGCCGTCGCCGCGGGCGCCCAGGTCCCGCACGGAGACGACCGGGGCGACCGCGGCCGTGACACCGCAGGACGCGATGAGTCGCTCGGCGCCGTAGGCGGCCGCGCCGATGCTCACGGCGCGAGCCACCAGAGTACGGCGCGTTAGGACTGGACCGCCCGTCGCGACACGGCGAGCCTTGCGCGGCGATGTCATCCCTTCTCCAGGGTGGGCACGCGATGCACGCTACAGTCGCGCAGCCGTGTGCGGCATTGCCGGAATCCTAGAGATCGATGCCAGGAGGAGCCGGGAGGTCGTCGCAGGCCAACTTAAGCTTCTCCGCCATCGTGGGCCGGACGCAAGTGGGTGCTTCGTCGACGGTCCCGCGACGATAGGCCAAGCGAGGTTGGCCGTGATCGACCTTGTCACCGGCGATCCACCGATCACCAACGAGGACGGCACCGTGGGCGTGGCCCTGAACGGCGAGATCTACAACTTTCGGGGTCTTCGAGCAGGCCTCCTGGAGCGGGGACACACGCTGGCAAGCACCGGCGACAGCGAGGTGCTGGCCCATTTGGCCGAGGAACTCCAGCCAGCGGATCTCGCGCGGGCGCTCGACGGCATGTTCGCGTTTGCCGTCTGGGACGGGCGACGCCGCCGGTTGGCCCTGGGCCGCGACCGACTCGGCAAGAAGCCCCTCTTCTACTGGGAGGGTGACGGGCGCTTCGTGTTCGGGTCGGAAATAAAGGCGGTTCTCGCCCACCCGGCCGTACCCCAGGCATTGAACCCGCGAGCAATTCCCGCTTACCTAGCGTTCGGCTACGTGCCCGAGCCCGAGACGTTCTTCGATGGAATAATGAGCCTACCTCCGGCTCATGTGCTCAGCATTGCGCCGGGTTTTTCATCGTGCGTCGAACGCTACTGGAGTCCGCCGGTCGCCGGCGTCGATGATGTAGCGCCGCTCGATGTCGGACGTGAGGAGGCTGCTGAACTCGTGCGCGCGGGTCTAGAGCAGGCGGTGCGCAGGAGGCTGGTCGCCGACGTTCCGCTCGGGGCCTTCCTCTCAGGCGGCCTCGACTCAAGTGCGATCGTGGCTCTGATGGCCGGTGCCAGCGGGCGTCGGGTACCGACCTTCACGATCGGCTTCGAGGACGCGAACGGTTTCGACGAGCGTCCCTACGCTCGCCTCGTGGCCGAGCGCTATGAGACTGAGCATCACGAGGAGATCGTCGCACCGAACGCCGTCGAATTGCTTGAGACGCTCGTCTGGCACCACGTCCAGCCATTCGGCGATTCGAGCGCCATCCCGACCTACCTGCTTAACCAAATGACTCGGGCTGAGGTGACCGTTGCGCTTTCGGGTGATGGCGGAGACGAACTGTTCGCTGGCTACGAGCGCTTCGTGGCAGCGCTACTACTCTTGCGGTACCGCCGCATACCAGGCTCCGCGCGGAGGTTCGCACGTGAGGTCGCGCGCCGCCTGCCGCCTTCCGCCGCGGAGGGCCGTGGGACGAGCCTTCGACGATTTACGGCTGCCGCTGAGCGCGAACTCCCTGACGCCTATCGCGAGTGGGTGGGCATCCTACCGGAGGTTGACCGCCGCGCTGCGGTCGCTCTAGGAGATGACATCGGCGTGCGAGACTACGAAGCAATCTGGCAGTCATCTGCCGGTGCTCAACCGCTCGACCGCCTACTCGATCTCAATCTCCGGACATACCTTCCCAGCGATCTGCTTGTGAAGGCTGACCGAATGAGCATGGCGCATGGGCTCGAGGTGCGATCCCCATTTCTCGACACGGAGTTGGTCGAGCTCGCGCTCCGCCTCCCGCCAGAGACTAAGATACGCGGGCTGCGCCGAAAGCTGGTGCTGGTTGACGCTGTCCGCGATCTCGTGCCTGATGTGATCCTCACACGCCGGAAGCGTGGCTTCGGCGTGCCCCTTGACCGCTGGTTTCGGACCGACCTCCGCGAATTCATGCAGATGACGATCGGGGCATGCGACGCCCGTGTCCGGCTCCATATCCACGCCGACGTCGTCGATAGCCTGATCGCCAGCCATCTTGATGGGTTATGCGACCATGGTCAGGCGCTGTGGGCGCTGCTCACGCTGGAGATTTTCTTGCGGCGTTGGTGCTGGTGAGTGGGACGACGGCCAAGCCGGCGTTCTGACAGCATCCCCTCAGCTCCAGCCTCCAAATCGATGCCCTACAGCCCGCCCAACCCCCTGATCGACCGCGTTGAAGGCGTCGTTCTCATGACCTTAGTCTGTGGCTACGGCCTAGCGTTGCTGGTACGGTTTCTCCAGCGCAGCAGACCAGACTTCCGCCCGGCGCGGCCTTTGGTAGCCAGCGTGGCTCTGCGGCTCTTGGCGCTCGCCGGTGTCTCGGCAAGCGGACTCGCGGCGACGTTGCAAGGCGGCGACGAGCTTGGGTTCCTCGGCGACGCCCGCACACTGGCTGCCACTCCGTTCTCATCTGGCGGATGGCTGCCGGGCGGTCCCTATCCACTGCACGAGATCGTCTTTGCGGTACAGATCAAACTCGGCCACCTCGACGTGGAGGCGCTTCGGGTGACCCAAGTGAGCATCGCGGTGTGCGGATTGCTGCTCCTCTCCACGGCGGTCCATGACCTGGCGGGACGCCGTCCTGGGCAACTCACGTTCTGGCTAACGGGGCTCGAGCCCGGGAGTATCTTCTTCAGTGAATTGCTCCACAAGGAGCCGCTGATGATATTGGCCAGCGGGCTCGTCGCTCTCGGCGGGGCCCGCGCCTGGGGGCGGGTCGACCTCGTGGCGCTGGTCACTCTGGTTGCCGGCAGCGGAGTCGCGATCTTCACGCGGCCGTATGCTGGCTGGTTTCTCGCCGCGGGCGCGGTGTTGATTGTTCTGCACGCGACGGTGCGGGACGCGACGAAGAGTCTTGGGGCGCTCGCAATCCTCGCCTGCGTGCTGGTCGGCATCGCGGCCACGGTTCCTGTGATACTCCAAGTCAGTTCCAAGCAAAGCCTGCAGGCCAATCTCCAGAACTCTCAGAACGCCAATGCGATTGGCACGACCGCCGGACGCAGCGGTCCCAACGGCAACAACCTCGCGCTCGAACAGGTTGACTACTCTACGCGCGGGGCGATTATCACCAACCTGCCAATTCGGATCCGAGATCTGCTGCTGCGCCCCTACCCTTGGCAGGTGGCCAACACGAGCGAGCAACT
>DASTPN010000080.1:0-2013 GCA_035719985.1 Solirubrobacteraceae bacterium | reverse complement strand
AGCATCCGGGGGAACTGCGGAAGTTGGCTAGGCGCGATCGTAGGTTGCCGCCAGCATGCCGAGTCGATCGGCCACTGCGTCCGTCAAGGCCTCGGCGTGCACGCGCCAGCGCCAATTGCCATTCGGCAGTCCGGGCTGATTCATGCGGCCCTCGCTCCCGATGCCGAGCACGTCCTGTAGTGGCACGATCGCGGTGTTGGCGACCGAGGCGAGGACGGCACGGATGAAGTCCCAGTGGACCTCGCCGCCGTCCGTACCGAGATACCGCCTCGCGGAGGCGCGCTCTTCGACGAGGTCCGTCTCACTGCGGGTGCTGTGGCCCACGCCGCTCGTCCACCAGCCTACCGTCGTATCGTTGTCGTGCGTGCCCGTGTACGCGACGCGGTTGCGCGGATAGTTGTGCGGTCTGAAGTCCGACGCCTGCGGATCCGTGCCGAACGCGAACTGGAGTATGGCCATTCCTGGGAGGTGAAAGCGCTCGCGCAGCGCTTCGACCTCCGGAGTGATCACGCCGAGATTCTCGGCCACGAACGGCAGGGAACCGAGCGCCCGCTGCATCGCTTCGAACAGCGCCCCGCCCGGCCCCTTCACCCATCTCCCGTCGATCGCCGTCGTCGCCTCACTCGGTACTTCCCAGGCGGCCTCGAATCCGCGGAAGTGATCCAGCCGCACGCGATCGACGAGTGACAGCACGGCGCGGATTCGCGCGATCCACCAGGCGTAGCCGTCGCGCGCGAGCACGTCCCAGCGATAGTGAGGATTGCCCCAGAGCTGGCCCGTCGCGCTGAAGTAATCTGGGGGCACACCCGCCACCACGTGCGGGTTGCCATCCTCGCGCAACTTGAACAGATCGCGCCGGGCCCAAACGTCGGCGCTGTCATGCGCGACGAAAATCGGCACGTCGCCCATCAGCGACACGCCTTGGGCGTGACAATGATCGCGCAGCGCGCGCCACTGCGAGAAGAACAAGTACTGTGCGAACTGATGGGCACGCCTCTCGCGCGCGCACTGCTGTCGCCAGCGTGCGAGCGCCGCCGGATCGCGATGGGCGATCGTTGGGTCCCAGCGCGTCCAGGCGACGAGGCCGTGCGCCTCCTTGACCGCCATGAACAGCGCGTACTCGTCCAGCCAGTCCGCCTGCTCGAGGCAGAAAGCGTCGAAGGCACGCCGGGACGATGGCGACCCGAGAGTGTCGAAGCGTTCCAGCGCCCGCATCCACAGCGGCTGTCGGTGCGCGATGACGCGGCCGTAGTCGACGGTCTCGACCGGGTCCACACGCGCGTCGTCGACATCGGCGACTGAGAGGAGATCGGCATCCACGAGGGCGTCGAGGCTGATGAGGAGCGGATTGCCGGCGAACGCCGAGAAGCACTGATACGGCGAGTCGCCGTAGCCCGTGGGTCCCAGCGGGAGGACCTGCCAGATGCACTGCCGAGCATGCGTGAGGAACGCCACAAACTGACGCGCCGCCGGACCGAGGTCACCAATTCCGAAACGTCCCGGCAGCGACGTAGGATGAAGGAGCACACCACTCGATCGCGGATGGGACATGCCTTGCAGTATCGGCACTCGTATCGCGGCTTGTAAAGCGCGCTCCCTCGGAATCCGGTCCCAACGCTCCGTGCGAAAGGCGCGGAGGCCCACCCGGGAGGCGAGCCCCTGGCCCTAGACCGAACTCTCTGCAGGCTTGCTCACGCTGCCCTGGCCGTGCGAGGAGTTCGGAGCAGCGGCAGGCTCGGTGAGGATGGTGCAGAGCGTGGCCGCCACCGCCAGGGAAATGCCTCCGATGACCACGGCCGTGAGCCGGTTGTCGCCGCCCAGGAGCTGCACCACCGCACTTTCGTTGGCGAGGACCGTTTCCATCATCTTCCCGAAAACGAGCGCCGCTAGGATCTCCGGGATGACGATGAAGAAGTTGAAGATGCCCATGTAGATTCCGGTCTTCCCGGGCGGCAGGGCGCCGGCCAGGATGGAGTAGGGCATAGAGAGGATGCTGGCCCAAGCGACGCCAAC
>DASTPN010000079.1:0-2626 GCA_035719985.1 Solirubrobacteraceae bacterium | reverse complement strand
CCACGATCACCGCGACGCGCAGCGAGCGCACGAGCTCGCGTCCTACCCCCGCGAGCGTTCCAGCGACGACGATCGACGCCAGCACCAGTGAGAGCACGATCGGGCTGTCGCTGGCCAGCGCGGACACGGCAAGCGCAATGCTCCACAGGGCCCCGACACCGGCCCGCGTGGCGTGTAGCGGCGATGCGAGCCGTTTATAGACGAACATGCGCGCACCCGCGCTCATGGCATCGAGCCCGCCTGCGCGCTCTGGCTTTCGTCGGCGACGTGCGCAACCGGCTCGGCCATCGGCAGCGCCAGCGGCGCGCCCGTACTCGGCAGGGCGACCGCGAAACGGTTTCGGAGCGTTGCTTCGCTAAGGGCGGCGGCGGCGCGGTTGACCCCATATTCATCGGTGCCCGTCACGACCCACACGGGCGCCTCTTCGCGGTAGCGGGTGGCCGCCACCAGTCCGGCGTGCGCACCGAGCGTAAGAACGGTGCGGCCGTTGGCATCGAGCAGCTGCAACTTCTTGGCGTTGGCGCCGAAGCGCGCGTACACGCCGCTGTAGCGTGGCCCGCTTTCGATCTGGTGCACTCCTGGATCGGCGATCAGCTTGCTCAGCTCTCCGACCAGCACCCGTAGCGTGTAGGGCTCATCGCCACCGGAGATGGAGGCCAGCGCCGCCGGCACGCCAAGCGAGCGCAGCCGCCCGAGCACGCCCTGGCAAGCGGAGGATTCCGCTTCGGCGCATTCCACGCGCACCGGCAGTCGCTTGCCTTCGATGCCGGCCAGAAACGGCTCAGGGAAAGAGCCGACGACCGCCGGCACGTTGTCGGTCTGCGACCAGTCGTGGCGGTCCCACCAGATGCGATCGCCCGGATGCACGACGGTCGCGGAGCCCCCCTTAGTCGCCTCGACACCGTTGACGTAATAGAACCAGTCGACGGGATAGCCGCTTTCGCTGCCGCCGGAGAGCCCGTCGATGCTCTGCACGAAGCCGCCGCCGTAGCGCGTGGTGACGGTGGCGTTGCGTTGCAGCAAGCTCATGACGGTCTCTTCGCCGACGATACGCGGCGCATGCGCTTGATGCAACACGCGCGCGCCGAAGTCGCGCGTCACCGTCAGCGCGACGTCTTTTGGCGCCGAGCCCGCCCCCAGGCCGCAGCCCGCGAGCGCACACAGCGCCGCGAGCGCGACCACAAGGGACGGGAGACGCCTTGGCGTCATTGTCGTAGAGCCTGTGTCCTCAGCGAGCCCTCAGCGGCTCACCTTCACCGTCAGCTCATCGCGAACCGAGTTCGCGGCACTCGCCACGATCTTGTAGCTGCCAGCTTTGGCGAACTTGAGCTTCGCTTTGCCGGAGGCGTCGGTCGTGACCGTCTTACCGGCCGCCGCAAGCTTCACGCCAGCGCCCGGCGAGGGCTTGCCCGTGAAGTTCGCAAGCGCGGACACGCTCATCGCAACGGCTTTGCCAACCTTGGCTTTCGCCGCGGCTTTGATCTCGAGCACGGCCGGGTCGAACATGCCTTGCGGGCAGGCCGACGCGCTTTCCTGCGAGCACTGCGGGAAGAACAGCACTTTGTCGCCGGGATGAAGCGTGGCGCCGCAGATGCCGGTGGTGGCGGGCTTGTTGTCGATCCAGAACGACCAGTAGTAGTTGGAAGTAAACGGGTAGGACTCGCCAAGGATCGCCGTGACCGGATAGCCGAGCCCGGACGAGAACGTGCCGGCGACCCAGCTACCTTTGGTTGCGTCCTGCAACGCGACCGCGGCGGTGTCACCCGAGCAGACGTCGGCGGGCTTGCCGTCCTTGACGATCGACGCTGCTTTGGTCCCCACCAGCGTCTCGGGCAGGAGTGTCTTTGCGAGCCCCTCCACCCGAACTTCGACCGGAGTGCCGCCTTTGCCGTGAGCACCGGACTTTGCCAACACCGGTGTAGCCGTCAGTGAGACTGTCAGCAGTGTGAGGGTCGCGGCAGCGGACGCGCCGACGGCGAGGATACGTGAGTGCTTCATGTTGGAGCCACCCCTTTCCACGAGGGCTTGTGGGCTTGGGGTCGGAGGCAGGTCTCCTGGCTCCCGGGCCTACCCTCCGCGCCTTCCCGGCCCGCCCTGCGGCGGCGCCAGTGGCTGCGCGCCTGCTATGGCGCGCCGCGGTTGGCATCCCCGGTCACAGTGGCGGGTCCGCTCCGGAATCGCACCGGCTTCCCTTTCCACCGACCTATGGATGGCGCCGATCTTAGCTCATGCCGACAGCTCTTAGCTCATTCCGACGGTTTCGGGGGGACCTCGACTGTGTGGACACAGTCCGCATTCGAGCTTATCTGGTAGCACTCTTCCACGACCGGCCACATGCCCCAAGGGTTGGGGAACACGAAGTGGAAGCCGAGCGATTCGAAGTTGAACTCGTCATATGAGAACTTACATATGCGAAGGAAGACGCTTTTGTTTTTAGAGCACTTGACCAGCTTTTCGCCGGCATCGTGGAACCAGGCCAACGCCTGTTCGACTTTCTCAAAGCGTTCGATGAGTTCACCCAAGACGATGTCCTCGATCTTTTTGGGGATATTCAGGAAGATATCCAAGAATTCTCCCAACGTACCAATCGACTCGAGATTTTCTCCCTCCGGACCCGCTTCATACC
>DASTPN010000078.1:0-3701 GCA_035719985.1 Solirubrobacteraceae bacterium | reverse complement strand
CAGGAGATGAGCAATTGAAGAGTCCAGTACGAGTCACCGTCACAGGCGCGGCCGGCCAGATCGGCTACAGCCTCGTGTTCAGAATCGCCAGCGGTCAGCTGCTCGGCCCCGACCAGCCGGTCGACCTGCGGCTGCTGGAGATCCCGCCGGCGATGGGGGCGCTCGAGGGCGTCGCGATGGAGATCGTCGACTGTGCCTTCCCGCTGCTCTCAGGCCTCGACCTGCACGACAACCCGCAGGATGGCTTTGACGGGGTGAACATTGCGCTGCTGGTCGGTTCGCGCCCGCGCGCGAAGGGGATGGAGCGCGCCGAGTTGCTCTCAGAGAACGGCAAGATATTCACGGCCCAGGGCAAAGCGCTGAATGAAAAGGCCGCCAATGACCTGAAGGTGCTGGTCGTCGGCAATCCCGCCAACACCAACTGCTTGATCGCGATGAACAACGCGCCCGACATCCCGCGTGAGCGCTTCACATCGATGATGCGCCTCGACCACAACCGCGCTGTCGCGCAGCTGGCGGCGAAGGTGGCTGCGCCGGTCTCCGATGTCACCAAGATGGGCGTATGGGGCAATCACTCGCCGACCATGTATCCCGACCTGTTCCATGCCGAGGTGAAGGGCGTCCAAGCGGCCCAGGTGGTCGATGACCAGGAATGGATTGAGGGCAACTTCCTGCCGAACGTCGGCAAGCGTGGAGCCGCGATCATCGAGGCGCGCGGCGCCTCGAGCGCGGCCTCGGCTGCCAATGCCGCGATCGATCACGTGCGCGACTGGGTAAACGGCACCAGCGATTGGGTCTCGATGGGTGTTGTCTCCGACGGCTCATACGACGTTCCCGAGGGCCTGATCAGCGGTTTCCCGTGCACCTGTTCTCAGGGAGAGTGGTCGATCGTGCAAGGGTTGGACATCGACGGCTTCTCACGCGCCAAGATCGACGGAACGATCGCCGAGCTGCAGGACGAGCGCGCCACCGTAGAGAGCCAGGGCCTCATCTAATAGCTCGTCTCAACCCCTCATTCCTGAGGAGGGGCGAAGCCTTAACGAAAACGGCCGGGCATCATGCCCGGCCGTTTTCGTGTGGCTAAGGCTTAGATCAGGCGGCGTGCCAACCTCTACCCTGCTTCTTTATCTTCTTTTCCTGCTCGAGACCGGGCAGGACGCGGTACAGGTAGTTCTGCTTAATGCCCATCTTGGCGGCGAGCTCGGGGATGGTGATACCCGGCTGAGCCGTTACGAACTGCAATGCCTGGGCGGCACGTGTGCCGCTGCCCTTGCGACGGCCGGCGCGACGCTTGGGAGCGGCGGCCTCTGTCGTAGTGGCTGCTGCCGCGGCAGTCGCGGCCTTGGGCGGGCGGCCACGGCGCTTGCCGGTGCTGGTGCGGGGCTTGGTCTTGTTGGCTGAGCCGCGCGGACGACCGGGACCACGGCGCACCGGGGCCACGGAAGACGCAGCCGATGCGGTCGAGGAGGAGGTCGAAGAGCCACCGACGCCGGCCAGTGCCTTGGCGGCGGCCTCCAGCTGGCTGTACTCGTCGATCAGCGGCTTCAGCTCCGCCATCCGATCCGTTATCTCTCGGCGCTTCTCGGCAAGAAAGTCAGTCACAATCGTGTCCTGTTCGGTGGGGGGAATCTGGAAACCCGCGAGGTTGCAGGCTAGGTACTCCGCTTCACTCTACACAACGGAGTGTCAATGCGTGCAATTCTCCGCTCAATCGACTTACCCTGCCGAGGGCAAACCTACTCACAAGGACGCTCAGTCTCCAAAATCGATCTCAGTCGCTCAAGCGTTTTTGTGGCCTCCCGCTCAGGGATCCCGCCGACAAGCGCGCGGCTTGCCAGCGCGCCAAGCGGGCCCAGTGGAGCGTGAAACTCGTTGCGATAATCAAAGCGCGTGCCGCCGTCAGCAGTTTCGTTCAGGCGGTACTCCGTGCGCGCCCGAGAACGCGCCGGACCGCGTCCCTCCCAGACGGCGAGCTTGGCCGGCTCGCATTGCACCAGTCTCCAATGTACATCGAGGTTGACTCCTCTCAGATGGATTTGCTGGTCCATCCTCAGTCCCACCCGCGGTGGTCCCTGATCGCAGTCGCGCAACCTGCGGTGAATAGTGACCCAATCCCCCAATCGCCGTGGATCCATCGCCACGCTCCATACCTGGTTCGGGCTGGCGGATATCTCGATAGAGGTGGTGACGGTGCTCACTGCGCTTGCAACCGTAGCGGCGCGGTGCGATCAGCGTGCGGCGAGTGGCTCGACCCGCTCCCACTCATACAGTGCGTGCTCTACGGCCGAGTCAAACGAATGAAGCTCGACGTCAAGCAGTTCCGTCCCCCGATCGTCGGCTGCAAGCAAGTCGCCGGTCAGTCCCTCCATTAGCGGAAGGATCAACTCGGGACTCTCGCGTGTCAGCGACGCGGCCAAACGAGCGCTCAGCGGCGTCGCTGTAACCGGCAGTCCGAAGCTTGGGCGTGAGAGCAGCATCAATGAGGCTATCCGCTGCACCATCTCGCCGTAGGAAAGTACGTCCGGGCCCCTGATGTCGAGCGTTTGACCACTTACCGCGTCACTATGCGCACAGGCGGCGAGCATCTCCACGACATCACGCTCGTCGATCGGTTGCGTGCGGTAGTGGCGCCAGGCCGGAAGCGCGAGCACGGGCAGGCGCTCAACTAGTCGCACCAAAAAACGAAATGAGCGAGAGCGCGCGCCGATCACAACAGAGGCTCGTAGCGCGACCGACCTAGGTACCGCATCGAGCAGGACTCGCTCCACCGCGTGGCGACTAGCCAGGTGTGTGGATGGACGGCCCTCGGATGGCACAAGACCCCCGAGGTAGACGATGCGCTCTACACCGGCGGCCCGGGCGGCTTGGGCGAACGTGTCAGCGGAGGCTCGCTCGCGTGCGGCGAATGATGTTCTCGGCGCTGGGCGGGCGCCATCGGAGGGCGGCTCCATCGAGTGGATCAAGTAATAGGCGACGTCGATTCCGTGCATGCAAGCCGCGACGCCGTTGCCGCTGAGAGTGTCGCCGAGGCTCACTTCCACGTCGTGGAGGCTGGCGGCTCCGGTGTAGGCCAGTGCGCGGCCCACCCGCTCGCGGTCGCGTGCAAGCGCTCGCACCTCGTGCCCCTGCTCAAGCAGGCGCGGCAGCAGCGCGGCGCCTACGAAGCCGCTGGCGCCTGTGAGCAGGATGCGCATAGCAGAGATGATGACGCGCCGGCCGAGCCGCCTCGGCGCATTTTGCGGCAATTGCCGGTGAGGATCACAACATGGACGTTCAATAGTGGCTATTTGCGGATAGAAGCCGATTTTCTCTGCGATTTGCGCTCGATGCTTCTCGCGACCCCTTGAGCATCGTCGGCGACGGTGCTTTGATGCCCCCTGCCATCCAGTCAAGTCGCGAGTCAAGGGGGGAATCTGTGCCGAAGCAGAGCAAGCGAGCAAACCGCAAGGTCACCTGCGAGGAGTGCTATTTCAAGTGCAACTTGCTGTGCGCCCTGGATCTCGCCGAGCCCTGCTCCACATTCCGACCCGCGCACGCCAAGCTGGCGCCGCCGCAGCAGCTGCGCTTCGTCTTTCGCCAGGAGCGCCGATCGCGCGCTGCCTGGGCGTTTCCCTCGGCCCAAGAGCAGGCCGCGCTTCACGCATAATCTCAGCCGGTCTTGGCCCTGCTCACCCTTTCGGCGTGCCGTGCAATCCAGGTGG
>DASTPN010000077.1:0-17274 GCA_035719985.1 Solirubrobacteraceae bacterium | reverse complement strand
GTTGAAGGGCTTGCTCGTGTTGGGGATCCTGTGGTGGTCGTGGGTCGGCTACGCCTGGCTTACCAGCGTGATCGACCCGGAGGAGGGCGGTGTGCGCCTGGCGATGTTCGTCGCGATGGCCGGTCTGTTGGTGGCCGCGTTGTGCGTTCCGGGCTCGTTCGGGGATGAGGCGCTGCTGTTTGCCTGCGTGTACGCGGTGGTGCGCGGTGCGCACATCGCGCTGTTCATGATCGCCAGCCGCAACGACGAGCAGCTGCGCCATTCCGTTATCGGCCTGGCCGGGAGCACGGCGCTGGGGGTCGGACTGCTGCTGGCGGCGGCTTTTGTCGGCGGCGCTGTTCAGATTGGCCTATGGGCGCTGGCGCTGGCGCTTGACATGCTCGGCCCGTACTTGTTTGGGTCGGAGGGCTGGAAGCTAGTTCCCGGCCACTTCGCCGAGCGCCACGGGCTGATCGTCTTGATCGCGCTGGGAGAGTCGATCGTCGCGCTCGGCGTCGGCGCTAAGTCCGAATTGGATGCCGGCATCGTTGCGGCTGCTGTGCTTGGGATGGTCGTCGCGGTGACGTTGTGGTGGGTGTATTTCGACGTGACGGCGATCGTTGCCGAGCGCCGCCTCACACGTGCTCAGGAGGGACGCGAGCGCAACGAGCTGGCGCGCGACTCCTACTCCTACCTGCACTTCCCAATGGTCGCCGGGATCGCACTGCTTGCGGTCGGAGTCAAGCACACGCTGGCCGATGTCTCTGCGCCCTTGCAGGAAGTGCCTACGGTGGCGTTGCTTGGCGGCACCGCGACCTACCTGCTCGCTCATGTCGGCTTCCGTCTGCGCAACATGCACACACTCTCGCGCCGTAGGCTCGTTGTCGCGATCGCGCTGATCGCACTCGTGCCGGTGACGCTCGCACTCGGCATTTCCTCGCTGGCCACGCTCGTGCTGCTGGCTGCCACAATGACGGCGTTGATCCTCTACGAGGTGCTGCGCTACGCCGACATGCGCGATCGCGTCCGCCACGGGGTCGCAGCGGCGGAGGCGACCCCGCTGATCTCCTCAGATGCGCCTACGGCCGCCACGGAGAACCCGGCAGGTACTGCCTGAGAATCAGGCCGCCCAGGACCGCGTAGCCGAGGTCGGTCGGGTGGATGTCGGTCAGCGGCGTGCACATATTCGTAAGCAGGCAGATCGTCGGCTGCTCACGCGCGCCCGGCGGGTTGAAGACCGGCAGCGGGTCGGCAAAGCGTGCGGCATCGGCTTTTGCGACCTGCCGCATCACTTCGTTGAGCGCAGCTGTCAGTTCGTCGCCGCCGGAGATCGTGGAGCCGAACGGGTTGTAGAGCCCGAGCACGACGATCTTCGCGTTCGGGGCGGCGCTGCGCAGGTCGGCCAGGATCGTGCCGAGGTTGGTGGCGATGTGCGCGAACAGGGCCGGCGCGTGTGCCGCGATGCACGCGGCTTCCAGTTTGCAGGTTCCCTCGATCACGCCGAGTGCGTCGTTGGCGCCGATATCGAGCGTTATCGGGCTCACCTCGCCAGGGTTGGCGTGCAGGTAGGTCAGAGCATCCGTCAGCTGTGAGGAGGCCGGGCCGGCCACGTAAGGATGGTGCAGCGGGAACGCAAGCTGGTACTGGCATGGTCCCGCAATGAACGAGTCCGTCGTCTCGCCCGGACAGCCGTCGTTGACGATGCTCGTGTCGCGATGGGTCTTCAGCAGAAAGCGTCCGAAGTCATCGACGTAGCCTGTGTCGTAAGCCGCTGGGTTCTCGTCCGGAAACAGGCTGTTGAACTTCGCCTGTGAATAGCCGAATGCAAGCGAGTCGCCCAGCGCCAGATAGCTGCGTTGTGGCTTTGCGGCGCCGGCGCCGGGGGCCGGCAGCAGCAGCACGATTGCGGCGAGGAGCGCCACGAGAGCCGCACCGTAGCGTCGGTGGGGGTGAGAACGAAGCCAGCTGACCATCTCCTGCCTCCTTGGCTAATGGCTTTGCCGGGCGAAGCGCCCCCCGCTTTCGATCCACCCGAATCGACCTCCCACGGTAGTCGCAGGCTGGAGGTCTGTCAAAGCCGGTCTGGCTAAACACTTTGTTTGCATTTGGCCAACACGGACTGTCCCACGAACACTCGTCCAGTCAGCATTGACAAGACAAAGCGCTTCTGAAAACCTCGGCGACCATGAACGCACCACCCGGAGCGGGGTCGGGCCTTGCCGGGCTCCTTCGGAGGTTTACGCCGGCGCTGTTCGCGTGTGCGCTCTTGGTCGCCACTACTGCCGTACCCGCGCGGGCGGCGGGGGAAACCATCAACTTCGATGGGCTGAAAGCCGGCGAAGTCGTGACCAACCAGTACGCCGGAGTCGGAGTGGAATTCGGAACGTCATCCGTCCTGAAAGGCCCCTCTCCGAGCTCAGGCGACTGCGGCGCGCCGACGGTACGCGCTGAAGCGCCCGCCCACTCGGGCTCGAACTACGCTGTGCTGCCGGCGTGCCTGCCCGCCGGACCGTCGTTCCTCGGCACCTACGGAGCGCTACGTCATCCGAGTGGGTCTGTCTCTGTGTATGTGAGCAACGTTGTGGTCGGGACCGGTTCGATCAAAGTCATGCTCGTCGGCTTCGACGAAGGCAAAGAAATCGTGAGTACGGCCGGCACCGCGAACAACGGTGAATGGACGCAGTTGACAGCACAACCGTCGGGCTCAGCACGGATCAGCTTCTTCGAGGTTCGTACTGAAACGACGGTCACGGCCGGCAGCGTCGGCATCGACGATCTCAGCTTCGAAACCGAACCGTCGTCCACACCACCCCCACCTCCACCACCAAAACCACTCGTCGCCAGCATCGCCTCGCTTACCCCCAGTCCGCAGCCCGGCTCGGTAATCTCGCTCACTGGCGCCGGCTCACAGGCCGGCGGCGGGCGCATCATCTCCTACGACTGGGACCTAAACGGCGACGGCAAGATCGACACCAGCACTGGGACCAACCCGGTTGTGCAGCTGATCCTCGCGCCTGGAGTGCACACGATCGACCTGACCGTCACCAACTCCAACAAAGAAACGTCCAAATCGAGCCTCGGCGTCAGCGTGCCGTTTAGCAACAATTCGCTGCATCCGCCCGATGGCGGCGAAGGTGAATGCACCAGCACCTATGACCAGGGGCAGGTGCACGTGATCGCCGAATGCATTCAGAAGCTCAAAGGCGGCGGAGTTGTGATCTCCTCACGCCAGGTCGCGCTCGATGGCATGGACCTGACGACGAGCGGCGGCGGCATCGGCATCTTCAAAATTGAAACGGTCAAGTTACTTGGCATCGGCAACACGGTTCAGATGTCCGGCGCGCCGGTGAACGTGGAGCTCTTGAACACGCCGATTGGCGACGTCGTGCTAGGCGGACGCGATCTGGAAAAAGAACCGATCACGCTTGCCTTCGAAGCCTTTCACCCACCGCAGTTCAAATTTCCCTCGGCCGGATTCAGCGATCCGCGCGCGTCCGCGAGCAAAGCTCGCGCCCACGCGGCCGGCGGCGGCAAGACGCTTGTGATGGCTTTCGCCGTAGCCCACAAATGCGCGTCAGGTAGTAAAAAGGCAGGCTGCTGTCCGCCGCAGAACAACACCTCATGCGCTGAACTTCCCGGCAGCTTCCCGCTTACCGGCCAGGTCGCCGTCTACCTCAACGATAAAGGGCAGTCGCTAATCGACGTGCAGGTGGGCCTGGAACTGAAATCGGTGAACTTCGAAGCGACAGGGGCGCTTGAGATCATCGCCGACCGCGAAACAGGGATCGACCTGGAGTCACTTAAGTTCGAAATTGGCGAAGCGGGGCTAGCCGAAATCTTCAAGGTTTCCAAAGCGTCCTTTACCTACTACTTCCCCAGCGACCCCGAAGAATCCAAGCGTGACAGCTGGCAGGCAAAGGGCACGATCGCGTTCGGTCCGCTCGAACAGCCTTCGATGGAAGGCGAATTGTCCTTCAAGAAAGGCGAATTCCACTCAGCGTCGATGGTGTTCACGGCGCCGCCGGGGGCCGGTGCGATGGTCTATCCCGGCGTTGAAGTGAACAAGATCGGCGCTTCGGTCGGCGTCAACCCGCTCGCCTTCGGCGGTGTGCTTGGCGCCGCGATCGCCACGCAGCTGGAGCTGACGCTGGAATTCAAGTTCCGCGAAGCGACCTCGACGGAACTCGGCTTCTTCGGCGGACAGGGCAAGCTCTCTTACAAGGGGGATGACATCGCCACGCTTGCGGCCGACGTCTATTCCGACGGCTATACCGATGCCAAGCTCGCGGTCGACATTCACTTCCCGTTTGACTCCAAAGAACCGGCGGTGGAAGTCGGTGGCGGAATCTCCTTCTGGGACGAATCCGCGAGCGGCCTTTGGCAGGCCGAAGGCAACGCGCACATCAAGATCTGGGTGATCAGCGCCGAAGCCGCCGTGCTCTTTAACAACCAGTACATCGCGGGCTGTCTGGCCGCGGGCGAATTCGGCGTGCAGGGGCGCTATCGGACCTCCGATGGCAACATCGACGGCGGCTTCTTCGGCCTGAAAAAATGCAGCGACGAACTCAAGCAGTACAAGCAGAAGCCGCTGGTAAAACACTCGGGCGGCTTCGTCGGCGGCGAAGAATCGCTGCGCTCTCTGCCGAACGCCGACGCCCCGTGGCTCGCGACTGGTCTCACCACCACCGCTGGCCCGGCGGCTCGCGCATCTGCCGGCGAAAGCCAGGGCTTCGCTCTGCCCGCGGGCACTACCGGTCAGGAGCTTCGGATCGGCTTCGCCGGCGCCGCACCGGCTGTCCACATCAAGGGTCCGAGCGGTCAGCTGTTCACGACCCCGGCAACGCCAGGGCAGTTCGTCACCGTCGGCGACGAATTCATCGCCGCGGTCGGGCCGGGCGGCCACGAAGTGATCGTTTTCTTGCGCAAACCCAGGGGTGGCGAATGGCAGCTGCAGGCCGCGGGCGGCGTGCCGATCGCCAAGCTCGAAACCGCCCAGGACGTGCCGCCGGTGACGATCAAGGCGCAAGTCAAGCACAAGCACGCCAATCGCTTCTCGCTCTCCTACAAGATCGCCAACTTCGTTCCCGGCAGACACGTGCGCTTCGTCGAACGGGGCCGCGACACCACGCACGTGATCGGTACTGCCGGCTCGGCGCGCGGCACGCTCGCCTTCACGCCGCAGGAAGGCCTCTCGCGCTCACGCACGATCGTTGCCTACCTGCTCGACGCCGAAGGCACGCCGCGGCGTGAGCTGACGGTTACCCGCTACAGCGCCCCCGGAGTGGTGCATGGCGGGCGTGTGAGCAAGGTCAGGTTCGTGCGCCGCGGTAGCACGGGCACGATCACCTGGAGCGCCGCGGCCGGAGCGCGCGAGTACCGGATCAAGGTGCGCGGTGGCGACGGACGCGTCCAGACGTTCCTGCGCAAGGCGTCCTCGCGCAGCGTCACCGTGACCGGCCTGATCCCGACCGACTCCTACTCGGCGGTTGTGGTCGCACGAGCCGGGCGCAACCTGCTGCCGGGACCAAAGGCAAGCGCCACGCTGAAGGCCCTGAAAGAGCCCAAGCCGGTTCCCGCCAAGGGCAAGAAGAAAAAGAAGAAAGGCTGAACGTCAGCCGGCAGCGACGGCCACACGCTCGTGCGTGGCGGCAGTCTCGGCGACGGGGTGCCGCTCGCGCAGCGTTACTTCGCAACCGCGCGACGGGCTGATTGTGATGCTGCGCCGCTGAGCGGTCTCAGCCTGCTTGCCGACCGGCACGATCGCAAAGCGCTCGACCACCGCCCGCAACACCACCTTCATCTCCAACATCGCAAAGCTCGCCCCCAGGCAGCGTCGGCGACCGCCACCAAACGGCAACCAGGTGTAGGTGCCCGGCGCCTTGCCGCCGGCGCTCTCCAAGAAGCGCTCCGGGCGCAATTCGTTTGGGTTCTCGTACACGTCGGGATCGTGATGGACGAGAAAGGCGCTTGCGATCAGCACGACGCCGGGCGGGTAGCTGACGCCGCCGATCTGCACCTGCTTCTTGACCAGTCGCGGCTCGGCGTTCATCAGCACCGGCCGGCGGCGCATCAGCTCCTGGATCGTGGCGGTCAGGTAGGCCTCGTCCTCGGGGTCACGGTCGAGCTGCTCGGTCAGACGCGCGAGCACGTGCGGCGCCCGCGCCAGTTGCTCAAACCCCCAGGCCAGCTGCGATGCGGTCGTCTCATGGCCGGCCACCAGCGCAGTCATCAGCTCGTCGCGTAGCTCCTGGTCAGACATCGGCGAGTCGTCCTCGTGGCGCGCGCCGAGCAGCAGCGCCAGCACGTCCGGGCTGTCCGCGTGGGCGCCGGCGCGGCGCTCCTCGATCAGCCCGTAGATCAGCCGGTCGGCCTCCTCGCCGGCTCGTTCCAGGCGGCCCATGGCGCCGCGCCCCGCAAGCGCGCGCTGAGCAAATGGGAGAATCGAAAGCGGGCTCTCGGCGAACGAGAGGACTTCGGTCAACAGCTCGCGCAGCCGGTCTAGCTTGGCGCCGCGCTCCAGTCCGAATACGGCGCGCAGCACGATCTCGAGCGTCAGTCGCTGCAGCCGCGGGTGCAGCACCAACGGCTCGTCGGTCGGCCACGTTGAAAGCTCGCGCTCGGTCAGCTCCTGCATCAGCCCCTGCAGGCCCTGCATTGCCTCGCCGTGGAAGGCCGGCAACATCAGCTTGCGCTGGGCCAAGTGCGGGTCCTCGTCAAGCAGGATCACCGAGTTGGGCCCGAGGATCGGTTCGAGGATGCGTGCTCCCTCGCCGGGGTGCAGTACGTCAGGTGGCGCCTGGAAGATCTGCTTGATCTCCTCGGGGTCTGAGACGATCACAAAAGGCGCCTGGCCGAGCAGCCGCACGGCAAAGCGCTTGCCGTAGATCTTGCGCGCCCGCAGCAGCCCGGCGGTGGGTCGCGTCCAGGTCGCGAGCGTCTGCACGGCGACTGGTAGTTTCGGCCCGGGCGGCAGCTGCTTCATCAGCTGGCGAGTAGCGAGCATCATGCCTCATCATGACAGGTGGTGGGAGAGTTTGGCTGTGTGGCCAGTCACAGAGGCGAATCACTTCATCCGGGTGATGTGACGTCCGACCTGTGAGACACTGGTGGAGATGCCACCAATCGCACTTGCAACCGGTGCCGGCGTCCTGTTCGGCGCGATCTACGTTGTGCTGCTGATCACGCTCGGGATCATCTCGATCCGCAAGGGGCACTGGATCATGTTCATCATCGGGATCTTCATCCCGCTGTTCTGGATCATTGGCGCTCTGCTGCCGCCGACGAATGCGCGACAGGCTTACTGACTCGTAGTCGCCGCGACCGGCCGCTCAGCCTTCCCATCAACCGCCTCGAAGAACTCCGCTCCCTCGATGCTCACATGCGGCAGCACGCGGTCAAGCCAGCCGGGCATCCACCAATTGACCTTGCCCATCAACACCATCACCGACGGCACCAGCAGACAGCGCACCACCGTCGCGTCCAGCGCCACCGCAACCGCCAGGCCGACGCCGAACTGCTTGATCGTGGGGTCGCCATTAAGGACGAAGCTGCCGAACACGAACACCATGATCAGTGCCGCCGCCGTGATGACGCGCGCGCTGGTGAGCAGGCCAGAGACAACCGAGGTGCGGTTGTCCTCGCCGGCGTGCACGTGCTCTTGGATCTGGCTGACCAGGAACACCTCGTAGTCCATCGATAGGCCGAACAGGATCGCGAACATGAACAGCGGCACGTAGGAGACGACCGGCACCGGGCCGGGCAGGCCGATCACGTCGCTGAGCCAGCCGTACTGGAAGATCGCGGTCAGCACGCCGTAGGACGCGGCGATCGAGAGCAGGTTCATCACCGCAGCCTGCGCGGGGACGACCATCGTGCGGAAGGACAGGATCAGCAGCACGAAGCTGAGCGCGATCACGACCAGGATCTGCAGCGGCAGCTTGTCCGATATGCGCGAGGCGAGATCGACGTAGCCCGCTGTCGAGCCGCCGACGTCGGCTCGCAGCCCTCCGCCGGCCTCGGCCGTGGGGATCGTCTTGGAGCGCAGCTCTTCCACCAGCTGTTCGGTGGATTTTTCGGCCGGGCCGCTGGTGGCGATCGCGTTGAAGTAGGCGCTCGTGCCGCTCTTGTCGAGCTGGGCCGGCGTGATCGCCGCGACGCCCTTGGTGGCGGAGACGTCCTTCTGCAGCGCTTGCAGGCGCGCGTCCTTGGCGCTCGTGGCCGCCGGGTTCAAGGACACGGCGACGATCAGAGGGCCGTTGACGCCGGGTCCGAAGTGCTGAGTGATCAGGTCGTAGGCCCGCCGCGCGGTCGTGCTGGTCGACAGCGCCGCCGTGTCCTGCTGGCCGAGGTCGAGCGAGAGCAGCGGGATCATCAGCGGGATCAGGATCGCCAACGCCGCCAGCCCGCCCAGCAGCGGCCGGCGAGCGAGCGCGTTCGCCATGCGCGCCGAGCGGCCTTCGTGGATCGCGCGCTCTGAGTGGTGGGCGCGCACGCGCAGCGAGTTGATGCGCGGCCCGGTGACCGCAAGCGCGGCGGGCAGCGACGTCAGCGCCGCGAGCACCGCCACGACCACCGCCACAGCGGCCATCTCGCCCATCGTGGTGACCAGTGGGATGCCGGCGACCGCCAGTGACACGAGCGCGATCGTGACGGTGCCGCCGGCGAAGAACACGGCGCCGCCGGAGGTGGCGGTGGCGCGCGCGATCGACTCGTCCGTCTCGAGTCCTTCGTCCAGGCCGCGGAAGTGGCGAGTGACGATGAACAGCGCGTAGTCGATCCCGACCCCTAGCCCGATCATCGTCGCCAGCGTCGGCGCCACCGTGGGAACCGTTGTGACGTGGCCGAGGATGCGCACGATCGCCAACGTGCACAGCAGCGCCAGGATCGCATTGAGGATCGGCAGTAGCATCGCCACCACCGTCCCGAATGTGTAAGTCAGGATCACCATCGCCGCGACGATCCCGATCAGCTCGCTGGACTCGGTGGCCGGTTTGGAGACCTTCTGCCCGAGCTGTCCGCCGGTCTCGACTTGCAGGCCCGCCGCCTCAGCCGGGCTGGCCGCGTCGATGATCTTCTGCGCTTCGCTGACTGACAGTTCCCCCGGTGGCTTGGACAGCGTGACCGACAGATAGCCGGTGCTCTTGTCCTTGCTGAGGGCGCCAGCCCCCTGTGGTGTGAGCGGGCTGACTACCGAGGCGACGTTGGCCGCTTTGGAGAGTTCGGTGGCGGCCTGTTCGATCGCGGTTGCGTAGCGGGCTTCGGTCAGCTTGCCGCTCTTAGCGTGCACCACGATCGGACTGGTCCCATTGGACTGGTCGGGGAACGAGTGCGCCAGCGCGTCGGTCGCCCGCTGGCTGTCGGTGCCGGGCAGCGACAGGTTGTCGTTGGTGTTATCGCCCAGTCGGTGCGAGACCACGACTAGCGCGATTGTCGCCAGCAGCCACGCCGTCAGAACTACGAAGCGATGGCGTGTGCAGCGCTTGGCAAGCCCATACAAGACCCCGGTCATGGCGCAACTGCCCCTTTGTCGTGCTTGCCGTGCGGGCGCATCGTCGCTTGCCGACGCGCTGCTGTCAAGCGTCGCCGCCGGTTTGTCAGGCGGCGGCGACGGCGGTCTGCGTGTCGGGCTGCCCGGGCGACTCGCCTCGTAGTCGCAGGCCGAGCACCGGGAACACGAGCGTGGAGAGCACGGCGGCGCCGATCAGCGCAGCCGCGGTGGAGGCGCGCATGTGTCCGGAGGCAGTGGCAAGCGCGGTGATAGCCAACACCAGCGGCAGCTGCGTGGAGGTCATCAAGGCCAACGAGAAGCGTTCGCGGCGGTCGAGTACGCCGCGATAGAGCAGCAGTGCCGGCGTGCCGCGTACGACCAGGAACAGCAAGAAGAAGAGGAACATCTTCAAGACGCCGGAGATGCTCGCGAACAGCGCCTGCACATCGAGGTTCATGCCGCTAACGATGAAGAAGAACGGCACGAACACGCCAAAGGCGACGGCGGTGAGCTTGGAATCAAACGCCGGCAGCTCGCGGCCCTTCAGCGTCTGGCGGGTGATGATGCCGGCGGCAAAACCGCCGAGTAGCAGGTCCAGTCCGAGTTCAAAGGCCAGGAAGGCGAGCGCGAATACGAGTACGAGGATCCAGCGCACGACCAGCTGTGAGCTGTGCTCGAGCGTCTGCTCGAACAGCGGCATCGTTCGCTCCGAGGAGCGGATCGCAAAGATCGCGACGCCCACCGCCAGCGCCACGAACGCGATCAGGATCAGTGCGTTGTGAGCGGTGCTCTGGGTGGAGAGGATCAGCGTGATCAGCAGGATCGGACCGAACTCGCCGACTGCCCCCGCTCCCAGCAGGAAAGCACCGAAGCGGGTGCGCAGCTCGCCGGTGTCCGAGAGGATCGGGATCAGCGTGCCGATCGCGGTCGTGGCCAGAGCCGAGCCCGTGTACAGCAGCGAGAGCACCACCCCGGCAGCGGCGAGCACGCCGCCGATCGAATAGGCCAGCGCCAGCGAGAACAGCCACCCGAGCAGGCCCAGCCGCAGTGGCGCTCCGAGGATGCGATGCAGGTCGATCTCATAGCCGGCGAAGAAGAACAGCAACCCCAGGCCGAGATCCGAGAAGAAGGAGACGAACACGTTGACGTGCAGGCCGATCACTTCCGGCCCGAGCACGACGCCGAGCAACAACTCGACGACCACTACCGGCAGCAGAATGCCCCGTCCGGCGGCGGTTGCCGCGATCGTGGCCGCCAGCGCGGAGGCTGCAATGATCGCGAAGAAGGTGCTTGGAGCGACGCTGACGGTGGCGAGCGCGATCACTATGGCTGGATCGGATCGGCGATGCTCATAGCGGGCGACGATACGCCACCGCGCTGCGCGAGCGCCTCCAGCAGGTCGGCCGCGCGCTCGGCGCCGCCAGCGGCGGCGAAGATGCTCGCGATCTGAGCAGCCTGCGTGCGCCTGCCGATCGCTTGACGCACGGCTTCGACCAAGCGTGTGGGCGTAAGCCGCCGGGCCGGCAAGCGCACTCCGGCGCCCGCGAACTCGACGCGGCGGGCGGTCTCCAACTGGTCGCGCCCGAACGGGACGACCACCACCGGGACGCCGGCGGCAAGCGCCTTCTGGGTAATGCCCATGCCGCCGTGGCAAACCACGCAGACGGCACGATCGAGCGCCGCTCCGTGGGGGAGGAAGCGCACCACATGGCTGCCGGAAGGCACGTCGAAACCAGCCGGATCGTGGGCCGCAGAGGTGCCAAGCACGCTCATGCTCGGTGGCAGAGCCTGTAGCGCGGTGGCGAGCAGGTCGCGGTCGCGCTGGCGCTCGGTCGAGCAGGTCACGAGCACCAGTGGGTCATCGAGGTTTGCCAGCCAGTCTGGCGGAGCATGTGGAGGCGACCAGTCGAGCGGGCCGACGAAGCGAACGTTGCGCGCCCAGTCCGAGCGCGGGTACTCAAAGCCCTCCGCTGTGGTCACGAGCATCTGCTGGGGTCGCGCCATCAACTCGTTGAAACTGTCTAGTCGCGGCAGTCCATGCCGACCGCGCAGACGGTTGACCGTTGGCAGCGCCGTGCGGTCGACGACGACCTCGCCAAGCCGGCCCAGCAACGTGTCGCGTGCACGGCCGAGTGGACCACTCAGCGGTGCGAGGCCAAGGCCGAACGGCGGCGCCTCGCGCGAGCGTGCCATCAGCAGATAGGGCGAGAGCATCGCCCAGGGCAGCCCGCTCGCCTCGGCGACAGTGGCGGCTCCCCAGCAGTTGACGTCGAGCAGCAGCGCGTCGGGGCGGTGGCGCTCGATCGCTTCCCCCAGGTCAACGGTCTCGGGCGCGGCACGTGCAGCGAAGGTGATGAGCGCGCGACGACCGCGGTCGGCCTGTGAGCGAGCACGCCAGTCCTCGAGCTCAATCGCTTCGACCGCCGGCGAGACCGGCTCAGCCGTAATGCCGAGCGAGGCCACTAGGTCAACCTCGCTGGCAAGCGTGCACACGGCGACTTCGTGGCCTCGCCGTCGCAGCTCAAGCAGAATCGGCATGGCCGGATAAAGGTGACCGCGTGCCGGCGAGGTGTAGGCCAGTAGCCGAGTCACGGCCGCTTGCGCTGCCGCGGCTGCGCGGACGGAGAGCGCTTCTGCACCGGTTTAGTCGCGGAGGAGGCGCGCTTTCGCGCGGGCTTTGGCGCGGGTGCATCGGGGCCGAGGAGTCGCTCGATCAGCTCGACGAGTGCCGCTTCGGTTTCGAGAACGCTGAGGTTGAGATCACGGCGCAGGACCTTCCATGTGTACACGTCGCAAACCGTGACGAGCTGTGCCAGTCGCTGCTCGCGTTCCTGGCCGCTGAGCAGCGCGAGTTGGGGCTCGAAGGTGCGCAAGACCCAGTCCTTGTGTACCTGGTGCCCGTGATCGACGGCCCGCCGCGCGAGCGATCCGCGGTGATCCTCGCCGAGTACCCGTACGACCGCGTCTCGGTACGGCAGGAGCCGCATCATCAGATCCCCGTAGCGCCCGTAGTGGCGCGTCAGGTTGGCGACGGCGCCGGCGATATCGCCGATTGGAGCCTCGTTGCGTTCTTTGACTACGGTCGCGCTGGTGCGTCGCACCACTGCGTCGAGCAGGCCCTGCTTGGAGCCGAAGTGGCGCAGGGCAGTCTGCTTGGTGACGCCTGCCCGCTCGGCCACCGTCTCAAGCGATGCTTGCCGCCAGCCGTCGCGCTCGACCTCTTCACTGGCCGCCTGCAGCAGGGTTTCGCGTGTGCGTTGCTGGGCCTGCGCTCGCGCCACTTGCTTATAGGGACGCTGCGACTTCTTCTCGGCCATCGCGATCGATCAGTCTTGCAAAGCCAGCGCCGCCGGCACCGAGCTCGCCAAATAGCCGGGGATCGCGAGGATGGCAAGCGCAGCGGCGCTCACCAGCGAGACCGACGCGAGCGCCGGGACCGCGCTGATCGAGTGCTCGACGGGAAAATTGATGACGCGCGCGAGCGCTCGGTCGGCGAGCTGCTGGCCGTAGAGGCCGAACAGCGCGCCGCTCACGCAACCGACTGCCAGCAGCAACAGGCTCTCCAGCAGAATCGTGCGCCACAGTTCCGCGCGCGCGAGACCCTCGAGCTTCAGCTTGGCCAAGCGTGGGCGGCGCTGCCACACCATCGCGCCCATCGCTGCCGCCATTGCCAGCACCGCGACGATCGGGATCAATGTCGCGATCTGGGTCAGGCGCGATAGCGACTGGCGGCTGAGGGCGTTCTGGGCGGCGGTGCGCTGCGCGGCGCTCTGTACGGCCAGGCCGCTGTTCGTGCCAAGCGCGCCGCGGATCTCCTGGATCGCACGCGCCGGCGGGAAGCCCGGCGCCAGCGACAGGTTGTAGGCGCTTGCGTCTGAGCTAGCCCAGGCGTGCGCGTAGTCGGCTGAGTTCACGACGATCGCCCCCGGCGCCCAGCCGAGGTTGGTGGAGATCGCGGCAACGCGCAATGTGGTTGGGCTCGGCGTCGGCAACGTCAACGCCTGCCCGATGTGCAAGTGGTGTTCTTCGGCCACTGCCTGGGAGAGCATCAGCCAGCCGCCCGCGCGGATTCGCGCTTCGGCCAATGCCGCGTCGCCGCTTTGCAATTGGTCGCGCGCCAGCAACGGCTTCGCCTGGCGCGGTGGGGCGATCACAAGCAAGCGCCGCCCGCCGTAGTCGAGCAGAGCGCTGCGATACAAGCGCACCGCGCGCACACCAGGCAGCGCGGCGAGTTGCGCCTGCTCTCGCGGTGTGAACGGCGCTGTGTTCAGCAGATCGTAGGAGCCGGCCGGCGACACCCACAGGTCGGTAAAGGCGTTGCTGTCGCGGGCCGTGCTTTCAAGACCCGCGAGCAGGTCGCCGTGCGAGCCTTGGATCGCGACGCTGCCGAACACCGCAACTGCTCCGGTGGCGGCGATCGCCACCGCTCGAGCGCGGGCGGCGCGCAGCTCCATCGTGGCCACGTGCCCGATCGGGCTGACGATCAAGCCCGCCAAGCGCTTGACCGTCGCAAGCGTCAGTGACAGCACGATCGGCAACTCCAGCAGCAGCGCGCCCGTCAACAGCACCATCGCCGGTATCGACGCATCCGGCGAGGCAAGCAGCAGCACGGTCGCGGCGGCGATCAGGACGCCACCGGCGAGCGCTCGCCGTCCGCCTTCGCGCGCCGCTGAGCTGCCTTCGCGCGGTGTGATCGCCGCCAGCGGATCGCGCGAGAACACATCACGCAGAGGCGATAGCACGGCGACGATCGCGGCGCCCATACCGCCGCCGACGGAGATCAAGATCGTCTGTGTGGTGACGACGCGCTCGGAGCCGACCGCAAACGCCAGTGAGAGGAATGCCGGTTCGGAGCGCAGGAAGTGGATCGATAGCTCCTGTCAGAGTGCTAGGCCGAGCACGCAGCCGATCGCGCCCAAGCCGATTGCATCGAGCAGCATCACGGTCAGAACCGTCGCCGGCGTGTAGCCGTCGCGGCGTAGGTCGGCGATTAGGCGCCGGCGCGCGGGGACGGTGAGCAGCATGGCGTTGAACGCGAACAGGAAGCCGACGAGGGCACTGATTGCCGAGAACAGCGCCGTGGACTGGTTACTGACTGCAGCGGCCCGGGTGAACATCTGCTCGTCGTAGTCGGAGGACTCGACGTTGATGTGCCCGGCGGCGATCCTGGTCAGGGCAGCGCGTACCCGCGCTTGAGCGCCGGGCGCCGGCTGCACGAGGATGCGCGTTACGCGTCCGCGCAGCCCGGTCACCTCCTGGGCATAGGACAGCGGCGCGAGCACGACTGGACTGGCGGTCAACGCTCCGATCTGGCGGCGGCCGAGCACCTGGTAGAGAGGGGCCTGGACGGTCTGGCCGGCAAGCTGCAGTGTGACTTCCTGACCGAACCTAACGACGCCCAACTTGTTTGCGAGCGGCGCTGGCAGCACCACCGCGCCGATGCCCCCGAATGGAGCCAGCGAACGGTTGCTGACGAGACTGCCGTGTAGCGAAGCGAGGCTTTCGTCGGCGCCGATCAGCTCGACCGACGCGCTGCCGCGCGGACCGTGTGCGCTAGCGCCGGCTTCCAAGATCGGCGCGGCCGCGCGCACGCCGGACACCGAGCGCACCCGTGCGAGCGTGGACTGCGCAAATCCGTGCGGGTCGCGCGAGAGCAGTTGCAGCTTGGCGTCCCCCTCGATCCCGTGTGTGAGCTGATCGACCGAGCCCTGTAGCGAGGTGCTCGACACCTGCGAGGCGAACAACAGTGCTACGCCGGCGGCGATGCCGATTATCGCCAGGCACTCCTGTGCCCAGCGTGCGCGTAGGCGCACACGGTAGAGCCGCAGGACGTTGCTTGGCTTCATACAGGCGCGACCTGGAAGTCAGCGACCGGCTCGGCGCGGTAGCGAGAGAGGCGACCGTCGCGCAAGCTGTAGATGCGGTCGGCGTAGCGCGAGGCCATCGGGTCGTGGCTGACGAGCACGACCGCCACACCCTGCTCGCGGCAGAGGCCGCGCAGGAGCTCCAGCACTTCGCGCCCGCGCTGGGTGTCGAGGCTGCCGGTCGGCTCGTCGGCGAGCAGCAGGCTCGGCCGGGTGGAGAGAGCGCGGGCGATCATCACGCGTTGGCGCTCGCCCATTGACAGTGTCTCGGCACGATGGTGCAGCCGATCGCCCAACCCGAGGCGTTCGAGCAACGGGGTCACCTCACGTTGGGCGGCACGCCAGCGCTTGGCCTTCAGCAGCTTCAGCAGCGCATTGTCGATCGTGCTCACACCCGGCAGCAGGTCAAAGCTCTGGCGGATGAAGCCGAGCTCTGTCAGCCGGAAAGCGGATGCTTCGCGCTCGGAGAGGGAGGAGACGTCGCGGCCGCCGATCAGCACGGCCCCCGAAGTTGGCGCCAACAAGGTCGCGATCATCAGCAACAGCGTCGTCTTGCCCGAGCCCGACGGGCCGTACAAGGCCACCATCTCCCCGGCTTCTACCTCGAGTGAGACGCCGTCGACGGCGCGCACGCTCTCGCCGCCGACGGCCGGGTAGTGCTTGACCAGTTCCCGCAGCTCCAACATCGTTCTGTCCTCCTTCTCGCTGTAGCCCTGCGGTGTGCCGGCCGCTCAATCCGACGCTCGGCCGCTGACGTGGACGGAGACGGCATCGTTGGAGCGTTGGATCGTGCCGCTCTGGCTGAGCCCAGTTCCATGCGCGTGGCTGTAGGCGCCCGTGCCGCGCACGACCGACAGCGACCCGGAGAAGCTGGCGCTGGAATGGCCACGGTGGTAGGCGGCGCTGCCCTTGGCGGTGATCGAGCCATTGCTCGGGTAGATGTTCATTTCGGCGGTGACGCGCGAGGACGAGACGATCGTAAGGTGCACGTAGATCCTGCCTTTGACCGTGCCGGTGGCCTGCCCCTGCTCGTTGAGGGTGAAACCGTGCTTGCTCGTCAGGTGCAGATTGGCGTTCTCGTTGAGCTCGAACGTGCCGGCGCTACGTGCCTTTGGCTGCTCGCCGCCGCCATAGGCGCTTTGAGTCGCCAGTCCGGCGAGCGCGAGCGCCGCTGTCGCGGCGGCGGCCAGCAGCGGGGTATTGCGTCGGTGGCTCATGGTGTCCTCTTTCCTTTGTTGCTCATCGTGGACAGGGTGCGGCGGTCAGGGTCTTGCTCGAGCCGCCGTCGGCGAAGTTCGATTCGATCGCAAATGGAAAGCCCCCCGGCGGGCAGTGCGCTGGTACGAGCACGGCGTTGGATCGCCGCGAGCGGGTGCCCGGGCGCGGGCCGATCGACAGCGACAGAGAGACGATCGAGGCGTCGGGCTCGAGTGGAAGCGTGCGGATCTGCGGCAGCGCAATCGACAGGTCTTCGCCGAACGGGGGGTCGTCGGGCAGGACTTTGCCAACGATTACGACACGCTCGTGAAACGGCGTCACCGCTTCGGCGAGGATCTCGAAGGTCGGTTCGAGGTTCACGAGTGGGCCGACGAACAGCGATAGCGCGACGTGCTCGCTGAGCAGTTGTGAGCCGAGCAGAGCATCGGTCAAAGCTTGCCCGGAGCCGATCGAGGACTGCGGTGGGCAACCGCGAGCGCCGTGTGCGCGCAGATGCGCGGCCGAGCAGCTGCGCAGGCTGGGAATGTCGATGCCGAGAGCGGCCGGCAATCGCAGCAGCGCATGTCGTACCGGCGGCGGCAATTCCGATCCGGCCTGGCCATAGGCGATGTCGATGTTCAGCCGAGCCGCCGTGCCGAGGCGGTTCGGGCTCAAAGCGGCTGTGATGCGCGCGCTCTCAGAACTACCTTCGACCTGTGTGGTGGCCGGCGAGGCGCTCGCACCGGC
>DASTPN010000076.1:0-7072 GCA_035719985.1 Solirubrobacteraceae bacterium | reverse complement strand
TCGTCCCCGCCGTAGCTGGCGTGGAAGTGTGGACGATTCTGAGGGTCGGCTGTTGTCGGCCGGCGGGTCCGGGGAAGCGGCGTTCACCGACGTGCCCGCATCCACGCGGTAGCGCAAGCGGCCGGGGCGACGGCGGATGGTACTTTCTGGATCCGTTTGCGCTATGAGCTTGGGGCTGCCGGTGGCTGAGTCGGTCGATCTTGCGACAATTCTCCTTACCGATCTGGTCGGCTCCACGCGGCTGGCGAACTCAGTGGGTCCGGTGCGGGGCGATCAGCTGCGTGATGAGCACTTTGGCCTGCTGCGCGACGCCATCGCTTCGTCGCGAGGCAAGGAGGTAAAGAACACCGGCGATGGCCTGATGGTCGCCTTCCCCTCGGCCTCTGAAGCGGTGCGCTGTGCGGTGGCGATGCACCAGCTATTCGAGCGCCGCTACCGCGATCCCGAGCAGGCAATGCACCTCCGGATCGGCCTGGGCGCCGGTGAGTCGACCGTCAAGGACGGGGACTACTTCGGCGTACCCACGATCGAGGCGGCGCGGTTGTGCGCGCAGGCGCCAAGCGATGGCATCCTCATCTCGGCAACCGTGAAGCTGCTGGCCGGGCGCTGCGACGGCATCGAGTTCTCGAGCATCGGCGAGCTCGAGCTGAAGGGCTTCGAGGAGCCCGTGCAAGCCTTTTCTGTCTCCTGGGCACCGCTTGGGGAGCAGGCCGAGGCGTCGAGCCGCTGGCCCTTGCCCGCACTGCTTCGCTCGGTGCCGGTCGTCTCCTACGTCGGCCGCGCCGAGGAGCGCGCCAGGCTCGAGCAAGCGGTGACGCTGGCGCGCGACGGAGCCCGCCAGGTGGTCTTGCTTTCGGGCGAGCCCGGGATCGGCAAGACCCGCCTTGCAAGCTACGCCGCCCGCGACGCCCACAGCGGCGGCTTCGCCGTTGCTTGGGGGGTGTGCACGGAGGAGCTCGCGGTCCCCTATGAGCCGTGGATCGGGATCTGCTCACACCTGGTCGAGCACGCTCCGCAGGATTTGCTCGAGCGCCATGTCGAGCGCCACGCCGGAGAGCTCTCCCGCCTGGCACGAAACCTGGGCCGGCGAATCCCCGATCTGCCAGCCCTCCAGAGCTCTGACCCCGAGACCGAGCGCTATCTGCTGTTCAACGCTGTCGCCGGCCTGTTGGCCGAGGCCACAGAGGCAGTGCCACTGTGTGTGGTGCTCGACGATCTCCACTGGGCAGACGCGCAGTCGCTGGCACTGCTCAAGCACGTGCTGCGCGCCAATGAGCAGGGCTCTATGCAGGTGGTCGCCACCTTCCGTGACTCCGAGCTATCAAAGGGTCACCCGCTCACCGTTACCCTCGCCGACCTTCCGCGCATGCAGGGGGTGCAGCGTATTTCCCTGCACGGCCTCGGCGCCGACGAGGTGGCCGAGATCATGGCCGAGATCGCAGGGCATGAGCTCGAGCAGGAGAGCATCGAGCTCGCCGGCCAGATCGCGGCCGAGACCGGCGGTAACCCGTTCTTCGTGGGGGAGATCCTGCGGGGGCTGTCTGAGTCAGGTGCGCTCGTGTTCGATGAGGCCGCCGGACGTTGGAGCATCGATGACTCCGTCGGGATCGCGCTGCCCGAGAGTGTGCGCGAGGTGATCGAGCGCCGCGTCGAGCGCCTCGGCGGCGAGTCGCTGGAAGCGCTGCGGCTCGCTGCGGTAATCGGCCGTGAGTTCGACCTGCGACTGCTCTCCGTAGCGCTTGCGGTCGAGGAGGCGGCGCTACTGGACCGGGTCGAGGGTGCGATGGCGGCCTCGGTGCTGGCCGAGTCATCCGAGCAGGTTGGGCACTTCCGCTTCGTCCACGCGCTCATAAACCAGACCCTCTACGACGGGCTTAGCGCCGCGCGCCGCGCGCGCATGCACCATCGCGTTGCCGAAGTGCTGGAGGAGCTCTATGGGCAAGATCCGGATGCGCACCTGGCGGAGCTTGCGCTGCACTGGCGTTTGGCAGCCGTGCCGCTCGAGGAGACGAAGGCCGCCGACTACGCGATCAGGGCTGGGCAGCAAGCGCTTGGCAACCTGGCCCCGGCGGAGGCAATGCGGCTCTTTGCGAACGCAATGGAACTCACCGGCGAGACAAGCAGTCGGGAGCGCTGCGAAGCGCTGATCGGGCTCGGCGAGGCGCAACTTCAGTCGGGCGTCGCGGCATTCCGCGAGACCCTTCTGGAGGCATCACGTATCGCTTCGAAGTTGCAAGACGGCGAGCTTGCGGCTAGGGCCTCATTGGCCAACAACCGAGGCTTCACCAGTACAACCGGCGTAGTCGACGACGAGCGGGTCACCGCAATTGAGCGCGCGATCGAGCTCGACGATCCGCCGAATCCCGCTCGACGCGCCCGCTTGCTCGCATTGCAAGCGCAGGAGCTGCAATGGGACTCCGACTTCGCACGCCGCTGGGCGCTCGCAGAAGAAGCAATAGAGCTCGCGCGCGCTGCTGGGGAGGAGGGAGCGCTGGCCGGGGTGCTGGTGAGCGCGTCCGTCGCGCTCGAGTCCGCGCAGACGCTCGAGCTGCGAGCCACCCTCACAGACGAGATGGTCAGGGCCGCGGACGACCTGGATGATCCTGCGCTTCGTGCTGAGGCAGCCGGCCGCGAGCTCCTCGTCTGTTCCGAACAGGGGGAACTCGCACGCGCTCGCGCGGCGCTCGAGCGTCTGCGGCGGATCGCAGCAGAGCTAGGGCGGCCCACTCTCCTCTGGCAGATCGAGTGGGCGACCTCGGCGATCGCGTTGATGCGAGGCGACCTGGTTGCCGGCGAGCTCCTCGTTGAGCGAGCGTTTCAGAGCGGACAGGACGCGGGGCAGCCCGACGCTCTCCTTTTCCATGGGATACAGATGGTCTATCTGCGCATCTTTCAAGGGCGCGGCGAGGAGATCGTCGCCATGCTCGAGCAAAGCGTGGAGGCTAATCCAGCCATCCCTGCCTTGCGCGCGCTCCTGGCCTCGACCCTGTGCTGGCTTGATCGTCTCGAGGATGCCGCGACGATCCTCACGCGGGCGGCGAGTGACCGCTTCGCGGACATCCGGCCCGCACCAGGTGAGCTGACCGCACTCGTGCTCTACGCTGACGCGGCGGCTCAGACAGGCGACCGCGAAGTCGCCGCGATCCTCTATGACCTCATCCAGCCGTGGGCTGACCAAGTCGACTGGAACACACTGTTCGGCGCTGGACATGCGCGACTGTATCTAGGTCTGCTCGCGTCGGTCCTCCCTGAGCATGGGCGGTCCGATGAGCACTTGCAGTTCGCATGCGAGTTTCACGAAGCCAACGACATGCCGCTGTGGACAGCTCGCGGTCACCTCGGCTGGGCCGAAGCACTCGCCGAGCGTGGCGACACCGACGGCGCACGGGAGCACGCCACGCGCGCTCTCGAGCTCTCGCGCGAGCACGGCTACGGCGCCTTCGAGCCGCGCGCGACAGCGCTGGCAGAGACCGAGTCAGCGACTGGCGCCTGACGCGGGCGTCGGCGGTGTCCGACAGGCCTCCTGGTTGCCGCTTTGCGCAGAAGTAAGCGTCTCAGAACCCGCGCTCGAGACGCCCGTTGCGGACGACGAGCAACCCTCTGTCTCGGCACCGGACGGAGGGAATCCGAAGCCGCTCTAACGACTCCCGCTGGCGACTCTCGGCGAAGGAACTCATCAACAGTTATGGCCGTGCGTTCGGGCTGTAGACAACCGAGAACGACTAAAAGTCGTCCATCGTCATTCGGCGACAGTGCGTGGGTCCTGCGCAGCTCGCCTTCCCGTCTCTCCAGCCAATCGCCCCCGCAACCAAGCCACAAGCTCCTCCGCCGGCAAGGGCCGCGAGATGAAATAACCCTGGCCGACATCACACCCGATCGCGACTAGCCGCTCGGCGACCTCAACCGTCTCGATTCCCTCCGCCACCACCGAGAGATCGAGATGGCGGGCCAAGTCGATCGTGGTTCGTGCGATCGCTTCGTCTCGCGGGCTCTCACATATGTAGGTGATCAGTGAGCGGTCGATCTTCAACTCGGTCGCCGGGAGCCGAGTGAGATAGGCGATCGAGGCGTGTCCACTGCCGAAATCGTCGATCGAGATTCCCACTCCCATCCGGCGCAACGCATGCAACACACCCAGAGCCTTATCGATGTCGGCCATCGCGGCGCTCTCGGTGACCTCGACGGTGAGCGCGCCCGCGGGAGTGGCATGGGCCTTCAGCAGCGATTCGACGTGCCCCGGGAGGCTCGGGTCGTGCAGGTTAAAGGCCGAGAGGTTCACCGACATGCCGAACTCGAGTCCGGCCGCGCGCCACTCGGCCAGCTGGATCAGGGCTTGGTCGATCACGTACTTAGTCACGCTTCCGATCAGGGCGGTCTGCTCGATCAGCGGCATGAACTCCAGAGGCGCCAGCATGCCTCTCTGTGGGTGGCGCCAGCGCAGCAGTGCCTCGACCCCGGTCACGTGGCCGTGGGTCAGGTCGATCTTAGGTTGGTAGAAGAGCACGAACTCTTTGCGCTCCAAGGCTGGGCGCACCTGCCCCAACAGCTTCAGGCGCGCGGTGTCGAAGTGGTCGTGTTCGGCCGAGTACACCTCGACGACGCCGTGGTAGGAGCGGGCGTGGGCAAGTGCCATGTCCGCGCGTCGAAGCAAGGTCTCGGCGTCGCTGGCATGGTCGGGTGCGAGCGCGATGCCGACGCTCGCCTCGACGTTGACAGCGGCTCCCTCGAGCGCCAACGGCTCCTCCATCGTCGAGCGCACGCGTGCGGCGGTCGCCAGCGCCCCCGCTTGGCCTTCGCTGTGTGGTTGGAGCAGGGCGTACTCGTCGTTGCCCAAGCGGGCGATCGCCAACGTGTCGCCGAGGCTTGCACGCAAGCGCCGGCCAACCTCGATCAGCACCATGTCTCCCGCTCCGTGCCCGAGCGTGTCGTTGATCTGCTTGAAGCCCTCGAGGTCGAGCAGCAGGACCGCGACGTCATCGCCGGCCGCGCGCTCTTGGTCAAGCACTTCGGCCAGCTGCTCGGCAAAGAGGGTTCGATTGGGTAGCCCTGTGAGCTGGTCGAAGCGTGCCAGGCGATAGTTCTCCTCGGCTTGGTGGCTGAGGCGTCGCGAAGCCGATGCGACGATCCTGAACAGGATCGCCCACAGCAGTGCGAGCCCGAGCGCCACCAAGAGGGCGATCGTGCGCTCGTCTTTGCCGATAGCGGCGGCGATCGGCGCGTAGCTGAGGTATATCTCGAATGCGCCCGCCGGCGGTTCGGAGGGGTCGAAGCGCAAGGGCACGTATACCTCGACGAGCCTGCCAAGCCCGACCTCGCTTGTCGTCTCAGAGTGTGAGCTAGGGTTCACCACGGTCGCAGCGTCGGGCTGGCCGCGCAAAGCGCTCTGCAGATCATCGCTCTCGCCGGGACGCTGTCCGATCAAGGAGTGATCGTCGGAGTAGACAATTAGGCCTTTGTTGTTCCAGATCTTTATGCGCGCAAGGTCATGCGTTGCCGACCGGGCGCTCAATTGTTCGTCCAGCGCCTTCACGCCATTGGCGCTGAGGCCATGCTCCAGCTCGCCTTCGGAGATCCTCGGCTGAACCCCGAGACGCGCCACCAGGCTCGCTGACTGGCTAGCATCGGCCAGCGTGCGGTCCACGATCTGTCCCCGTAGGACCCAAGCGAGCGCCACGCCCAGCACCACGATCGGGACCAGGCTGAACAGCGCAACCTGCCCCGTTAGGCTTACGCGTACTCGGCCGGGACGCATATTCGGACTATCGGCAGCAAGTCCCGGGCAGCTGAATAGCTGGCAGCGGGATGTCAACGGCTGATAGCCGACCTCGAAGCAGGCTTGTTGCACAGGCATCCTCAGCTAGTGCAGGCCCGATCTCGCACCCGACCTCGGCAGACTGGAACAGATGAGTCCCGACCCGCGGCACCCCTCCAGCCCCGTCCCCTCCCGCTCCCGCCGTCGCCTGGTCCTTGCGATTTGCTGCATGAGCCTCTTGATCGTCGGGCTGGACAACACGATCGTCAACGTCGCGCTGCCCTCGATCGGGCGCGAATTGAGCGCCAGCGTCTCCGAGCTGCAGTGGGTCGTAGACGCCTACACGCTTGTGCTGGCTAGCCTGCTGATGCTCGGCGGCTCGATGGGCGATCGGCTCGGCCGCCGGCGTGTCTTTCAAACAGGGCTAATCGTCTTCACGCTCGGCTCGCTGCTGTGCAGCGCCGCTCCGACGCTTGAGTGGCTGATCGTCTTTCGCTCGATGCAGGCCGTCGGCGGCTCGATGCTCAACCCGGTCGCTATGTCGATCATCCGCAACGTCTTCACCGACCCGCGCGAGCGTGCGCAGGCGATCGGGATGTGGGGCGCTGCGATCGGCTTCAGCCTCGCGCTCGGGCCGGTGCTGGGCGGAGTGCTGGTGCAGGCGATCGACTGGCGCGCGATCTTCTGGATCAACATCCCCATCGGTTTGCTTGCTGTCGCGCTCACGATGCGCTTCGTACCGGAGTCACGCGCGCCCCACCCGCGCCGGCTCGACCCGGTCGGCCAGCTGTTGGTGATCGCGTTGCTGGCGTCGCTCACCTACGCGATCATCGAAGCGCCCGAGGCCGGCTGGGCATCGCTGCAGACACTCGCGCTGTTCGCCTTCGTCGCCATCGACCTGGCGGTGCTCGTGCCCTACGAGCTGCGCCGCCGTGAACCGCTGATCGAGCCACGCTTCTTCCGCAGCGTTCCGTTCTCGAGTGCCGCCGCGATCGCCGTGTTTGCGTTCGCGGCCCTTGGCGGGTTCCTGTTCGTCAACACGCTCTACCTGCAAGAGGTTCGCGGCTTGTCGGCTCTGAGCGCTGGGCTGTACACACTGCCGATCGCCGCGATGACGTTGATTTTCGCGCCGCTGTCGGGTCGCATCGTCGGCCACTACGGCCCGCGCGTGCCGCTGCTGGCCGGCGGCACCGGCCTTGCCGCCGGTGGCCTGCTGCTGACCGGCGTAACGCACACCACGCCGCTCGCGGAGCTTTTGCCGGCCTATTTCCTGTTCGGGATCGGGTTCGGCATGGTCAACCCGCCGATCACCAACACGGC
>DASTPN010000075.1:0-20005 GCA_035719985.1 Solirubrobacteraceae bacterium | reverse complement strand
GCGGCGATGGACGGCTACCAGGTGGCGACGATCGAGGATGTTGTGGAGACCGCCGACATCTTCATCACCAGCACCGGCAACAAGGACGTGATCACCGCCGCGCACATGGCGCGGATGAAGCACCAGGCGATCGTCGGCAACATCGGCCACTTCGACAACGAGATCGACATGGCCGGGCTCGCGAAGGTCCCCGGCATCACGCGGATCAACATCAAGCCGCAGGTCGACGAGTGGGTGTTCGAGGACGGGCACGCGATTCTCGTGCTGTCGGAGGGAAGGCTGCTGAACCTGGGCAACGCGACCGGTCACCCGAGCTTCGTGATGTCCAACTCGTTCACCAACCAGACGATCGCTCAGATCGAGCTGTTCTCAAAGAACGAGGACTACGAGCGGCGTGTGTACGTGCTGCCCAAGCACCTTGACGAGAAGGTTGCCAGGTTGCATCTGGATGCGCTCAGCGTCAAGCTCACGCGGCTAAGCGACGAGCAGGCCAGCTACATCGGCGTGCCGGCCGCGGGGCCATACAAGCCCGACCACTACCGCTACTAGCCTGCGGTCCGCGGGCGAGCGGCGCGGATGTCCGCCGAGGCAGAGCGTGGGCAGGCCAGGATTGATTGGGCCCACACGCAGATGCCGGTGCTGGCGCAGGTGCGCGAGCGCTTTGCCCGCGAGCGTCCGCTCGCGGGGACACGCGTAGCGGCCTGCCTGCATGTGACGGCTGAGACGGCCAATCTCATCCGCACGCTGCTGGCCGGCGGAGCGAATGTAGGGTTGTGCGCGGCCAATCCGCTCTCAACCCAGGATGAGGTTGTCGTGGCGCTCACCGAGCGCCACGACGCGGAAGTGCTAGCTGTTCGCGGTGAAAGCGCGGCGCAATACGCCGAGAACGTGCAGGCGCTCGTTCGCTCATCGCCGGCGGTCACCGTCGATGACGGCGCGGATCTGATCGCGGCGATTCACGAGTCCGTGCCCGGACAGGCCGCGCGGATGCTCGGGGGCACCGAGGAGACGACTGCCGGGCTGCTGCGCGTGCGTGTGCTCGCCCAGCAGGGGGTGCTGGCCTGTCCGGTGCTTGCCGTCAACGAGTCGCGCACCGAGCGGGCGTTCAACGATCGTTTCGGCACTGGACAGTCGACCATTGACGGGATTCTGAGGGCGACGAACCTGCTGCTTGCGGGGCGCACCGTGGTCGTGATCGGTTATGGCTGGACCGGACGAGGTGTGGCTCTGCGCGCGCGCGGCGCGGGCGCTTTGGTGATCGTCTGCGAGGTCGATCCGCTGCGGGCGCTCGAGGCGCGTATGGAGGGCTACGAGGTGATGGGGGCGCTCGCTGCGGCGCAGCGCGGGGACGTGTTTGTCACGGTCACCGGTGGTCGTGACGTGCTACGCAGCGAACACTTCGAGCGGATGAAGGATGGCGCCGTGCTCGCCAACGCTGGGCATTTCGACGTAGAGATCGATATTGAGGCGCTGCGGCGCCTGGCTGTTGGCGGTCGGCGTGAGGCGCTACCACTGGTCGAGGAGCACACGCTCGCCGACGGGCGCCGCCTGAATCTGCTCGCCCAAGGCCGTGTAGTCAACCTGGCCGCGGGGGAGGGGCATCCGGCGTCGGTCATGGATGTCTCGTTCGCCGCCCAGGCGCTGTGCATCGAGCACCTCGTGGCAAACGCCGGCAAGCTGGCGGCCGAGGTGCTCCCGGTCCCCGATCGCATCGATGACGACGTGGCACGGCTCAAGCTCGACTCGCTGGGGATAGAGATCGATGAGCTCAGCGAGGAGCAGCGCGTATATCGAACGGCCTGGGAACGCGGCGCCTAGCGTTCCTATAGCTTGCCCCTCCGATGAGAGCGATGGTCCTTGCAGCAGGTCTCGGCACCCGCCTGCGCCCCCTCACCTACGAGATCACCAAGCCGATGGTGCCGGTGCTCGACCGGCCGGTGATGGAGCACATTCTCGACCTGCTCGATCGGCACGGCTTCGAGCAGGTGATCGCCAACCTGCACTACTTCCCGGACTCGATCAAGGAGTACTTCGGCGAGCGGGTCAGCTACCGCTTCGAGCCGGAGCTGTTGGGGACGGCCGGCGGCGTGCGCGCCTGTAGTGACTTCTTCGGAGATGAAGCGTTCCTGGTGATCTCAGGCGATGCCCTGACCGACATCGACCTGACCGCCTTTGTGGCCCGTCACCGTCAAGCGGGAGGCGTGGCTACGCTCGCGGTCAAGAAAGTCGCCGACACACGCGAGTATGGGGTCGTCCTGCACGATCGCGACGGTCGTATCACGGGCTTTCAGGAGAAGCCGGCTCCAGAGGAAGCGCTCTCAGACCTCGGCAACTGCGGCATCTACCTGTTTGAGCCGCAGATTTTCGACTACTTCCCAGAGCGCCCGTTCGTGGATTGGGCCCAGGATGTGTTCCCGACTCTGCTTGGCAACGACATCCCCTTCCATATCCACGAGGTGGACGAGTACTGGAACGATGTCGGCTCACTGGCGGAGTTGCGCCAGGGCACCTTTGACGCGCTGGCCGGAGAGCTGCGTCTACAGGTCGCCGGCGAGGAGCTCTCGCCAGGTATCACCGTCCTCGCCGGCAGTTCGCTGCCCGAGAGCGTTGAGACCGAAGGTCTCCTCTGGATTGGTCGCGACGTTCAGATCGGCGACAGCGCCCGCCTGATGGGCCCGCTGGTACTTGGCGACGGCGCTAGGGTCGGCGAGCACGCGCAACTGCGCGAGACGATCGTCTTTCCCGGGACCACTGTCGAGCCCGGTTCGATCCTGATTGGCGCCATCGCCGGTCACGCAGGGATCCTCGAAAGCTTGCGTAAAAACCGATAGACAGCCGCCGCCGATCGGCGTAGCATGGATGCACAGCGTCTCCGAGTGAAGGGAGTCCCGTGATGCGTATAGACATCAAGGGCCGCAATGTCCCGGTCACCGACGATGTGCGCGAGCACGTAGAGCGCCGGCTGGAGAAGGTCTCCCGCCAGGTCTCTGAGTTCGCCCACCTGGAGATCGAGCTGTTCAGGGAGCGCAATCCGCGCGTAGCTAACCGCGAGGTCGCTGAGGCCACGCTTTACCTGAAGGGGATCACGCTGCGAGCGCACGACGCCTCGCCGCAGATGATCCACTCGCTCAATCTGATCGTCGATGAGCTCTCCCGCCAGGTCAAGCGCCATCGCGACAAGCGCCGCAGGCGTCGCGAGGGGCACGCGGCCGCGATGGGGCGCACATCGCCCGCCGCCGGGTAGCCCAAAGCGACATAGTCGGTACTCTGGGCGCATGTCTCTGCTCGACCGTGCGCTGAACATCGGCGAATCGAAGAAGCTCAAGGAATACGAAAAGCGGGCGGCCCTGATCGGCGCCTTCGAGATCGAGCTGCAAGAGGAATCGTTGCAGGAGTTGCGCGGTCGGATGGATGAGCTGCGCGAGCGCGCGGCTGAAGGCGAGTCGCTCGACGATCTGCTGCCAGAGTGCTTTGCGATCGTGCGCGAGACCGGCAAGCGCACGATGAATATGCGCCATTTCGACGTGCAGCTGATCGGCGCGATGGCCCTGCACGAGGGCTGCATCTCCGAGATGAAGACCGGTGAGGGCAAGACACTGACGGCCACCCTCGCGGTGGTGCTCAACTCGCTCGCGGTACGTGAGAAGGGCTCTGGCGCAGATGCTGGCGCAGCCGCTCAGGAAGGCGAACTTGAAGCCAGCTCCGACGGCAACGGCGCCGGCGCCCTGAGCGCCGAGGCGGCCGCGCGGGCGCGACGCAAGGGGGTGCACGTCGTCACCGTCAACGACTACCTGGCCCGCCGCGATGCCGCCTGGATGAGCCCGATCTATAACGCGCTCGGAGTCACCGTGGGGGTGCTCCAAAACCAGCAGCCTTACGATGAGAAGCAGCTCGCCTACTCCTGCGATGTCGTCTACGGCACCAACTCGGAGTTCGGCTTTGACTACCTGCGCGACAACATGGCCAAGGACCTCTCCGAAAAGGTCCAGCGCGGCCATCCCTTCGCTGTGGTGGACGAGGTCGACAACATCCTGATCGATGAGGCGCGCACGCCGCTGATCATCTCCGGAGCGCCCGAACAGGCCGCTGACCTGTATGCGAAGTTCGCTCGGCTCGCGCCGCGCCTAACAGCAGGCAAGACGCCCGAAGGGATGGACCCGCATACCAAGAAGACGTTCGTGGCCGACTTTGACTACGAGTTCGAGGAGAAGCAGAAGACGGTCGCGATCACCGAGCAGGGTGTCGCCAAGTCCGAGCGCTTCCTTGGCATCGATCATCTCTACAAGGCCGAGAACGGGCATCTCGTAAACCACCTGATCCAGGCTTTGAAGGCCGAGTCGCTGTACAAGCGCGACGTCGACTATGCGGTGATCGACGGCGAGGTAAAGATCATCGACGAGTTCACCGGCCGTATCCTCGACGGTCGGCGTTGGTCAGAAGGACTGCACCAGGCGGTCGAGGCCAAGGAGGGGGTGCGCGTCCAGGAGGAGAACCAGACGCTCGCCACGATCACCTACCAGAACTATTTTCGGCTCTACGAGAAGCTCTCGGGGATGACCGGCACGGCGCTTACCGAGGCGACCGAGTTCATGAAGATCTACGAGCTGCCGGTGGTACAGATCCCCACGAACATGCCGATGGTGCGTGCCGATCGCAACGATCAGGTCTACAAGACCAAGGACGGCAAGTGGACGGCGGTCGTCAAAGAGATCGCCGAGCGCCACGCAAACGGCCAGCCGGTGCTGGTCGGGACGATCTCCGTGGAGGTCTCAGAGCTGCTGGGCGAGCGCTTGAAACGGCGCGGGATCACGCACACTGTTCTGAACGCCAAGCCCGAGCATGCCGCTCGCGAGGCGGAGATCGTAGCCGAGGCCGGACAGCCCGGCGCGGTGACGATCGCGACCAACATGGCCGGTCGTGGTGTGGACATCAAGCTGGGCGGCAACGCCGAGCATCTCGCCCGCCTGGAGTTGGCCAAGCGAGACGTAGACCTTGAGGATCCAATCTACGAGGAGCGGATGCAGCAGCTGTTGCCCGAGATAGAAGCTCGTGTCGCCGCCAACCGCGAGCAGGTGATGGCGGCCGGCGGGTTGTTCATCTGCGGCACTGAGCGCCATGAGTCGCGCCGGATCGACAACCAGCTGCGCGGCCGCTCCGGCCGCCAGGGAGACCCGGGGGAGAGTCGCTTCTTCCTCTCGGCCGAGGATGACCTGGTAAGGCTGTTCGCCGGCGATCGCATCTACAAGATCCTCGACCGGCTCGGCAGCCTCGACGAGGAAGGCAATGAGGAGCCGATCGAGGCGGGGATGCTCTCCAAGCAGATCGAGAAGGCTCAGAAGAAGGTCGAGGAACAGAACTTCCTGATCAGAAAGCGCGTGCTCGAGTACGACGACGTCATGAACGAGCAGCGCCGGATCGTCTATGCCTACCGGGACGAGGTGCTCGAAGGTCGCGAGATGGGCGAGGAGGCCCGCCGTCAGGTTGCGCAGACGATCGAGCGCACGATCGAGCAGTACACCCCCGGCGACTATCTCGATGACTGGGACATCGATGGCCTGTTCGTCGCGCTCGCACAGTTCTTCCCGGTCGAGCTCAGCGAGGAGGAGCTCGACCCCGAGACAGTCGATCGCAATCTTCTGGGCGAACGCGTGTCCCAAATTGCGCTCGAGCACTACGATCAGCGCGAGCAGGAGTTGGGCGAGGAGTTGATGGGCGCGCTCGAGCGCTTCTTGATCCTGCAGATCATTGACGAGCGCTGGCAGGAGCACCTCTATGACATGGACTACCTGCGCGAAGGCATCCACCTGCGCGGGTTCGCCCAGATCGATCCGCTCGTCGCCTACAAGAACGAGGCCTTCGAGCTGTTCGGCGACCTGATGAACAGCCTGTGGGCCGACTACACCCGCATGATCTTCAACGTCCAGGTGACCGTCGACGGCCAGAATGGGGGACAAGCGCCGGCCCCGGCCTTCGCCGCCTCCGGCAACTCCACACGCGCCGGGCGCGTCTCCTACTCCGGCGGATCCTCAGCGATGGGCGCCGGTGCGATCGCCGCGGCGGCGGCGGCAGCGGCCGGTCCGGGCGCTGCCGGCTATGAGGGCGAAGCGCAGGAGGCCGAAGCGCTGCCGGTGGTCGAGCAGCGGGTAACAGACTCAGAGCACGAACTAGGCCGCAACGACCCCTGGTGGTGCGGTAGTGGCAAGAAGTTCAAGAAGTGCCACGGAGCCTAGAAGGCTCGTCGGCTTCCCGTTTGGCAATGAACTCCTCGGTGGCTGCAGGGCCCATGAAGGGGGTGAGAATGGTGCGCACCAGGTCGGGGAGGATCGTATGGACCGTCTCAATCGACTTCGTGGTGATGTGCACGTAGAGCAGTTCGAAGAAGCGCTGGGTGACAGGCTGATCGAGGCTTCCGGCGGCAGCGGGTTCCAGTAGCTCGTAGCCCGGCTGTAGGAAAATCGAGAACGCTTCCATCAGTGACTGCGTCAGCTCGATCGCCGCTGGGCCAGCCGAAAGCAACTCGACTATGCCCGTGCGCGCGAAGGCCGGCTCGTTCTCTGCCCACTCGACATACGCGTTCATTCCGTCCCAGACGGAGTCCGGCCAGCTGTGAGCGCGGCGATAGACCTCTTGGCAGAAGCCCATGACTCGATCGACGCCGGCTTCTACTCCGGAGAAGACGGCCTCCTGCTTACTTGGGAAGTGCTCGTGAAATGAGCGCGCGGAGATGTTGGCCTCGGCGCAGATTTCCCTTACGGTGGCGGCTTGGTAGCCCTTGCGGGCGACAACCCTCACGGCCGCAAGCTGGATCTGCTCGTAGGTGTTGTGAACAACGAACCGGCGAGGCTGAGCTTCGCGTATGGTAGCGGCGTAGCGCATTTCCTATGACGACAGCGTACACGAGAACAGCCGTCGTTCAACCTAAATCTCTCGGTGCTCTGAACTTCTTGTCGATAACTGGGACGAGTTGTCAATCAGGTACCGCCGGCACGCGCACCGGACGGATGCTTGCCGGACGCGCTGATAGCGTTGGAGCCGATGGCAACCGCCGCAAGCGAGTCCTCACCTCAGCGCATCGCGACCATCCGCGAGCAGCTCAAGCTGCTCGGGGACTATCTTTGACCCCGCTTCCCTGAGCGAGCGTATCGACGCGCTCGAAGCGCAGATGCAGGCCACCGGATTCTGGGACGACGCCGAAGCTGCCGCCAAGGTATCGGCTGAGCATGCGCGCGCGAACAAGCGGCTGCAGACGTTCACATCGCTCCAGAGCGACGTCGAGGATCTCGAGGGTCTGCTGGAGATGGCCGCAGAGGACGCGAGTATCGAGGAGGAGGTGGCCGAGCACCTCGCCTCGGTCGAGCAGCGTTTGGCCGAGCTTGAGGAGCAGCGTCTGTTTGCCGGCCGCTATGACGCCGGCGATGCGCTTGTCAGCGTTAATGCGGGAGCCGGTGGGACGGACGCCCAGGACTGGGCGGAGATGGTGCTGCGGATGATGATGCGCTGGGCCGAGCGCCGCGGCTTCACGGTCGAGTTGTTGGAGGCAAGCCCCGGCGAGGAAACCGGGATCAAGTCGGCGACGATGCAGGTCTCCGGCGAAAATGCCTACGGCCTGTTTGGCGCCGAGCGTGGCGTGCACCGGCTAGTTCGACTCTCGCCGTTCGATTCCGCTCATCGTCGCCACACGAGCTTCGCCGGTGTGGAGGTCGCGCCGGTCGTGGCCGATAGCGGCGAGGTCGAAATCGACGAGGACGATCTGCAGGTGGACACCTATCGCGCTTCAGGTGCGGGCGGCCAGCACGTCAACAAGACCGACTCGGCAGTGCGGATCACGCACCGCCCAACTGGGATCGTGGTGCAGTGCCAAAACGAGCGCTCACAGACCTCAAACCGAGCCACGGCGATGGCGATGCTGCGCTCCAAGCTGGTGGAGAAGCAGGAGCGAGAGCGCCAGGAAGAGATCGCGCGCGAGAAGGGCGAGGCTCAGGATGTGAATTTCGGCTCGCAGATCCGCTCGTATGTCTTGCATCCGTACTCGATGGCCAAGGACCATCGCACGGGCTATGAGATGGGCGATGTGCAGCGAGCGCTGGACGGGGATCTGGATGGGTTCGTGCGCGCCTACCTGCTGCAGGCGGCTTCGTCATCTCGGTGATGGGCGACGAGGAGCTCGAGGCGCTGGTCAGACGGGCGCTTGATGAAGACATCGGCTCGGGCGACATCACCACCGAAGCGACCGTCGCCGATGATGCGCGTGCCCGTGCGCTCATAACGCAAAAGGCGCCCGGATCTGTCTTCGGTCTGCGTGCCGCCGAGACGGCGTTCTCGTTGCTCGACCCGCAGGTGCGCTTCGAGCGATTGGTGAAGGAGGGACATTGGCGCGAGCAGGGCGGACCGGTGCTCTCGATCGAAGCGACGGCCAGAGCGTTGCTCACAGGTGAGCGCACGGCACTGAACTTTCTAGCGCGCCTCTCCGGTGTTGCGACGCTGGCTGCCCGTATGGCGCGTGCCGTGGAGGGAACGGGAGCGAAGGTGCTCGACACGCGCAAGACGACGCCAGGGCTGCGCATGCTCGAGAAGGCCGCCGTGGCGGCGGGCGGCGCCTACAACCATCGCGTCGGCCTATTCGATGCGATCCTGCTCAAGGAGAATCACATCGCTGCCGCTGGCGGCATCGTCGAGGCGATCCAGCGAGCACGCGCGGCTGCGCCCGAGCTGGCTCAGACACTGGAGGTGGAGGTTCGCGACGCTCACGAGATCGACGAAGCGCTGGCGGCCGGCGCTCCCCGGCTGTTGCTCGACAACATGACGGGTGAGCAGTTGCGCGCCGCGGTCGCTCAGGTCGCGGGGCGCGCGGAGCTTGAGGCGAGCGGCAACGTTACGCTTCAGAACATTCGGGAACGTGCCCTGACAGGGATAGACTTCATATCAGTAGGGGCGCTCACCCATTCCGCTGCGGCCCTCGATCTGTCCTTGATCTTGGAGGCAATGCCATGAACCTGCCGATGGTCCCAACGCAGGCCGCGGTCGTGTCGCTCACCTCTAAGGAAATCGCCGAGCTGCACGAGGAGATCCGTGCGCTAGCCGTTCAGCGAAACGCCACGATCCTCGCTCACAACTATCAGGTCCCCGAGGTCCAGCAGATCGCAGATTACGTAGGTGATTCGCTTGGCCTCTCGCGTCAGGCCGCGGCCGCTGATAGCGAGACGATCGTCTTCTGCGGCGTGCACTTCATGGCCGAGACGGCTTCGATCCTCTGCCCTGAGAAGACCGTGCTGATCCCCGACCTGGATGCTGGCTGTTCGCTGGCGGCTTCGATCGACGCCGAGCAGCTGGCGCAGTGGCGAGAGCGCTACCCGGCCGGCGTGGTGGTGATGTACGTGAATACGACCGCTGAGGTGAAGGCGCTGACCGACTACTGCTGCACGTCGGCCAACGCTGTGGACGTCGTGCGGCATATCTATGAGACGCGTGGCGCTGACACCGAGATTCTCTTCGGCCCTGATATGTGGCTCGGCGCCTATGTGGAGAAGGAGCTGGGCAAGCCGATGCACGTTTGGGACGGTGAGTGCCACGTCCACGCCGGCATCCGCCCGGCCGACATCGAGGCTACCCGCGCCGCGCACCCGGGCGCCGACTTCCTGATCCATCCTGAGTGTGGCTGCACCACCAGTGTGATGGAGTATGTCGCCGCCGGGGACATTTCAGCCGAGGGTGTACACATGCTCTCCACCGGCGGGATGCTGCGCTACGCCGATGCGATCGAGGAGGAGGCCAGCTCGCACTCAAATGCTCGCCGCGAGGCGGTCGTGGCAACCGAGACGGGCATGCTCTACCCACTGCAGATGGCCGCACCCGACGTCGATTTCATCCCCGCCAACGCCGAGGCCAGCTGCGTCTACATGAAGATGATCACACTTGAGAAGCTGCGCGACTCGCTGCGTGACTTCAAGCACGAGGTGCGCGTGCCGCCGCAGATCGCCGAGCGGGCGCGAATACCGATCGACCGTATGGTTGCGCTCGGTTAGAAGTCGCCGGCCTCGTGTGGGCCTACACAGGCGACTGCCAGCTCGTCGGCTACATCTGCCGCGATCTCGCGGACTTCCTCGAAGGTGACGGCGTCCAGGGCGGCGATAGCCGCGTCGGGATCGACATCCTCGCCGAAGACGATCTTCTGGCTGGCGCCGTAGCGGGCGACCGCGTTGGTGCTCTCGAAGGCGAGTACCAGTCGACCGGCTGAATAGGCGCGGGCGCGGTCGACCTCCTCACGGGTGGGGCCCGCATCTCGCAGCTCATCGACGATCTCGCGCATACGCGTGTATGCCTCCACGCACTTGGCCGACTCCAGGCCCGAGCCAAGTTGCAGGATCGGTACGTCGGCGTAAGCGTGGGCTATCGCGTAGACGGAGTAGCAGAGGCCTCGCTTCTCGCGGATCTCCTCGAACAGTCGCGAGCCCATCGAGCCGCCTAGCAGCGTCGAGTAGATCGACAAGGCGGCTCGCTGCTTGGGGTCGGTGACGCTGATCGCCGGTCGGTAGATCATGCGCAGGTGCGATTGGTTGGTGTCGCGCTGCTCGACGAGAGTCTCGGGAGCGAAACGTGGCGCAGGGACATACGGCTCGGGGGCAGAGAGTGAGGGGAAGCGGGCAAACAGCTGCGCCAGCTGGTCCTCTCCCGGCAGGTGCTCGACATTGCCCACAAGAAACGCGCCGCCGGTGGCGCCCGCCCAGCGGCGTTGGCGGAAGGCGACAATGCCATCGCGCGTAAAGGAACGCAGGTTCTGCTCGGGTCCGAGCACGGTGCGTCCGAGCGGGTGATCGCCGAAGGCGGCCTTGTCGATCAGATACTCGGCGACCGTAGACGGCTGGTCATAGGCGCGGTTGATCTCCTGGATGACCACGCCGCGCTCGCGGTCGAGCTCCTCGGCGTCGAGCTTCGGTCGGGCGACAAAGTCGCTGAGCAGGTCGATCGCCTCTGGCGCGGACTCGGCGCGGACGGTGATGTGAAAGGCGACGAGGTCGTGGCTGGTGTAAGCGTTGAGCATGCCGCCAAGGCGCTCGGCGGTCTCGTTGACATCCTTATAGGTCGAGTACTTCTCGCCGCCCTTGAAGACGAGATGCTCGAGGAAGTGAGCCATCCCGTTCTCCTCGGCACGCTCGGAGCGCGCTCCGGCATCGAAGGCAACGAGCGCCGTCAGCGCACGGGTGCCGGGCACGGCGATGCTGTAGACCGGCAGTCCGTTGGCGGCGAGAGTTGTTCTCGAGATCTCAGCCATCGTGCTCACCTTATTGCAAAGACGCTTGCATGCAGGGAAAACTGCGACTTGTGGGAGAGCAGAGCGCTACTGTGCGCCGCCATGCCTGCCCCCGATCGAGACCTAAATCGCCGCGAGCGCCACGAGCGCCAGCCGGTTCGCCGACGTGCGTTGCCACAGCGAGTGCGTACCGCCGGTGCGGTTCAGCCGCTTGCGCTGCCGACGCGGCCACCGACGGCGCCCAACCCGAACACCGTAGTCGAGTTCAGAGGGGTCACCAAGCGTTATGACTCGGGCGACACCGGGCTCGAGCGCGCCACCTTTGCGATCGACCGCCAGGAGTTCGTCTTCCTGGTCGGCTCGACCGGCTCGGGCAAGTCGACGATCATGCGGCTGCTGATCAAGGAGCTGGATCCGACCGAGGGCGTCATCCGCGTGGCCGGGCGCTCGCTGGCGGAGATCGAGCGAAAGCGCGTGCCCTATTACCGCCGCAATGTCGGCGTCGTCTTCCAGGACTTCAAGCTGCTGCCGACTCGCACGGTCTACGACAACATCGCTTATGCGCTGCAGGTCACTGGTGCGTCGCGCAAGCAGATTCGCGCGGCTCTCCCTGACATCTTGCGCCTTACCGGACTCTCGACCAAGCTGCACAACTATCCCCATCAGCTCTCCGGTGGCGAGCAGCAGCGCGTGGCTGTCGCTCGTGCGTTTGCTTCGCACCCGCCACTGTTGTTGGCCGACGAGCCCACCGGCAACCTCGACCCCGATACCTCGATCGGAATCATGCAGTTGCTCTACCGCATCAATCGTGCCGGAACGACTGTGGTAGTTGCTACTCACGACAACGAGATGGTTGACAAGATGCGTCGCCGCGTGATCGAGCTCAAGCGCGGGCGCATCGTCCGCGATGAGGCGACCGGGCTCTATGCGCAGGACGAGACCACCGGCGATCTCGCGGAGCGCCTCAAGCGCGAAACCGCCGCCGAGGCTGCTGGTCGCTCGCAAGGTCTGCGTCGATGAAACTCGGCTTCTTCCTCAAGGAGGCGACGCGCTCGATGAAGCGCAATCCCGCGCCTTCGTTCGCGGCGCTCTCCTGCGTGTTGGTGACGACGCTCGTGCTCGGCGTGTTCATTCCCGTCGTGCAGGCCACCAACGGCGCCGCCAACTCGATCCGCGGGCGGGTGGTCGTCGATGTGGATCTGAACACGACCGCTACCGCCGCCGAAGTGGCGCGCGTGCACAAAGAGATCGAACACGTCCGCTACGCCGGTCATGTCGAAGTCGTCTCCAAGCAGAAGGGCTACGAACAGGAGCGCAAGCTCGACCCGCAGGCCTTCCAGCTGATCGGCTACAACCCGCTGCCGGAAATCCTGCGAATCACTCCGTCAAATCCCGACAACGCCGACGCTCTGCGCGTCGAGCTCGACCAGAACAGTCCGCTAGGCAAGCGGTTGGTGAGCGACACCGCCATCGCCGACGTACAGAACCGCCAGGCCCAAACCGACAAGATCCTCACCGCCACTCGGATCGTGAAGATCACGATGGCGCTGCTGGCGGCGCTGCTGGTCTTCTCTTCGATGCTGCTGGTCTCAAACACGATCCGCCTGTCCCTGTTCTCGCGCCGTCGCGAGGTCGAGGTGATGAAGCTGGTGGGAGCAACCGACTGGTTCATTCGCTGGCCGTTCGTGATCGAGGGCCTGTTCCTCGGAGCAGTTGGCGGCGTTGGCGCGATCGCGCTGCTCGCACTCGCCAAGGTGACGCTGATCGACCCGCTGGCGGGCACGGTCAAGCTGATCTCCCAACCGGCGATGATCGATTTCCGCGTGCTGATCGTCGTATTGATGGGCTGTGCGATCGCTGTTTCGGCTGCAGGCTCAGGCATCTCGCTTAGACGCTTTCTGCGGGTCTAAACCGGCATCGGCGAGCGTCGGCGGCGTGAGGCGCGCTCGCAGCGCATAGGCTGAAGTCAGTGAGGGGACCCAAGTCACAACTCGCCGTCATCGTGCTGGTCGTGTTGCTGCCGTTGTTGCTGGTGCTCGGCATCTGGCTCGGCGGGCATCCCAGCCATCTGCCGGCATTCGCGCGCAAAGCGCTGGTCGCCGAAAACGGGTCACAGCTTGTGGGTGAAGCAATCGAACGAATCGACCGCGACTACTATCGGCCGGTTTCCAAGCAGAGTCTGTCCAGCTCATCGATCGCTGGGATGGTCTCGAGCCTGCACGATCCCTACTCGACCTATCTGGCGCCGAAGGAATACACAGGCTTCGATCAGCCCGCGAGCTTCGCTGGAATCGGCGTCGAAGTGAACCCGAAAGCCACGCCGGATGGGCTGGAAATCGTGCATGTCTTTGACGCCTCCCCGGCCCAGCGTGCCGGCCTGAAGTCCGGCGATGTGATCGTCGCGGTCAACGGTCGCTCGCTGCACGGCTTGCCCGCGAAGACATCCACCACCCTGATCAAGGGGCCTCCCGGCACCAATGTACGGCTGACGCTTGCCCATCACGGCACGCCGCGGCGCACCGTGACCGTCACTCGCGCCACCATCTCTGAGCCGGTCGTCGCCTCGTCCATGCGCACTTACAAAGGCGTAAAGCTCGGCTGGGTGTACCTGGCAACGTTCAGCGAAGGCGCTCACGCCGAGGTCTATGACGCCGTTCAAGGACTCCTGAAAGCGGGCGCGAAGGGGATAGTGCTCGATCTGCGAGCCAATGGCGGCGGCCTCGTCAGCGAGGCGCGGCTGATAGCAAGCATCTTCATCCCCTCGGGCGTCATCGTCACAACGCGTGGGCGCACCCAGCCGACGATCGTCCTGACCGCGGCTGGTGGCGCGATACCCACGCACATACCGATGGTCGTGCTCGTCGACCACAACACCGCGTCGGCTTCTGAGATCGTCACCGCCGCCCTGCAGGACCACCACCGCGCCACGGTCGTCGGCACGCATACCTACGGCAAGGGGGTCTTCCAGGAGCTCGAGCCGCTCTCAGATGGGGGGGCGATCAAGATCACCGTCGGCGAGTACTACACGCCCAACGGTCGCAACCTCGGTGGCTCCGGAGTCAAAGAGGGTGCCGGCGTCACCCCGGAAGTGCTCGTCGCACACGGCACCGACAGCAATCATGGGCTCGAAGTCGCGCTGCGTACGCTAGCGGCGAAGGTGGGATGAGCCCACCGCGAGGCGGACGCGGTCGCGGCGCCCCGGCGCGGGGCGCTCGCCGGCGTCCAGCAATCAAGCGCAGTTCCTCGCAGAACGCACGCGTTGTGTGGCCGCCGGAGGAGCGCACAGAAACGGCTCGCGACGCGATCGACGCGGTGTTGCGCGAGGGCGGGATAAAGCGCGGATTCGAGGTCGAGGTAGAGCGGGAGGCCAAGCGTGCGGCGGCCCGGGCTTGGCAACAGGCCGAGCACGAGCCCAGGACCGACCTGCGTGAGCTTGCGACATTCACGGTCGATCCGGCGACGGCGCGCGATTTCGATGATGCGATCTCCGCCGAAGCACTCGACTGCGCTCCCAACCATGTACGCGTGTGGGTACACATCGCCGATGTCGCCGCGCATGTGCCGCTCGGCTCGCCGCTTGACCTGGAGGCGCGGCGACGCGCGACGAGCGTGTATCTGCCCGGGACGGTCGAGCCGATGTTGCCGCACGCACTCTCTTCAGGCGCCTGTTCGCTGGTGCCTGGCGCCGAGAGGCTGGCGGTAACGGTGGAGCTTGTATTGGCGGGCGCACAGGTGCAGCAGGCGAGCTTCTACCGTTCGATCATTCGCTCAGACGAGCGGTTGGACTACGAGGGGGTCGATCGCCTGTTTGCCTCTGCCGATTGCCGATCGACGGGATCGACAATCGGCCAGCAAGCACCCGAACCGTGGGGTGCGTCCTTGACCGCTGCCCGATCCGCCGCGGCCACTTTGCAGCAGGCGCGCGAGCGCAGCGGCGCGCTCGTGGTCGACTCTGAGGAGCCTGAGTTCGTCTTTGACGAGCAGGGAAACGTCACCGACATCGCGCCACGGCCGCAGACCGAGTCTCACCGACTGATCGAGCATCTGATGATCGCCGCTAATGAAGCCGTCGCGCGTCACCTGACGCAGGCAAAGGTGCCGTGTCTTTACCGCGTCCACGAGCGTCCTGATCCCGAGCGTGTTCGCAGGCTGGTCGAGCAACTGCACTCGTTGGGCGTCTCCACTCCGCCGCTGCCCGACCCCTTGTTCTCAACGCAAGCGGCTGAGCTGATCGGCGAGATATCGCGCCGCGTGGATGCGCACGTCCGCCGTACCGGCCACGGGCGCGCGGCGCTCAGCTCGCTGGTGCTGCGCTCGCTCAAGCAGGCCTACTACTCACCCAAGAACCTTGGTCATGCCGGGCTTCACTCGGCTTGCTATTGCCATTTCACCTCGCCCATTCGCCGCTACCCGGACATCGTCTGTCACCGCGCACTGATCTCTTCACTTGGCTCTCACGAGCCGATCACCGGTCGGCGCAAGCTGGTGGAGCTTGGCGAGACGACATCTGAGCGCGAGCGCGAGGCCGTTGCCCTGGAGCACAAGGGCGACGACGTGGCCGCCTGCTTCCGGCTCGAACAGGTCTTGCTCGAGGGTGGCTACGACCAGATTTTTATGGGGGAGGTGACGGGGCTGATCGCCGCCGGCGCTTTCGTCGTATTCGGCGAGGGTGTGGGTGTCTTTGAGGGCATGCTCCCGGTTCGGCTGCTCAGCGCCGGCGAAGAGCGCGACTGGTGGACACTGAACGAGCAGTCGACGATTCTCAAGGGCGAGCGCACGGGCGCGGTGCTGCGTCTCGGCGACCCGGTCTCTGTGCGCGTCATCCGTATCGATGCGGCCGCCGGTCGCGTCGATCTGGCACCGGCCGTTTAGGCTCATCTACATGGCGAAGTCCAAAGGCGGCAAGCGCAAGATCGGCGCGGGCGACGTGGCGAGCAATCGCTACGCCTCCTACCGCTACGAGCTGCTCGAGCGGATCGAGTGCGGGATCGTGCTGGCCGGCACAGAGGTCAAGGCGCTGCGCGCCTCTGGCGCTCAACTGAAGGACGGTTACGCGGCGATCCGCGACGGTGAGCTGTGGCTGCACTCGGTGCACATACCGCCCTACCTGCCCGCCTCGCGCGAAAACCACGATCCTGAGCGGCCACGCAAGCTGTTGTTGCACCGCGCGGAGATCGAGCGAATCGCCGAGCGCGTCGCCGAGCGTGGGCTCACGCTGGTGCCGACCCGCGTGTACTTCAAGGGAGCCCACGCTAAGGTCGAGATCGCTCTCGCGCGCGGCAAGGATCTCTACGACAAGCGCCAGAGCATCCGCGAGCGCGAGTCAAAGCGCGACATGGAACGCGGGCTGCGCGAAGCGCGACGTTAGCTCGCCGGGCCGGCTACTGTCTAGGCGACCTTTTCGCAGTCTTTGAAGCCGTTGCGTTTGGCGATGGCGACCATTTGCTTTTGGGTGGCCTCGGCTTTGGAGATTATGGCCTTGCCTGCCGCGGTGTTTTTGTTGGCGATGTATTCGCTGACCTTGGCGGTGTCTTCGGCAAGCGATTGAGCGCCGTCCACGAACCGCTGCCATTGCGCTTCCAGCGCCGGCGGCGGGACCAGCGCCGTCAGTTCGGTTAGCGCCTTCTGCTCGAAACCTGCGACCTTGCTGGTAAGGCGCTCAAGTTGCTGGGGGGTGTTCGCACTTTCTCCTTTGCTTGCGGCTTCGAGCTTGGCGGTCACCGTCTGGCAGATCGAGTTGGCCTTGCTTGTCAGCTGCGCTCGCGTGAGCGGCGGTTTGGGTGTTGACCCGCACCCGGCCGCGGCGAGTGCGATAGCCGCCAAGGCGCTGCTCGCAAGCGCGGGCGCCGCAATACGTGTTCGTCCCATTCGATAAGCCCCCTACAGCAGCTGGTTGTCCTGCCCAATGGAACAGCGTACTGGGTTGCGCTGTGCTCAGATCGATCGGAAGCTATGGCCGGCGCTGCTCAGCAGGTGGGTCTCGGACATGCCGACGCCGAGTACAACGATCAACGCGATGTAGACGAGAGCGATGAGGATGCGCTGGTGACTCGGGACGCGATAGTAGGCCGCCTGCTCGAGGCTGCGTGAGCGCAGCTGGCGCCAGCGGCGCGGCATCTCGCTGAGAGCGAGGAGAATGAAAATCATCAGGAACAGGTTGTGCAACAGCACGATCATCGCCACCAGGCCGCCAATCCCGGCGAACCACAGCCACGGCGATACCGCTGCCATCGCGCGGCCACCGTCGAAGGGGACGACCGGAATCAGGTTGATCAGGTTCACGAAAAAAGCCACGTAGGCAAGGGCCCTGAGCAGATCGCTCCCGGTCAGCACCGCGGCAAGGGCCACGGCGAGGGCGCCGAGCGTCCCAAGCACGGGTCCAGCCAGGCCCACACGTGCCTCGGCGGCTGCGTTCTCGCCCATAGAGCGCGAGAAGATAGCTGCGCCCAGGAAGGGGATGAACATCGGAGCGCTTGCTTTGATGCCCTCCCTGCGCAGTTGGATCACATGGCCCATCTCGTGCACGAACAGCAGCAACACGAAGCCGGCTGCAAACTGCCAGCCCCAGAACAGGCTGTAGGCGGCGATCGAAACAAGGGCCGTGGCCCCGGTCGTGAACAGCGTGAATTTTCCAAGCAACAGCGCCCCAGCCTTGATGAAGGCGCTGAACTTCGCAGCAAGTGCCGCGAGCCCACCTGCGGCCCCGCCCGCTCGTTTGCGCCAGGAGCGCTTCGGTGCGCCAAAAGGCGCTTCGCCGCCGGCTGCAGGACGCGGGATCGTCGCTTCGCTCGTGACGGGCGGTTGAGCGTCCATAGGTTCATTCTGGCAGGCCGGCTAAAGGGCGCCTAACAGCGGTGCGGGAATGGGGTCATCGGCCTTTTCTCGGAATGTGCGGGGAGGAGTACAAAAGAGGTCTTGACGGGTGTACAGGGGAGGCGTAAGTTGGATCTAGACGCGGAACCGAGCCGCGAAGAGCGAGGCCACTGAGGTGTAAGGCCGCGCCACCGGTCACTGGGAAGCTTTCGGGCCAACCGGAGGCAGGTTCCTCAAAGCGGCCCGGGACCGCGTCGACTTCGTTAAGCGTCACGAGGGCGCATGCCTCACGGCGCTAGGATGAGGCAGAACATTCCAGGGGACGACAGGCTTCGACGCGGTCGGTTCGTCTGGATGGTCGCGAGTCGAGGTCCCGGGCGGCCTCGTAAAACACCCGGGAAAACCATAAGTGCGGACTCTCACGAGTACGCCCTCGCTGCTTAGCTAGAAACTAAGAGTGAGGTCTCGGCCCCCACTCGCCTGTGGTGGGGAACGTCGGGATCAGAAAGCAGGCTCACCCGGTGAGGATCGCTTCCGCCGAGCCGGGGAATCTTTAGGAGGCTGGTCCCCGACAACCCGGCCGGCGAGGCGAGTCGAGGATGAGATCAGAGCGCCGGCTACGCTCGTAGAAGCCATTCATACGCGACTGCGGACGCGGGTTCGATTCCCGCCGTCTCCACCATCTTGAAGAAGGTCGAACCGGCCCAGTTCCCCGAGAGGGGGCTGGGCCTTCGGCGTTTCGGGATGGGAGTCGTGTCTCGCGGCTCATTGAGGCGCTGCTGATGTGCCGGAGTTAGTTGGCGTGCCTGCCATATGAGTTCGAGTCCCTGACGCGCGGAGCCGGGTGCAACGTTGGAACCCGGACAGCTTCCTTGAGGATCTGATGGAGCCGGTTGCGCGGCAAGCCCGACGACGAGCACTAGCCGCGATGCAGCGAAAGGCGGACTAGTCGCGGCTGTCTATGATTTAGAGTTCGAACTCAAGCGAGCTGGCGGTTGCTTTTCGGGGGTGGCTTTACGCGGCGTAGAGGAGGCCAATCCGCATGCGTACGTCCATCTCGATCCGGCGCTGAGTCTGCTCGTCCCCAGGTACAGGAAGCTGGATGTTGCAGTCGTGTGTTGCGTCTCCGGGATGCGCAAAGCTAATTACGCCGAAGTCGGTCCGTCGTGTCCCTCGCCGGTAGGTTACGAGCCATCCCGCGCTTCTGGCGTCGGCGATAAGGCGGACGATGCCGTTCGGCACGGCACCGATCAGCGCCAGCTCAATGGCCTCATCGTAGGACGCCCGCAACTCCGCTGCTTCGCGCCTCACGTCGCGCAACTCCTCTTCAAGCCGCTCAAACCGATCGTCATAGGACATTAAGCAAGCGTAGGGAGTAGGCCGGCCAGAAGGGCAGCTCGGCAACAAGACGGCGCGAACTTGAAACACTGGGTTCAACCCCCGGTCGCGGTCTCGCGTGCGTTGAGGTAGGTTGCCGCCGCCGTGCGCTGCACAATTATCTCATGAGCTTGAAGAAGCGTCGAGGCAAGAGGCGTCGTGAACACCATCGTGGCGCAGCACCGAGCTTGCGGGACATTGATCGGGAGATAGAGAGTTTGCGCGCCGAGGTGCGAGGGATCAAATCGCAGTACGTCAATCGGCTGAAAGGGATTGTGGAGACTTATTTGGATAGCTCAGGGCTCGCCCTCGTAGAAGACTGTGGCTCCGCATCAGTCATTTTCTGCCGCGGTCGAGAAAAGGTGGTCTACCTGTTCGGTGATGAGCTCGTTGCTCGCGGTGGTCAGCCTCGGTTCTCTGCGAACTTCCACGAGCCCGGTCCCCATTGGGGCATCGCGCGTGACTTCCTGCTGGCATTGCAAGATGGTCATCAGCCCGATCTTGACTCAGCTCTTTTCCTAGTGTCGCGCGACAGCTTTTCTCAGGAGCTGTCACCTGACCTTGCAG
>DASTPN010000074.1:0-3062 GCA_035719985.1 Solirubrobacteraceae bacterium | reverse complement strand
GAAGGGACCGGCGGAGCTGGTGCGCTGGTCGCGCCGCACGACCAGCGGGCAGGACTCGCCCCGAGACAGCCCCGCCGCCGAGCGCGAAGCCGATCGGGCAAACTCGACTGAAAGCGAGCAGCCGGACGCCGAGCCCGTCGCACCACGTTGATACAGTCGCCCAAGCATCCCTTTAACCCGGTCCTGAGAGACCAGGAAGGAATCGATGACAGACGGGAAGATCGTCCTTGGAGAGGACGACATTCAGCGGGCGCTGACGCGGATCGCTCATGAGATCGCTGAGCGCAACAGAGGCGATAGCAAGATCGCGATTGTTGGCATTCACCGTCGCGGCGCCGTGCTTGCCGGGCGCCTGCGCGAGATCCTGCAGAGTCTGCTCGGCGCCCCAGTGCCGTTCGGCGATCTGGACATCGGTTTCTACCGAGACGATGTTGCCTCCCGGCCTGAGGCGCCAGTGCTGCACAGCTCGCACGTGGACTTTGACCTCGATGGGCGCACGATCGTGATCGTTGACGACGTCCTCTACACAGGACGCACGGTACGCGCAGCAATCGAGGCGCTTTTTGACTATGGGCGCCCGCAACGTGTGCAGCTGGCCGTACTGGCCGATCGCGGCCACCGCGAGCTACCGATCCGCCCGGACTATGTCGGAAAGAACCTTCCCACCTCGCGCGAGGAGCGCGTCAACGTGCGTGTCAGGGAGATAGACGGCGTCGATGAGGTCGGCATCTCGACCGCCGCAGAGGAGGTCCCGGCATGAACCACCTGCTCTCGATCGAGGACCTGGACCGCGAGGCGATCGAGCGGATCGTCGCGCAAGCCGCGCGCTTTGCCGAGGTGGGCGATCGGGAGATCAAGAAGGTTCCCGCTCTGCGCGGGCGGATGGTGCTCAACCTCTTCTACGAGGCCTCGACCCGCACGCGCTCCTCTTTTGAGCTGGCGGCCAAGCGGCTGTCGGCCGACGTCGTCAACTTCGTCTCCAGCGGCTCCTCGGTCGAGAAGGGGGAGTCGCTCAAGGACACGATCCTGACCCTCTCCGCGCATAAGCCCGATGCAATCGTGATCCGCACACCGTGGGCGGGCGCGGCTGAGCTGGTCTCCGGTTGGACGAGCGCGGCGATTGTCAACGCCGGAGACGGCAAGCACGAGCACCCGACTCAGGCGCTGCTCGATGTCTACACCCTTAACCGACGACTCGGGCCGCTGGACGGCGTCTCAATTTGGATCGTCGGCGACGTCGCGCACTCGCGCGTGGCGCGCTCGAACATCCTCGCTTTCCAGCGAATGGGCGCGAATGTCACGCTCGCCGGCCCGCCAACGCTGATACCGCGCGGGATCGAGGCGCTCGGCTGCGAGGTGCGTTACTCGCTCAGCGAACTGGGCAAGGCGGACGTTGTCTACGCGCTGCGCATGCAGCACGAGCGCATGAGCGAGTCGTGGGTGCCATCCCTTCGGGAGTACGCCAACTGTTTTCAAATCGGCGCGCGCCGGCTCTCGCCGCGCCAACTGCTGATGCACCCCGGTCCGGTCAACCGCGGCGTCGAGCTCTCTGGAGAGGCTGTCGACTCGCCCCAGGCGGTGATCGCCGAACAGGTCGAGGCCGGCGTCGTCGTGCGCATGGCAGTCCTGTACGAGCTGCTGGCCAGATCGCGCGCTTTCCGCCCCGTCCCCGAGCCTCAACTGGCGTGACAATAGATCGTCAAGGAAGAAAGGGCCGCTGATGGCGATCTCAAAGCTTCTGCACGGCTCACTCGCCTCCGCCGATCTGCTGATCTCAGGCGCGCACGCGCTCGACCCGCGCGGCGATCTGGGCGGCCCGTGCGACGTCCTCGTGCGCGACGGTCAGATCGCAGCGATCGCTGACGCGGGCACCGTCGACGCGGAGGGGCTGGAGGTCGTGCACGGCGCTGGCAAGCACCTGCTGCCGGCCTTCTTCGATCCCCACGTGCACCTGCGCACCCCAGGTCAGGAGCATAAGGAGGACCTGGAGACGGGAACCCGCGCCGCGGCAGCAGGCGGCTTTGGCGGGGTGATCGCGATGCCTAACACCGACCCGGTGCTGGACTCGGCGCCCTTGCTTCGCTCCGTGCGCGAGGCTGCCGCACGCGAGGCACGTGTCCCCGTCGGCTTCCTCGCAGCGATCACGCGCGGGCTGGAAGGCGAGGAGCTCAGCGAGATGGGCGAACTGACCGCAACCGGCGCGCTTGGCTTCACCGACGACGGGCGACCGGTCGCCTCGGCGGGCATGCTGCGCAAGGCGCTGCAATATCAGCGGCTATGCGGCGGCGTCATCACTTTGCACGAGGAGGACCCTTCGCTCTCTAAAGGCGGCGCCATGCATGAGGGCAATCTCAGCGCTGCGCTGGGCGTCGGCGGTATCCCCAGCGTCAGCGAGTCGACGATGGTCGCCCGCGACGCCGAGCTGGCCGGCTACGAGGACGCTCGCGTGCACTTCCAACACCTCTCCTGCGCAGCATCCGTGCGCGCGGTCGCAGCAGCCAAGCAGCTCGGCTATCGCGTCAGTTGTGAGGTCACGCCACACCACCTGTTGCTCACCGACGAGGATGTACGAACGCTTCACACGAGTATGAAGATGAACCCCCCACTCTCAGACGAGCAGGATCGCCAAGCGCTGATCGAGGGCCTGCGCGACGGCACGATCGACTGCGTGGCCACCGACCACGCACCGCACGCACGCCACGAGAAGGAGGTCCCGTTCGAGCAGGCACCGATGGGCACGACCGGTCTTGAGACTGCGTTCGCGGCACTGCACACTGGCCTCGTGTTGCCCGGCATCCTCTCGCTGTCGCTGCTTGTGCAGCGAATGACGGTTGGCGCCGAATTGTTCGAGCTGCCCGCGCCAAGGATCGAAGTCGGTGAGCCGGCCAACCTGACGCTCGTTGACCTTGCGACCGAATGGGTACCCGGTGAAAACGGTTGGGAGAGCCGCTCGGAGAACTGCTGCTTTGCCGGACGGCGTTTGACCGGCAAGGTCCTGCTCACGATCGCGGCCGGCGGCGTCGCCTACCGCGAGCGCGCATTTTCGGTGGTTGCGGCGTGAC
>DASTPN010000073.1:0-3100 GCA_035719985.1 Solirubrobacteraceae bacterium | reverse complement strand
CGTTTTCTTTGCTTGGACTACGCTTGTCGGGTGCCGGCACGCACCTTCGAGACCTCGGGCCCGAGCGAGACCGAGGCGCTGGGCGCGGAGCTTGCCGCCGCGCTGAGGCCGGGCGATGTCGTGCTCGTGCGCGGCGAGCTGGGGGCCGGCAAGACCACACTCGTGCGCGGCGCCGCCAGAGCGCTGGGGGTATCGGACCCCGTCACCAGCCCGACGTTCGCGATCGGTCACCGCTACCGAGCCGACAGCACAACCGTCTCGCACCTCGACCTCTACCGCCTGGCGTCTTTGCGCGATGAGGAACCGGATCTGCTCGAGGACTACCTCGGCCCCGACCGGATCGCGTTCGTGGAGTGGCCGCACGAGCAGGCACCCGAGCTTGGCGAAGCGCGCCTTGCGGTGACGATCGAGCATGTGGGCGCCAATGCGCGCAGGATCCTCGTGCAAGCCGCAGACGAGGCGATCGTGCCTGCGCGGGTTCAAGGCCAGCGCGTGTCCGAGCGGGTTGGCTCAGAGGTGCGCCCATGATCGTGCTTGGGATCGACACCGCGACGCCGGCGACCGTCATCGGTTTGCGCTGCGTCGACGGCAGCGTGCTGGAAGCGCGCGACGATCCGCGGGCGGGTGAGCGTCCGGGTCATTCGACACGCTTGCTGCCGCTAGCCGCGGGTCTATTTGCGGAGTCTGGCCTGGGTTGGCGCGACCTCGATCGGATAGCGGTGGGCGTCGGTCCCGGTACGTTCACTGGCCTGCGCGTCGGTGTCGCCACGGCTCACGGTTTGGCGCAGTCAAGCGGGGCGGAGCTGGTGGGCGTCTCCAGCCTACGCGCCCTGGTGCTCGGCGTCGGGGACGAGGTTGGCGAGGAGGGCGGGGGTCGAGGCGGCGAGGAGCCTGGCAGCCCGCCGATCCTCGCCGCGATCGACGCTCGTCGTGGCGAGGTGTTCGTTGGCGGGTATCAAGGGGAGATGGAGTTGCTCTCGCCTCGTCCTGTTGTGCCGGCCGTCATGGCCGAACTGCTGGCTGAACAGGGCGACGTATTCCTAAGCGGGCGCTGCGTGGCCGTCGGCGATGGCGCCGTGCTTTACCGCTCGGAATTCGAGCGGTCCGGCGTGTCCGTGCCGGACGACGGTTCGGCGCTTCACCGCATTCGGGCTGGCGCTCTATGCGAGCTTGGTCTCGCCGCAAGCGCGAGCGACGATCCGGTGCTGCCCGACTACCTGCGTCGCCCCGACGCCGCGATCGCGCTCGAGGGCGCGGCGAGCTGATGGCTTCCGTAGTCGAGGTCCAGGCAGACGGCTCCTTCTCAGTCGGCGTGCGCGAGTTGGCCTACGCCGACCTGCCGCGCGTGATTGCGATCGAGCGCCGTGCCTTCCCGACGCCGTGGTCGCTGGCGATGTTCGTGCTGGAGCTCTCCAAGTCCTCGGGCATCTGCCTGGCGGCTGTCAACGGACGGCGGCTCGTTGGCTACATGATCTGTTCGCGCTATGACACGGTCTGGCACGTGATGAACGTCGCCGTCGACACCGATCACCAACACAAGGGCGTTGCCTCGGCTCTGCTTGCCGAGCTGTTCGCGCGCGTCGGTGACGCCGAGGCTCGCTACACGTTGGAGGTACGCCGCTCCAACCATGTCGCAATCCATCTCTACGAGCGCGAAGGCTTTCGCGCCGCGGGTCTGCGCCGCCGCTACTACCAGGACAACGGGGAGGATGCTTTGGTGATGTGGCGCACTCCGGCGACGCTCGCGGGCACGCTCGACGACGTCCCCAATCCTGGGCCGGTATGACCGTTCTTGCGGTCGAGAGTAGCTGCGACGATACCTGCGTCGCGGTCGTGGGCGAGGACGGCGCAATCCGCTCCAACGTGATTTCCTCGCAGCGCGCCCACGACCGCTTCGGCGGTGTTGTGCCGGAGATCGCCTCGCGCCATCACCTTGAGCTGATCGACGTCGTTATTGCGCAAGCCTTGCAAGAGGCGGGAGCGGACTTGGACGGGATCGACCTGGTGGCGGCCACCCAGGGCCCGGGCCTGATCGGTGCCCTGCTGGTGGGATTCTCGGCAGCCAAGGGCATCGCGGCCGCACGCGAGTTGCCGTTTGCGGCGGTCGATCACATCCAGGGTCACGTAGCCGCCAACTTCCTGCTGGCAGAGCCTGCGCACAGTGGCGGCGAGCAGACTCCGGACGGCGGCGGCGTGTTCTCGTTGCCGGCCGCGCTGGAGCCTCCCTTCCTGTGCCTGATCGCAAGCGGTGGCCACACCCTGCTCGCGCACGTCCGCGAGCGCCACGGCTTTGAGGAGATCGGCCGCACGCTCGATGATGCCGCGGGAGAGGCGTTCGACAAGGGTGCGCGCATGCTGGGTCTCGGCTACCCGGGCGGGCCGGCGTTGGAGCGCCTGGCGACTGGCGGTGACCCGCAAGTGTTTGAGTTCCCGGCCTCGGGCTCTCGTTCCCGCGGTGGTCGTGGCGCCACAAGCGACTTCGCTCGCAGCCTCGATTTCTCTTTTGCCGGTCTGAAGACCTCTCTGCTCTACCGCACGCGCGAACTCGGCGAGGACGCTTTGCCGAGCTGTGCGCCTGATCTCGCCGCCTCCTACCAGGCGGCGATCGTCGATCACCTACTGCTGCGCTGCGAACAAGCACTGGAGCAAACGGGTCTGGATCGCCTGGCGGTGGGCGGCGGCGTGGCCGCCAACGGCGAGTTGCGACGCCGGCTGAAGTCGCTGGGCGTCGAGCTGCACGTGCCGCCGATGGCTTTGTGCACGGATAACGCCGCGATGATCGCAAGCGCCGCGCGCTACGCGCCGCGACTGACATACCCCGCTTATCTCGGCCTGGATGCCTATGCGACCGGCGAACGCCCGGGACGCGCCGGCTGAACGTGCTCGTCACGCTGTACAGCAGTCCTGAATGTCATCTCTGCGAGCAGGCGCGCGCGCTGCTCTTGCGAGTGCGCGCCGACCATGATTTCGAGCTGGTCGAGCGCGACATCACCCGCGACGAGGATCTGCACCGCGCCTACCTCGAGCGCATCCCGGTGATTGCCGTGGACGGGGAGGAGTGGTTCGATCTGATCATCTCCGAGCAGGCGCTGCGCGCACG
>DASTPN010000072.1:0-6996 GCA_035719985.1 Solirubrobacteraceae bacterium | reverse complement strand
GAGTGGGAGGAGCACGATCGCTGTCAGGCGGGTGATTCGGAGCATGCGCCGGACGATCAGCTCCAGCTCGGCCGTCTGTGCTGCCGCCGGGAAAACGACCTTGCCGATTTGCCAAGCGAAGTTGGTGAGGGGTGCAAAGGCAAGTGTGAAGGCGAGCGAATAGAGGCCGAGCTGGGCTGCACCGCGTGAGTGACCGACGACGATCGAGTCGATCGAGAGGGCTACGAAATCCGTCGCTGCTAGTAGAAAGAACCAGATCGCCCACTTTCGCCGGCTCGGCCCGCGTGCGCGAGGCGGAGCCGCGATCTCAGCTTTGATCGGCTTGATCGCGACGATCCAGGCCAGGAGCGGCAGCAGCGCGGCGGCTGCAACTTGCCTGACGACGAGCGCCCAGACGCCCGCGCCGAGCGCCGCCGCGACGATCGAGCTGGCTGCGGCGATCAGCATCGAGGTCGCAAGTACGCTCGCCTGTAGCTTGAACTGCAACGTGCGCTGCAGCACTGCCATCGGGGCGATGGCAAGGGCGCGGATGGCGACCGAGAGCACCAGCACCTGCAACACCGCCACATCGGCACCGGCGTCGAAGCGGGCGACGATCGTCCCCGACGCGAGCGCGACTGCGACTGCAACTGCGAGGCCTATAGCGAGGTTGATGCCGACTGCAGCGACAATGTCGCGAACGCGCAGTTGGCGGGTGAGGACGATCGTGCCGCGCGAGCCCGCGTCCTGTACGAGTGCGGCGGCGTTGGCGATCACGAGGCCGATCGCGACCGAGCCGAACGCTTTTGGTGGCAGCAGCGCTCCGAGGATGATGAGCGAGGCGAACCAGGCCGCCTGGCCGACGATATGGCCACTCCAGACCCAAGAGGCGGCACGGGCCAGAGCCCGGCCGCTAGGCGCGTCGCGGGCAGCCCCTTTTCCGCCGGCTGCGACCGACTGCTGCGCTTCCATCAGTCCTTGCACGTTAAGCGCGTCGGCGGGTACTCACAAGCCCAGCCGCGACAAGCCTAAACGATAGGCCAGGCCCGCTTGCTGGGAAACCGAGCTGGGGGAAGGCCGCCGCCTGGACGGCCCTCTCCCAGCATCAGAGTTCGCTACGTCAGTACTTCAGCCAGTCCTTATTCGCGAGGTGGCTCTTGACGCCGTTGATGTAGTTCTGGGCGCCGGAGTCGTACCAACCGCCGGAGAACCAGGAGCCGACGCAGCCCCAGACGGCGTAGTCGAGACCCCTGGCGGCAACGATCTGGGCGATCGTCTGCCCGCCGTAGAGCCAGGAGCCGCCGTCGTAGAAATCGTTGTCGAGGCAGGAGCGCATGTAGGCGCCGTAGAAGTCGGCGTTCAGCGCCGAATCCTGGGCGCTGTACGGATAGCCGCCCCAGGCACCGCCTCCGTTGCAATAAGCGTTCTTGATCTGGAAGAGGCCGTAGGAAGCCTCGCCAACGGAACCGCAGTTGTCGCCGACCATGCTCTCGTGCCAGTCGGACTCCTGCACCGCGACCGCGCGCAGTAGGTCCTCGTCCAGGCCCCACTTGCACGCAGCCCACTGGATGATCTGGTTGGTCGTGCCGGTGTAGTTGCCGGTGACCAGGTTTCGGTTGGCAATCCACTTCGCCCAGTAGGAGCCGATCTCGGCGTTCGACCAGGGCACCGAGCTCGGGTTGGAAGGGACGGTGTGGTTGGCCGTGTAGTTGTCGCTCCGCGGCTCCCAGGTACTCGTCGTGACCAGCGAAGCGCAGCTGCCATCGCCCCTCGGCAGGCCGCTAGCGTCCGAGGCCAGTGTCGAGAAGGAGCCGCCGGTGGGCGGGGGTGGTGCCGGTGGCGGCGGAGGTGCAGATGCGAGGTTGGCGACCGCCACCGTGGTGGTGCTGCTAGAAGCCGTGTTGCCTGCGGCATCGAGTGCACGGGCGGCCACAGTGTGCGTTCCGTTTGCGACCGAGGCAGAGTTCCAGCCAATCGAATAAGGAGAGCTGGAGTCGCTGCCAACCACAGTCCCGTCGACAAGGAAGTCGACATGGTCTACGGCGACGTTGTCGCTGGCAGTGGCACTCAACGTTGCTGTCCCGGTTAGGGTCGCGCCGCTAGCGGGTGCGCTCAGCAAAACCGTCGGTGGCGACTGGTCGATCTGGATCTTTTGTGTCTTGACGGGCTCCGCGGTGCCAGCGTTGTCGTAGGCGCGATAGGCGATCGTCATCGTCGTGCCGATCACCAGCGGCCCGCTGTAGGTGGAGCCGTTGCTGAGCGTCGGCGTCGTTCCGTCGGTCGTGTAGCGGATCGCGGAGACGCCCGATCCACCACTGTTGTCGGTCGCCGCCAGCGAGACGGTGACCGATCGGTTGTAGTAGCCGCTCGAGCAGGAACTGTCGTTGCAGCTGATCGTGCTTGTCGGCGGCGTCGTGTCGGTGGCGCCGCCCGTGCCCGTCGAGTCAACGAGCGAGAAGTCGTCGATCGTCAGCGACCCGACGTTCCGCAGGCCGAGTCCAACCGAGAGGTTGCTCATACCGGAGGGAACAACAGGTGTCGTCCATGATGCTTGCGTCCACGAGGACGAAGTCGGCAACTGCGGCGAGCCGGCCCACCAGCTGTAGCCGCTCGATGAGGAGTTGTTTTTGAAGGCGAAGATGGCCGACGGTGCCGAGGACTTGTACCAGACGCTGACCGTGTAGACGTGGCCGGCGGTGACTGCCGGTGAGCAACCGCTGAAGGAGGTCAGCAGTTTGCGATCGCCGTTCTTGTAGCTGGTGACGTTCAGGTTCTCGGCATGGCTACCGCTGTGGGCATCTGATGTCCACGTCCACTGGTAACTGTTTGATCCGTAGCCGCCGAGTAGCCAGCAGCTAGGTTTGTTGCCTGATCCTTGCTCCAGCGAGGGGTTCTGCAGGCTTACCGCGTACGATGGACTCGCTGCTCCGGCGATATTTCCGATGGTGATCAGTAGGGCGAGCGCGCAGGCAGCTATGAGCGTGCGTAGGTACGAGCGAACTTGGCGGCGGGTAGTCATAGGCTCCTTACCTAGCTAGTTGTTTTGGGCTTCCTCCTGGGAGTCGATACCCCCGACGCGTCGTCATCGAGTACTCGACGCTGAACACTCCAGTGAGGGATTGTCACCACCTTTCTTCGGCAAACCGCCTCATCCGCTTGAGTCTGGGCGCCGACGGATGAGCCGGGGAGTTGTCCGCGATGCACCGCGGTTGTCGATTGAAGCGGCGTAGGCTAGCGTGCTTGCCGGATGGATGTGAAGAACGGGATCAGCGAGCCTTTCTCAGGGTTCGACGCCGAGGAAGGCGAGCCCGGCTGCGTCGTCGCGCCGAGTGCGATCGTCTACCCAGGCACGCTCCTCGGCGAGGGCTGCCGGATCCTCGATGGTGCCGTCGTGGGCAAGCAGCCCGCTCTCTCGCCCCGTTCTTCGACGAAGCGTGAACAGCTGCCGCCGACGGAGATTGGACCGGGCGCGATCGTCTCGACCGGTGCAATCGTCTTCGCCGGCACGAAGCTCGGTGCGCGCGTGATCGTCGGTGACCAAGCTTGCGTGCGTGAGCGGGTCGAGATCGGCGAGGACGTCGTACTCGGGCGGGGCGTCCTGGTCGAAAACGACAGCACGATTGGGGCCCTGACGCGGATCCAGGCGAACGCCTACATCACCAACTACTCGACCGTCGAGGATGAGGTCTTCATCGCCCCCGGCGTCCAAACCACCAACGACAACTTCATGGGCCGAACCGAGAAACGACACGCATTGATGAAAGGCCCGACGATCCGCCGCCGCGCTCGCGTCGGCGGGGCCGCGGTGCTGTTGCCCGGAATCGAGATTGGCGAGGAAGCCTTCGTCGGGGCCGGCGCCGTCGTCCTCAACGACGTGCCGGCGCGCAAGGTAGTCGTCGGCAACCCGGCCAGGATCCTCCGGGACGTGCCGGTAGACGAGCTTCTCGAGACCCGGTAGCCCGGCACCCTCCGCGCCGACCCGTTATGCTCTCGGCGCGTGCTTCGCCCAGGCCGCCTAGGCACGAGTACGTCGACTTTGGACCGCCGCATTCTGGTTGCGGCCTTGTTCTTGGTGTCCTTGTTCACCGCGGCCGCGCTGAGTTCCAACGTCAGGGCCGGACATCCCGCACCTCCGCCAAAGCTTGTGCGAGGCATGTACTTCCGTATGCTCCCGCCCGGCGCCCGGCTACCGCGCCGGGATGCTCTCTGCGCGGGGCTCGTTACGGCCCGCCGCTTCGAGCCTCGCCCGGACAACTACGGCGCCAACCACACCGTTCCCAGCGGGCGACTGCAGTGGCCGACCGGTTCCAACCAGATGCATTGGCGGCGCTGGATCGCCAAGCGCAGCCGCATCAGTGGTCACTACCGAGGCTCGACCGACGCGATCATCCGCTGGGCGGCCTGCAAGTGGGGTCTGGACGAGAATCTGCTACGGGCAGTCGCCGTCCAGGAATCGTACTGGCACCAGAGCACTGTCGGAGATGACTGCGGCCAGCCCGGCCGAGCTTCCTACGGACTCGTCCAGGTCAAGAACGCCCACTGCGACGGAAGCCTCGACATCGGCGGTTACCCCTGGACGCAGCGGTCGACTGCCTTCGCCGTCGATACCTACGGAGCCTGGATCCGCTCCTGCCTGAACGGCGATTTCTACGACGGCGGCGACTGGCTCTACGGCGGCAAGCGCGTCAGAGGAGACACCTGGGGGTGTGTCGGCGCCTGGTTCTCTGGTGACTGGTACTCGAGTGGGGCCAGAGACTACATCGCCCACGTGAAGCGCTACCTCGACGCCAAGGCCTGGCGCCACCTGGGCCAATGAGGCGCGGCCGCGCTCAGGCCGCGTAGCGGTAGAACAGCTCGCCGCTTGCCCGACTGACCCAGGTCGGGCTGCGACGAATCACCGCCCGCGCTGCCGTCAGCCCGCGAGCTGAGCCGGCCTTGTGTGTGCGCTCGGCAAGCGTCGTGTAGACGAGCGGCTCCTCCTCGGCCGCCCAGCCGGCCTTGAAGGAGCGCAGCCCCTTGTCCTCGAAGTCGCTACGGCCGAAGTCAAACCAGTCGTAGCCCAGCTCACACGCCGCTCGCATCGCGCTCCAGAAGAGCAGATGATTCGGGCGCAGTCCCCAGGAGGATGCGTCCGACGCGCCGTACTTGTAGGTGAGAGTCTGCGTGCCACTGAGGAAGACGGCGCCCGCTACCGGATCTCGACCGGAGTAGGCAAGGAGCAGGAAGCCTTGCTCGGACTCCATCATGTGCGACCAAAGGGCCGCGAAGAAGCGCCGCGGCTGCACCGGCATCCCCAGCCGGTGTCGCGTCTGTACCTGCAGCTGGTAGAAGCGGCGGGTCATATCCTGCCGCGATTCGGCGCGGCGGACGACGATCGTTTGTTCTCGCTCGGCGCGCCGGACATTGCGTTGCACCTGCGAGCGGTGGAAACGTGCGAAGAGAAGTTCGGGGTCGCGCTCTAGCGCCGCCCGATGAAGGACGGCATCGCAGCGCTGGCGGTTCTCTTCGCCGGCGAGCGGTGCCCGTACTTCGAGCGAGCGCACGTTCGCCTGCAAGCGCGCTTCTTCTAACGCAAGCGCGAAGCTACCGGCGTCAAGCCCGGAGCTCAGAAGTGGCGGGCAGGTATCACTGAATGGCAGCGAGATCCAGCGCCGACGGCCGAGGGAGCGTGTTTCCAGCACAGGGATTCCGCCGAGGATGTTGCCCTGCTCGCCGAGCACGGCCAGGACAAAGGGCCGGTTGCCGTAGGACTCGCTGATCACTTCCGTCCAGGCAGGGCGGTGGAAACACATCGCCTGCGGATGCGCGGACACAAAGGCAAGCCAGCGCGGATCGGTGAGCGAGATTTGGCTCACCAGCCGCCGCTCGGGCGAGAGGACGTTAGACGGCGTCGCCACGCCGGAGCCTGCGCAGGAAGGTGCCGGCCAGCATCGGGAACTCGAGCAAGGCCGGCCAAGGGTCGTCGCGGGCGAAGACCGCCGAATCGTGTTTGCTGAAGAGCGAACGCAGGTAGCCAACGGCCGAGAGGCGGCCGCGGGCGATTTCGCGCAGAGAGGTCGGCAGATCGGTGCTTAGGCGGAGCCAGCTAACACCGATCTGGCTGCGACTCGCGGGCACTGGCTCCGAGCGAGCGAGTCTGAACGCGAGGTAGGGAAAGTCGACGCCCGCGCGCTGGCAGAGGCTGTGCCAGCCCCAGACCCGTGGGTTGATGTCGAGCAACTTGAACTGACCGTCGCGCGGGTCGCGCTTGAACTCGAGCTCGACCAAGCCGTTGAAGCGGATTTCTGCCAGCAGACGTTCGGACGGGTCGACGATCTCAGGACACTCGATTGTCTCCACGAAGGTGCTGGCACGCCCGAAGTCGGCCGGGTACTGGCGCGTCCTGCGCGCGACGACAGTTGCCAGCGGGCGGCCCCCGTCACAGAGAGCGGCATAGGAGAACTGCGTCTCGCCGCCGCCGGGGATCAACTCCTGGATCATCACAAGGGAGGCGTCGAGCAGGCTCGCCGCCTCGGCGAACCGCGCGGTCAGCTCGTCCCGATCGCCTGCCCGCCAGGCCTTCGCCGCCGTCAAAGCGTTCAACTCCTCCTTCACTGCTGGCTTGACAATCACTGGGAACTCGAGCGGCAGCGATCCTGCCTCAGCGGCTGAGGCCGCCGCCCAGGTGCGAGGAGTGGGAATGCTCAGCGACTCGGCGAGGCTGTAGGTGAGTCGCTTGTCATCCGCCCAGCGCAGCACCGGCCATGGCGGAGATGTGAGCAGGAAGCGCTCTTGAAGCTGATCATGAGCGCGCGCGACCATCGCCACCGTTTCGTCACCGGTCGGGAAGAGCGTCCAACCTTCGAGACCATGCTCTTCAGCGAGCGAGAGTAGGAAGCGTGCGCGCTCATCATCGCGCTCGCCTTCAAGCGGGAGCCGCTTGCTCGTAAAACGTGACCTCGCCGCAAGCACGTCGTCTCCCGCGTAGAGAACCCAGACGGGGATCCCGCGGCGACCGAGTGACCGCACTACCGCGAG
>DASTPN010000071.1:0-5757 GCA_035719985.1 Solirubrobacteraceae bacterium | reverse complement strand
CGGCACGGACGATCCTCCCCGCACGCGCAACCTTGCGCGCTAGCGACCCTGCCAGCGCGCGGGGCGCTTCTCGGCGAATGCCTTCATGCCCTCGCGCATGTCCTGTGAGGAAAACGACGCTCGGCGCAGCTCGATCAACTCCGCCTCGACGTCGGCGGCCAAGCCATCGCGCGCGTTGAGGATGGCAGCAATCACCCGCTTGTTGCCCGTCTGCGAAAGGGGGGCATTGCCGGCCAACTCCGCGGCCAGCTCGATTGAGGCGCCGTCAAGCTCTGCCTCGGCCACGACGCGGTTGAGAAGGCCCCAGCCGAGCGCGGTCGGCGCGTCGATGTAGCGGCCGAGCAAAAACAGCTCGCGTGTGCGCGCGGCCCCGATCGCGTCGATGAAGCGGCGCAGGCCGGTGTGCGAGTAGACCAGGCCGAGCTTGGCCGGCGGCATTCCGAGCTTGATCCCATCGCGAGCAATCCGCAGATCGCAAGCAAGCGCAAGCTCCAACCCACCGCCGATCGTGTGACCGGGCAACGCCGCCAGCGTCGGGTAGGGGAAGGCTTCCAGGGCGTCGATCGCTTCGGTGAAGGGATGCGCGACCAGCGCCTCGGCCTCCTCCTCGAACTCCTCGTCTGGAATCTCGCCGATGTCGTAGCCGGCGGAGAACATCCCGCCCGAGCCGGTGATGATTACGCAGTGCGGGTGGGTGGGATCCGATTCCCCCTCGCCGCCCGCGGTCTGGTCCGTCAGCTCAGACAACGTCGCGGTGATCGCGTCGAGGATCGGGTGGTCGAGCGCATTTCGCTTAGCCGGGTTTGCGATCGTCAGGCGAACGACGCCGGTGGCGGGCTCATCTACGAGCAGCTTGCCGTCGGCCAGCGCACGTGCGGGAGTGCCGCTCACCCGAGCACGACCAGGACGTCGCCCTCGCTGACGGCCTGGCCCTCCTCGCAGCGAATCTCCGTGACTTTGCCCGCGTCTTCGGCCTCGACCGGCATCTCCATCTTCATCGACTCGAGGATCGCGACGGTGTCGCCCTCCTCGATCTGGTCGCCGACCGCGCACTCGATCTTCCACACCGTGCCGGTGATATGTGCCTCTATCTCAGCCACGCGAACCTCCCAGACGCCGACGGACAATGGTCGGGGAGAATACCGGCGTGATCGTGATCGTCGCTGCCCACAACGAGGTCGATCGGATCGAAGCGACCCTCGCAGGGCTCGGCGAAGCCTTCGAGGGTTTGTCGCTGTGGGTTGCCGATGACGACTCCAACGATCGTACCGCTGAGATCGCCGCGGCCGGCGGAGCGAATGTTGTTGGCGCCGGTCGCAGAGTCGGCAAGGGTGCGGCGATGACGCTTGCCGTAAGCCAGGCGCTTGACTCGCCGGCCGCGGCGAGCGACCCAGTGGTGCTGCTATGCGACGGAGACCTGGGTGCCTCGGCGAAGCGGCTTCTACCGCTTGTGCAGGCGGTCGAAGCCGGCGAGGCGGACTTGGCGGTGGCGGCCTTTCGCAAGTCAGCGGGTGGCGGTTTCGGGATTGCGCTTGGATTTGCAAAATGGGCGATTGCTCGCCGTTGCGGCTTTGCGGCCAAGGCCCCCCTTTCAGGTCAGCGTGCGCTGCGGGCGAGCCGGCTCGCGGAGCTGTTGCCATTCGCGCCTGGCTATGCAATGGAGCTGGGCATGACGATCGACGCGCTACGAGCAGGCATGCGCATTAGTGAGCTCGAGTTGGAGCTGACGCATCGCTCGACCGGGCGTACGCCCGGCGGCTTTTTGCACAGGGGCCGTCAACTATTCGACTGTGCGCGCGTGTACGCGCTCACAAGATAGGTTGCGCGCACGATGATCCTCGCCATCGACCAGGGGACGACGGGGACGACCTGCATCGTCTTCGACGAGCAGGGAGAGCCGGTCGGCCGGGGCTATCGCGAGTTCGCCCAGCATTTCCCCCAACCGGGCTGGGTCGAGCATGACGCCGCCGAAATCTGGGAGGTGACGCACGCCGTCTGTGGCGAGGCGCTGACGGATGCCGAAGTCCGGCTCGGTGAGCTCGTCGCAGTTGGCATCACCAACCAGCGCGAGACGGTATGCGTGTGGGACCCAGCCACGGGCGAGCCGCTGTACCGGGCGATCGTCTGGCAGGACCGGCGCACGGCGGAGCGCTGCCGAGCGCTGCGTGAGCAAGGGCATGAAGCACTCGTGCGCGAGCGCACCGGACTGGTGATCGATCCCTACTTCTCGGCGACGAAGATCGAGTGGCTGTTGCGCAACGTCGATGGTGTGCGCGAGCGGGCGCAGGCGGGGACAGCCGTGTTCGGGACGATCGACTCCTGGCTTGCCTTCAAGTTGACTGGCGAGCACGTCACGGAGGCATCGAACGCTTCGCGCACGATGCTCTACGACATCGCGACAGGGGGCTGGGATGAGCAGTTGCTCGACCTGTTCGGCATCCCGCCACGCTCGCTACCGCGTGTTCTCAGGAGCGCGGGGGAGATAGCTCTCACGCGCCCCGATGCGCTGCACGGGCACGCTGTGCCGCTCGCCGGCATGGCCGGCGACCAGCAGGCGGCTCTGTTCGGACAGGCATGCGTCGATCCGGGGATGGGCAAGAACACCTACGGCACGGGGTCGTTCGCACTGTTGAACACCGGCTTTGCGGCGCCCAAGCCCGCGCGCGGTGTGCTCTCGACGGTCGCCTGGCGTATCGGCGGCGCGACCAGTTACGCGCTCGAGGCCTCGATCTTTGTGACCGGCGCCGCCGTGCAGTGGCTGCGCGACGGCCTCGGCGTGATCGAGCATGCCTCAGACAGCGAGGCGCTGGCCGCCTCGCTGGAGGGCAACGACGGCGTCTACTTCGTGCCGGCGCTGACGGGACTTGGCTCACCGCACTGGGACCCCGACGCGCGCGGGACGATCGTCGGCCTGACCCGGGGCAGCGGCCGCGCTCAGCTGGCGCGCGCGACCTTGGAGGCGATCGCCTACCAGTGCCGCGACGCGCTGGCGGCGATGTCACAGGCGTCGGGCCAGCCGCTCAGCGAGCTGCGCGCCGACGGTGGCGCCACCGCCAATAGTTGGCTGATGCAGTTCCAGGCCGACGTGCTCGGCGTGCCGGTGCTCGTGCCCGAGATCCGTGAGACAACGGCGCTCGGAGCGGCCTATCTGGCTGGTGTCGGGGTGGGGGCGTGGACCGTCTCGGAGGTGAGCGAGCGCTGGCGCGAGGGCGCCCGCTATGAGCCGCGCATGGACGTTGATGAGCGAGAGGCGCTGCTGGCCGGTTGGGCCGATGCGTTGGCTCGGGCTCGCTCGCACGGTGAGGCCTAGCGTTGGCTGGAACTCGCTCCGTGGCGTGGCGTAACTTCGCCGTCGTCAGGGGTAAGACCATCTAGATGAACGAGCTTGCCTCAATGCGCGAACAGGTCTACTCTGACCCGCGCCCAAAGGAGTTCTTCGACCAGTTTCACGAGCGCGCACGCACGAAAGAACCGGAGTGGGTGTACGAGCTGGTGCGACTGCTGACCTCGCTGTACGCCTACACGTTCTTCCGCGCGCGCCCGATCTCCACCGAGAAGGTGCCGGGCTCAGGTGCGGTGATCCTGGCGCCGAACCACTTCTCGTTCATGGATCACTTTCTGATGGGCTGCTACATCCGTCGCAAGGTGCGCTTCATGGCCAAGTCGCAGCTGTTCAGCGGGCCGATGCAGTACATCTACAGTCACGGTGGCGTGTTCCCGGTGCGCCGCGGCGCTCACGACGAAGAGGTGTTCACGACCGCCAAAGCGATCCTCGCTCGCGGCGGTGCGATCACGATGTACTGCGAGGGTGGACGCTCGCGCACCGGAAAGCTGGCCGAGAAGGCCAAGACCGGGATCGGTCGGCTCGCACTGGAAACGGGGGCACCGATCGTGCCGATCGCCATCCACGGCTCCAGCAAGATCCGCAACTGGAAGCGACTGCAGTTCCCGCAGGTGACGATCCAGTACGGCGATGCGCTGCGCTTCGAGCCGGTCGAGAACTCCACTCGCGAGCAACAACAAGAGGTTGCCGACGCGGTTCTGGATGAGATCAAGGCGCTCTATTACGGCCTCGAGGAACACGGGCGCAAGGGCGCGCTCAAGCGCGCTCGCGAGGCGCGCCGGGCCGAGCGCCGCGCCCGGGTGAAGGGCGCGGCCACAGCCTGAGCCAGCTGGTCGCGGAGCCTTGCGGCCCCGCGACGCCGGACCTCTACTAGGACGTCATCCCGACGAACTGACCGCCGGTGACGTTGAGCACCTGGCCGTGGACGTAGTTCGACCACGGCGAGCACAGGAAGAAGACGCCGCCGGCCGCCTCCTCCGGGCTGCCCGGGCGACCGAGCGGGATCAGCATCGAGGCCATCTGGCGCATCTGCTCGGGGATGCCGAGCTGCACCTTCTCGCCGCCGATCTCCATCGTGTTCTCGTCGACCTTGGCGGCCGTCAGGCGCGTGTCGATGAAGCCGAAGGCGACCGCGTTGCAGTTGACCTTGAACTGCCCCCACTCCTTGGCCAGAGTCTTGGTCAGACCGACGACCCCGGACTTGCCCGAGGAGTAGTTGGCCTGGCCGGCGTTGCCCATCGTGCCGGAGATCGAGGAGATGTTGACGATCTTGCGGAACACCTCCTTGCCTTCCTCGCGCTCCTTCTTGGCGGGCTCGCGCAGATGCGGCGCGGCGGCGCGGATCACCTTGAAGGGGACGATCAGGTGGATGTCGAGCATCTTCTGGAACTGTTCGTCTGACATCTTGTGGATCGGCGCGTCGATCGTGTAGCCGGCATTGTTGACGATGATGTCGATCTTGCCGAAGGCGTCGATCGCCTTGGCGACCAGCTGATCGGCGGTGTCGCCCTTGGTCAGGTCGCCGGAGAACACGGCGGTCTCGCCTTTGATCTCCTGCGCTGCCTGCTCGGCTACATCGCCGTCGAGGTCGTTGATCAGGACCTGCGCGCCTTGCGAGGACAGCAGCTCAGCGGTGGCGCGGCCGATGCCGCGCGCCGAGCCGGTGACGATCGCGGACTTGCCGTCGAGTACTCCCATTGCGTTCACTTTCTCCTTGGTCGTTGTGGGGGCGAGAGGTTATAGCCCGAGCAGCCGCCCGAGTATCTCCCGCATGATCTCGTCTGAGCCGCCGCCGATCGGCCCGAGCCGCGCGTCGCGGGCGGCGCGCTGGGCCCAGTGCTCGCCCATGTAGCCCATGCCGCCGTGGATCTGCAGGCACTCGTCCATCAGCTCGAAGGAGGCGCGCTGGGTCAGCAGCTTGGCCATCGTGACCTCACGCAGCGGTTCCTCGCCGGCCACGAAGCGGCGAAGCGCGTCGTAGGTGACGCAACGTGCGGTATAGGCGCTGGTGGCCAGGTCGGTCAGCTTGTGCCTGATCGTCTGATGCTTTGAGAGCGTCCGTCCGAAGGTCGTGCGCTCGCGCGCGTACTCGGCCGTGCGTTCGTAGGCGAGTTGCATCGCACCTACTGTCCCGAGCGCCATCGCCAGTCGCTCCCACTGGAAGTTGGCCATGATCAGCCTGAAGCCCTCGTGCAGCTCGCCGAGCAGGTTCTCCTCGGGCACGAACACGTTCTCGAAGGAGATCGTGGCGGTGTCCGAGGCGTGCCAGCCGAGCTTCTCCAGCTTGGACGAGCTCACCCCCTCGCCGCGCTCGACGATCAGAAACGAGATCCCGTGGTGGCCGCCCTCCTGGGTGCTCTTCACTGCCGTCACCATGAAGTGGGCGCGCACGCCGTTGGTGATGTAGGTCTTCT
>DASTPN010000070.1:0-2316 GCA_035719985.1 Solirubrobacteraceae bacterium | reverse complement strand
CGGAAGACTATCTGGCCAAGACGCGGGTCACCCGGGGCTTGTTTCTGGTCCTGGTCGGTCGGGCGCAGGCGCCGGTGTGGGATGTCAGCGCGAAGCACCACCTCGAAAGAAAGAAGCCGATGCCCTATGTGAACCATTACTCGTTTCACATCCTCGACCCTGACCCGACTTGGACAGCCGGACGGGATTTCGCCGTCGAGAATGGCAGAAATGCTGGAGGTTGATAAAGCCGGGCCAAGATTGCGGTGCTAAATTATAGTGGGGAGAAGGTTATATCGCTTGACTATGAGTACGATCCTCAGATGCTAAGGGTATGTTCGCTCGCGACAAGCGCATTGGCCCCTACACCTACGTCTACCTGGTCGAGAACGTACGGGAGGAGGGTCGCACCAAGCAGCGCATCATCGCCAATCTCGGGCGCAAGGAAGTGGTCGTTGCGCGCGGTGATCTCGACCGGCTGGCGCGCTCCGTCGTCCGGCTGGCGCAGCGTTCGATGGTGCTGTCGCTGGTCGAGGGCGAAGCCCCGCCCAATGCAAGGTGTCAGCGGATTGGACCGGCGCTGCTGTTCGAGCGGCTGTGGCATGAGGTCGGCTGCCGCGCCGTGTTAGAAGAGCTGGCCGCAGGCCGGCAGTTCGAGTTTGCTGCCGAGCGCGCGGTATTCCTGACGGTGCTCCACCGGCTGTTTGTGTCGGGCTCGGACCGCGCTGCGGAAAAGTGGCGAGCCGACTACCGGATCGAGGGCACTGAGGCCCTTCAGCTGCATCATCTCTACCGCGCCATGGCTTGGCTCGGCGAGCCGCTCGCCGATCAAGCCGGAGCCAGCGAGCTGACGCCGCGCTGCCGCAAGGACCTCGTGGAAGAGGGGCTGTTTGCCCGTCGGCGCGACCTGTTCGCCGAACTCAGCGTCGTCTTCATGGACACCACCAGCCTGTCCTTCGAGGGACGGGGCGGCGAGGAGCTTGGTCGTCGCGGCCATTCGAAAGACTACCGCCCGGATCTCCATCAGATGATCGTCGGGCTGGTCATGGATCAGGACGGCAGGCCGCTGTGCTGCGAGCTGTGGCCCGGCAACACCGCCGATGTCACCACCCTGTTGCCGGTCGTCGACCGGTTGCGCGCTCGTTTTAGCGTCGGCCGCATCTGCGTCGTCGCCGACCGCGGCATGATCAGCGCCCAGAGCATTGCCGCGCTGGAGCAACGCAAGCTCGAATACGTCCTCGGCGTGCGCGAGCGCAGCAGTGCCGAAGTGCGCCGCACCGTGATTGATGATCAGACGCCCTTTGTCCCGCTGGTCGTGCCGCGGGTTTCGGGCGAGCCCACCGAGCTCGAGGCCAAGCAGGTCAAAATCGGCAACCGACGGTACATCGTCTGTCGCAATCTCGCCGAGGCGCGGCGCGATGCCGAGCAGCGCAGTGCCATCCTCGACGGGCTGCGCGCCAAGCTCGCCCAAGGCGACAAGGCGCTCGTCGGCAACAGCGGTTTCCGCCGGTATCTCAAGACCGTCTCGGCCGAGCACTTCGCCGTCGACGAGACGCGGGTCGCCGAAGACGCGCGCTTTGACGGGCTCTATGTGCTGCGCACCAACACCAAGCTCACTCCGCTTCAGGTCATGCTGCGCTATCGCGACCTACTGCGGGTCGAGCAGTTGTTCCGCCAGGCCAAGGCCGTGCTTGCCACTCGCCCAATCTACCACAGCAGCGACATGGCCATTCGCGGCCACGTGTTCTGCTCCTTCCTTGCCCTGCTGCTCGTCAAGGAACTCGAGGATCGCCTCCACCGGCACAACATCGCAGCCGAATGGGACGACATCCTGCGCGATCTCGACCGGCTGCAGGAAATCGAGCTTGAGCAGGATGGCAAGCGCTTCCTGCTGCGCACCCCGACCACCGGCGTCGCTGGTAAGCTCTTTCAGGCGGTTGGCGTCGCCCTGCCGCCCAACCTTCAGGAACTCCCCCTCACTACTCCGCAGCCGGCCGCCTAACCCGGCCCCGACACTGCCGCCGTGGTGCTAAGACCACTGCGTTCGTCCGTAAGCCATTAAATCTACTCGACTTTCTCCAAAGCGCTGTTTAAGTCCGGCGAGAGCAAACCAGCCGCGCTTGCCAGTCCGGCAGCGCCATCTCTGCGCCGTAGCGCTCGGCCTGTTCCGCGGGATCTGGCTCCACCTGGTGGCGGCAATCGCAGCACCATACGATCAGCCGTACGCCAGCCCGCGCGGAGCTACCGAGCGTTGCGAGTGGACCGATGCGCCTGCCGGGAGAAGTAGACGAGGTAGCGTACGCCATTCTGTTCCTGGCTTCCGATGAATCGTCGTAC
>DASTPN010000069.1:0-25128 GCA_035719985.1 Solirubrobacteraceae bacterium | reverse complement strand
TGATCTTGAACAGATCGGTGTGGTGACCGCCCTCGTGCAGGCGCTTGGCCTCGCGTTCCATCGCACGCCGGCCTGCGTAGGCCTCCATGCAGCCCTTGCGACCGCAGGGGCAACGCGCTCCCCCCTGCTTGACGACCATGTGGCCGATCTCGCCGGCGTCGCCGCGACCGTGCCAGAGCTTGCCATCGAAGGCGACGCCGCCGCCGACGCCGGTGCCCCAGAAGACCGCCAGCAGCGAGTCGGTGTCGCGACCCGCGCCCAGCAGCAGCTCGGCCTGTGTGGCCACTGAGACGTCGTTGCCGAGCCGCACGCCCGGCCCCAGTCGCTCTGAGAGCTTCGCCGCCAGCGGATACGGCTGCTCCCATTCGGACAGGTTGGTGGCTTTCGCCAACGTGCCGGCTCGCGCGTTCACCTCGCCGGGCACGCCGACGCCCACCCCATCGAGATCGGCGACCACGATCCCGGCTGCCTCGGCCGCCTGCTCGAGGCACGCCTCCAGCGCATCAACGACCGCCGACGGGCCACCCTCGTGCGGCGTCAGGCTGCGCGCCTGGCCGAGCACCTCTTGGTCGTCCGAACGCATCAGCACCGTCTGGATCTTCGTCCCCCCCAGATCGATGCCTCCGTAGACGGCCATCGCCGCGCATGATCGCAGAACGATGTGAACTACGCCCTTAGGGGGCCCTTAGGGGTTTCTTCGCGCACTCTTACCCATATTGGCGATGATTTGAGGCAATGAGCGAGCGTTCTGGACGGCCCTGGCTCAACTATGCGCTCGGCCTCGCGTGCCTGGGGGCGATCGTCGCTGCGGTGCTGGTGATCGGACCGGCGCCGAGCAGCAGCGCCACCACCCGCCGCACCGCCAAGGCGGCGCTCGGGGTGGTTCAGTCGACCGTCTCGGGCAGCGGCAATCTCGAACCGGCCAGCCAGCTGAACCTTGGCTTTAAGACCGCCGGGACAGTCGAACGCATCTACGTCAAACAGGGCCAATACGTGACCGGTGGCAAGCTGCTCGCCACGCTCGACTCCGTTCCGCTGCAGGTCACGCTCGAACAGGCACGAGCAACCCTTCAATCCTCCGAAGCCGCCCTGGCTAAAGAGGAAGAAACCGGCGGTGAAGGCACTAGCGGCGCCTCCACTGGCCCAAGCGTCGGCAGTGCAAGCGTCTCCCCACACGACAGGGGCTCCGCCGGGGCGTCCGCCGCCGGCAAAGCCGAAGAAGCAGCGAGCACACAATCGACCACGACCGGATCGACATCAACCCTCAGCCCCGCCACTCGCGAAGCGAACATCGCCTCCGCGCGGGCGGCCGTGAAAAGCGATCAGCTCACCGTTCAGGGCGATGAAGAAGCGCTCGCCGCCGCCAAGCTCTACGCGCCCGAAGACGGCACGATCGTATCGCTCTCCGGTCAAGTGGGCGAAGTCGTCTCCGCAACCGGGACGACCAGGGCCTCGTCGTCGAGCTCGAGCGCCTCTTCGGGCTCTGGGAGCAGCGCCGGTTCGGGCTCTGGGCGCTCCAGCTCGGGCGCGAGCGGCTCCTCCAGTAGCTCTGGCGCCAGCGGCAGTTCGGGTTCGGGCTCATCGTCCGCCTTCGCCATGCTCAGCGATCTCTCCTCGATGAAGGTCGTCGCGGCGCTCAGCGAATCGGAAATCGGACAGGTCAAAGTCGGGCAGATTGCGACTGTCACCGTCGAAGCGTTGGAAGGCCGCAAGCTTGCGGCTCACGTCAGCGAAGTTGCCACGCTCTCCACCAGCAGTAGTGGAGTCGTCAGCTATGACGTGACCTTCACGCTCGACCAGATGGACGCCGGCCTGAAGCCCGGGATGAGTGCCACAGCCGAAGTCATCGTCAAGCAAGAAGAAGGAGTGAGCGTTCCCAGCAGCGCCATCTCCGGCGGCTCGGTGACAGTGCTACGCGGCGGCAAGAACGTCCGCCAAGCGGTCACGACTGGCCTTGCCGGCAACAGCTCGACGATTGTCCTCACCGGCGTAAAGGCTGGAGAAACGGTTGTGTTGCCGCAGGCGTCCAGCACCAGCTCCACCAACCTCAGCTCGCTACTGCGCAGCCGACTCGGTGGTGGTGGTGGCGGCGGCGGCGCTTTTCTCGGCGGCGGCGGCGGAGGCGCGGCCATTTTCAGAGGCGGCGGCTGATGAGTCGCCCACCCGTGATCGGAGTTCATGAGGTAAGCAAGGTGTTCGAGCTTGGAGCGATCCGCGTGCATGCTCTGCGCGGAGTGTCGCTGCGGATCGACACCGGCGACTTCGTCGCCATCATGGGCAGCTCCGGCAGCGGCAAGAGCACCCTGATGAACATCCTTGGCTGCCTGGACGCGCCGAGCAGCGGGCGCTATCTGATCGACGGGGTCGACGTGAGGCACAGAGACGAGGACGATCTCGCCGACCTGCGCAACCGCAAGATCGGGTTTGTCTTTCAGAGCTTTAACCTGGTGGCGCGCACCACCGCGATCGCCAACGTCGAGTTGCCGCTCGCCTACGCCGGCCTGGGTCGCTCAGAGCGTCGGCGACGCGCTGAGGCGGCACTTAGCTCGATCGGGATGAGCGACCGCCTGCAACACATGCCATCCGAGCTCTCAGGCGGCCAGCAACAGCGAGTGGCAGTGGCACGTGCGATCGTCACCAACCCCTCGCTGATACTCGCCGACGAGCCGACCGGCAATCTCGACTCGCACTCGACCGAGGATGTGCTCGACATCTTTGCCGAGATCAACGAAGAGGGCCGCACCGTCGTGCTGATCACTCACGAGCCCGACGTGGCCGCCAGGTGCAAGCGCGTGATCCACCTCAGCGACGGTGAGATCGTCGAGGACCATCGTGCCGCCGGGGTGCACGACTCGCCTCCGACCGTGCAGGCCCAGAAGTCAGCCCACCACACACCCGCGGGAGCTCGGCGATGACCGGCAGCGGTGGGACCCATATCTTGCGAATCGCCTGGGGTGGCATCGCCGCCAACAAGCTCCGCTCGGGACTGACGATTCTCGGCATGACGATCGGCGTGGCGTCGGTGATCGTGCTGATCGCCGTCGGCAATGGCTCCTCCAAGGCGGTGCAGTCGCGTATCCAAAGCCTCGGCACCAATGTATTGATCGTGATGCCCAGCGGCGGTGGCTTTCGCCTCGGGCGGCGGGCCGGCGCAAGCGCCGGCGGCGCCACGACCAGCGTCTCGCTGACCAAGCAAGACGCGCAAGCGTTGCAGAACCCAAGCCTTGCGCCAGACGTCAAGAGCGCCTCGCCGGTGGTGAACGCCAGCGCGGTGAAACTCGTGTACGGGAGCTCCAGCTACGAACCGTCCTCGTTCGTGGGCACCACCCCTTCCTACCTGGAAGCCCACAGCTACAAAATCGCCGAAGGCTCCTCATTCAGCAGCGCCGATGTCAACCAGCACAAGCGCGTTGCGGTGATCGGGCAAACGGTCGTGCAGGAACTGTTTGCCGGCCAGTCCCCCGTCGGGCAGAACATCAAGGTCAACGGCAGCAACTTCGAAGTGGTCGGAGTGCTGGCCTCGAAGGGCACCAGTGGCATCACCAACGAGGACGACGTGGTGATGGCTCCGATCACGACCGTGCAGAGCGCGCTCACCGGCGCCGGCGCCGTCGACTCGATCACCGTGCAGGCCACTTCAGAGTCCTCTCTAAACGCGGCCGAAGCGGAGGTCTCGACGCTGATCGAGGAACGCCACAAAATCACCGACACGGCCGAACCTGGCTTTCAGGTGCTCAACCAGGGTTCGCTGCTTGAAACCTCCAACTCCACCAGCAGCGTCTTTACGACCCTGCTCGGCGAGGTCGCGGCGATCTCGCTGCTGGTCGGCGGAATCGGAGTCATGAACATCATGCTGGTGAGCGTCACCGAGCGTACCCGCGAGATCGGCATCCGCAAGGCGATCGGCGCGCGGCGAAGCGACATCCTCACCCAGTTCCTGACCGAGGCAGTGCTGGTATCTCTGATCGGTGGCCTCGCCGGCGTTCTGCTGGGCGTGGTTGGCAGCCAGTTTGAAATCGCCGGCGTGCACCCCGAAATCGCGACCTATTCGATCTTCCTCGCCTTCGGTGCCGCGGCTCTCTCGGGCCTGTTCTTCGGTACCTACCCGGCCGCTCGCGCCGCGTCTCTCAGACCGATCGAAGCGCTGCGCTTTGAGTGATCAAACACCCCCATATGAGGAGCAGGCAATGCCTCAAGAGCAAATGCAAGAGCAGGAGCAGTGGCTGGGAGACCCCATCGAGGAGGAGCTGCCACGCCGCCCGCGCCGCAAGCTGCTCGGGGTGGGCGGGAATCCGGTTGCGCTGGCATTGATCGGCTTGCTGCTGAGCGCTTGCGGCTTCATCGGCGGTGTGCTGATAGAGAAGGGCCAGAGCTCATCCACGTCCTCGGGCTCGGTTACGGCGGGTGGGCTTGCCTCACGCTTTGCCGCTTTGCGCTCAGGTGCGACCAGCGCGACAGGGAGCGCGCGAGGCGCCTCGGCCGGAGGCGGAGCCGCCTCTTTGTTTGCCGGCGGCGCCGGCGCGGGAGCCACGGTCGGCCAAGTCGCCTACACCGCTGGGCACACCCTGTATGTGACCGACTCAGAAGGCAACACGGTGAAGGTCACTACTTCGTCCGCCTCGACGGTGACAAAGACGATCAAAGCTGACGTCAAAGCGATCCATCCGGGCGAAACGGTGATCGTCACCGGAAGCGCAAATGCCAACGGCACCGTCAAAGCAGACTCAATCCGCGTCAGTGAAGCGAGCTCGGGCGGTGCCCTCGGCGCCCTCTTCGGTGGCGGCGGTGGCTTTGCCGGTCGCGGCCGCGGTGGCGCTGGCAGCGGCGGCGAAACGAGCCGTGCGACAGGCGGGGGAGCTAGCGCCGGCGGCAGCGAAGGACCGGTGCTATTCGGCAAGTAGACATGCGAGAGTTGAGATCAATGCAACGAAACGAGGAATAGATGCAGCAGATGAGAGATGCGCTGGGACGGCCGTTGAGTGTCGTCCTTGCCGTGAGCGCCCTCGCCGCGCTGGGATTGACGGCTTGCGGCGGATCGGGTACCTCTTCGACAGCGACCCAGGCAAACGCGGCAAGTACGGGCACGGCAAATGGATCCGGCGCCGGCGCCACAGGCGGCACGACAGGGCCGCGCGGAGCCACCGGTGCGCGGCCACGTTTCACCGCGGTGCGCGAATGCCTGCAGAAGCAGGGTGTTCAGCTGCCGACCCGTCCTAACGGTGCCCGCGGCGGGTTCCTCGGCGGCGCGAACCTGCCGAAGGGGGTCACTCGCGCTCAGCTGCAGAGTGCCATCAGCAAGTGCCTCGGCGGCCGCGGCTTCCCTGCCGGCGGTCCCGGCGGAGCGCGCTTCAGCCGCGCCAGGAGCCCACGGTTTCGACAGGCGCTCAGCCTGTTCGCGGCGTGCATGCGTAAGAACGGCGTCAATGTGCCGCAACCGAACACATCCGGCAGCGGTCCCGTGTTCAGCACAAAGGGGCTGAACACCGCAAGCCCTCAGTTCAAGGCGGCTACCGCCAAGTGCCGCCCAGCACTGACCGGAGCGCTTGGGGTGCGCCACGCTCGTCCCGGCGTCGGGGGTTAGTTAGAGCCGGTAGCCGGTCGGGCCGGTTGGAGCACTCCAATCGGCCTGTCGGCGTCGCACGGGTGGGCCTGGAGCAGGTCGTTAGGGCAGCGTGCGGGTGGAGCTTCCGCTGCCCGGTGCGGTCGCGTCGCGGATCGCCGAGGCGCTCGGCGCGAAGGTGACCTTCGGCTGTTCGATCGAGGCGATCTGATCGATCAAGCGCTGCCACTCGAACGTGTCCAGCGACAGGCTGCCGGGGTGGGTCGCCTTGCTCGATCGGGCCGTCGCGGAGGCGCTCTTGGCTCCCGTTGGAACCGCTTGGGAGCGAGCTACGGAGGCGGTTGGGACTTCCAACTGGATAAAGGTGGAGCGGTTGCCTTCAGCGACCGTGCTGGGAGCGCCCGGATAGCTCATCAGGCTGACTATCCGCTTGGGCGCATAGTGATGCTTAATTGTCAGCAGCGTGCGGATCGTCACGTCGGTAATCGTTCCCGCGCCCTGATGACCGCTGATCGGTACGCCGTTGATCGCGGCGATGTCAAGCGTGCCGGCGGCTGGGAAGACGGTCTGAACTCCAGCCGCCGTGTTGACGGCGACGCCACAACGGAGCTCACCGACGGTCGGCTTCAGGCCGCTGCGCGAAAGGAACACGAGCAGAGCAAGCGCATGCGGATCGACCTTGCCGGTGGCAACCTGAGAGCGATCGCAGGCCCCCATCTGGATGCCGGGGTCGGCCAGCACGGCACGCTCGAGATCACCGGCGGAAAGCTGGAAAGCATCGGCGGCCGTTGCGCCCGCCAAGACCGCGCCGGCCTTGGATCCGCGTGGATGCAGCGCCGAGGAGAGCTGGCGCCAATTCTCGAGGATTGGCCGCGGGTCCACCGGGCTCTGGGCGCCGGCGGGGCGAATCGAGAAGCGAAGGTTTGCGTGGCTGCCTTCACCGCCGCCGGAGAGGTGGCCGAGGACAGTACCTTGCGAGACGAGCGAGCCGCGCTGAAGCACCGCCCAGCCAGCGGCCAGCGCTTTGTTTTGTGCCTCCTGCTCGCGCAGCCGCTTGGCCGCGACGGCGTCAGGATTGCCGGGATGGGCGAACACACGCACCTTGCCTGCCGCCGGCGCCTGCACGGCCGACCCTTGGCCGGTGGTCGTGCTCGCCCCAGCGCCGCCTGCGGGCTTGCGTGCGGCCACGTGCAGCGTCAGCGGCGATTGACTGCCCGCGGTCGCCGCCTGCGTCGGCGTGCTAGTCGATTCGCCGCTCGGCAGCGCCCCCTTGGGCAACTGGAGGGGCGCGGGCTTTGAGACGCGGTAAGCCGGCGCGAGGCTGCCGAGGCCGCCGTAGGTGAATAGGTCGCCGTAAGTGTCGCGCAGAATCATGTACTCGCCGATCTTGCGCGAGACGCCGATCCCGACAATGCGCCCGTCCTCGACGGCAAGGACCGGCGCACGCTTCTTGCCAAACAGCTCGGAGAGCTGAGAAGAGGAGGCGGCGCCGGCGGCCTTCGCGCTTTCCTGCGGCGAAGGCGCCGGGTTGGTCCCGGGTGTCACGGCCGCTGCGGGCGCAACGGCCGGTGCGGGCGCCTGCGCGGTGGGAATCGGCGAGCCGGGTGCAAGGCGAGCGTCGGCCACCGGCAGTGAGCCCTCGCTGAGACCCGTCAGGGTGGCGATCGCAGAGGTGGGATAGCTGGCGAACAGTCGTGCTCGCAGCAGCACCGATTCGGCATACGCTTCGGAATGGTTGTAGGCGAGGATCGCGCCGCGCAGGTTCGAGGAGGCACCAGCCGCGTGCAGATAGCGAGCCGCGGCGAAGATCGCGTCAACCGGGTTGTAGGGGTCGGCATAGCCCGCTCCGAGAGCGTCGACGCCGTACTGCAACCAAGTTTCGGGCATGAACTGCATCCAGCCCACCGCTCCAGCGCTCGAGACGGAAAGGTCGGTGCCAAAGTTCGTCTCGACTTCGTTGATCGCCGCCAACACCTGCCACGGCAAGCCGTATTGGACCGCGGCGGCCTGGTAGATCGGAAGCAGAAACAGCGGGATGCGGTAGAAGCTCAGCGCCTGCAGTGAGGCCGCTGAGCCGTTCATCATCGCGGCCAGCGCACCGGACTGGACCGCCGCCAACTGGGGAGCGGGCGCAATCGCCGTCGAGCTGTTGGGGGTTGCGGGCGCCTTTACTGTCGGGGCGGCGCTCACCGCCGGCGTGGTCTGAGTGGGAGTGGTGGTCGTCCCCTGACTGTGCTGGACGACTGCCTTAGGCCCCTTGTGCGCTCGGGGCGATTTGGTCGGTGTGGTGCTGGTCGCCGTGGTCGTCTGTGTGGAGGTGCCCGTCGTGGTCGACGTAGTCGGGCTCGTAGCCGTCGTAGTCGGCGTCGTAGCGGTCTGGGTGGTACTCGTGCTTGGTGTGGTGCTCACCGGCGCTTCGCTCGGAGTGCTCGTCTCCGGGGGATTGCCGGGGCCGGTAACGGTCGGCGCCTGCGTCGCCAGCGCTGCCGGCGCAAACACGGCGCCAGCGCCCGTGAGCACGGCTGTAAGGCTGCCGTGGCGGAGCACAAGGCGAAGCGAGCCCTTCGGGGCTTTGGCCTGACTCATCAACCGTTCCCTTCAGCGCCGCGCGTGTGTGCGCGCGCCATGAACCCAGGTGCGTGTGTCTGCTGGCCCTCGGTCATCGTGAGTCGGTCCCTTGCTCGTGTTCGCGAACTAGGCACCCTCGCTCCCCGCATGGGTGCCCCCTGACCCAATTCATATCGGCAGGTAAGCACCGGTTGGTAAAGGATTCGTAATCGAAAGATTTTGTCCGTCATCCCAGGCGATCGGTGAAATCTAGCGAGGCCGCAGGCGCCGGCGGCAATTTGGCCGAATTGGCAAGGCCCAGACCGGCACTGCACGCTCAATTGCGGGAGCCGGTACCCTTGCAGACATGGAAGTGGTCCTCTCCGTGTTGCAGGTGTTCATCGCCGTCGGCCTGATCCTGCTCGTGCTGATGCACTCGGGCAAGGACTCAGGGCTCTCTGGCGCCTTTGGCGTCGGCAGCGGCCAGGGGCCGCTCGGCGGCGGCTCGATGGTCGAGCGCAACCTCAACCGTTGGACTGTCGGCTTCGCAATCGTGTTCGTGCTGAACACGATCCTGCTGCTCAAGAAAGTCTAGCCGGCGGCTTTCTTTCCTCGAGGGCCTCCAGGCCATCGAGGATACTCAGCGCCTCCGCACGCAGCGAAGAATCGACCGCTTCGTAGTCCTCGCGCGAGAGCTTGCCGGTGCGATAGTCGAGCTCGGCGTCGCGGATCTCTCGATACTTGGCCTCGCGCGCGCTCTGCAGCTCGGCGCGGTCGACCGATTCGGCAGCTGGCGCCGCCGGCGAGCGCCGGCGCAGCAGCGGCGAGGCGACCACGGCGATCACCGCGGCAAGCAGGACGAGCGTCAATAGCGCAGCCATCGCCGGCGAAACTAGACGCGGGCGAGGCCGCGCTCGGGGCTCGCCGGTGCGCGATCGCGTCGATCCTCTGGCGAGCGCAAACCGACACGCACACGCCGGCGGATAGCGCTCGGAGCGGGCCAGGCGGCGATCAGCGCACCGCCGATGACGATCAGACCGCCGATCCAGATCCACAACACGAGCGGCGAGACGATCAGATGAAACTGGGCCGGCGGTGGCGCCTTCAAGTATTCGCGCACAAGCACGGCCAGCGCAATCATGCCCTCATCAGGCCGCACCAGCGGGATCGTCTTGTTGGCGATGCTCATCACCCGCAACAGCCGCGGCGTCGATATGTCGGGAGCGATCGCGCTCCAGACGTCGCGGGTTATGCCGCCATCCATGCTGACGTGGCTGACCGCCTGCCCGCCGATCAGATGGCCGACAGATCCCTGCGCCGGTTCGCCGGAGTCATAGAAGCCCTCGCTGGGCGTCAATGTTGCTACGTGCTTTCCGTTCTTGCTCACATCGAGCACCGCCCCCAGGCTCATCGTCGCGCCCGTGTGAGCGGCATCTTCCTTGGAGGTGATGGTGCCGGTCGGCCGCACGTAGCGCACGGTGTAGGCGCCAACCTTGGTCGACTGCCCCGGGGAGAGCGATAGCTCAGAGGCGTGCTGGAAGGAAGAGGAAGCCGCCACCCCCACGAACAGCACGGCCATGCCGATGTGCACGATGTAGCCGCCGTAGCGGCGGCGGTTGCGTCGCACGAGCGCAAACAGCGCCAGCGGCGGCGCTTCGCCTGAGGAAGCCCGTCGCAGACGCGCGCCGCGCCAGTACTCCTGGCCGACGCTGCCGAGCACGAAGGCCGCGCAGCAGAACATTGCGATAGCCAACGGTTTGCCGGTCGAGATACCGGCGATCAGCAGCGCTGCCAGCACGACAAGCCCGCAGCCAAGCGGGGCCAGGAAGTTGCGCCTGGCATTAGCCACCGTCGCGCGTCGCCACGCGATCACCGGTCCGATGCCGCTGAGCAGCACGAGGATCAGCGCCAGCGGAACGGTGTAGCGATCGAACCAGGGAGGCCCGACAGAGGCTGAATGGCCGGTGAGCGCTTCGGAGATGAGCGGGAAGTAGGTGCCCCAGAAGATCACGAAGCAGAGCCCGACCAGCACGACGTTGTTGGCCAGGAAGATCGACTCGCGCGAGAGCAGCGAGTCCAAACGGTGCTCGCTTGCAAGCATCTCCCGGCGCGTATAGACCAGATAGATCGATGCGGCGATCAATACCCCGATCAGTGTCACGAACGGGACCCCTAGCGTGGCGCCCCCGAAGGCGTGGATCGAGGAGAGGATGCCGCTGCGCACAAGGAAGGTGCCCATAATCGCCAGCGTGCCGGTGGCGAGCACCAGCGACACGTTCCACACCTTCAACATCCCGCGCTTCTCTTGGATCATCAGCGAGTGCAGGAAAGCGGTGCCGGTCAGCCACGGCATCAGCGAGGCGTTCTCGACCGCGTCCCAGCCCCAGTAGCCACCCCAACCAAGCTCGGAGTAGGACCAGCGCGCACCGAGCATGATCCCAACACCCAGGAACAACCAGGCGGCAAGCGCGAAGCGGCGGGTGGCGCGGATCCACTCAGCGTCGACTTTGCGGGCCAGCAGCGCCCCCATCCCAAACGCGAGCGGCACGATGCACAGCGTGTAGCCCGAGTAGAGCATCGGCGGGTGGATCATCATGCTCGGATGCCGCAGCAGCGGGTCCAAGCCGACGCCTTCGGCCGGAGCAGGGTTGGTGGTCGCAAACGGGGTCGCGTAGAAGATCATCAGGCAGTCAAAGAAGCCGGCGAAGCCGAGCAGGATCGCGGTGGCATACGCACTCTCCTCGCGCAGGCGTCGGCGCGTAAGGAACAGGACGAGGCTCGACCACAGCGACAGCAGCCATGCCCACAGCAGCAGCGAGCCTTCCTGCGAGGACCACACAGCGGCCGCCTTGTAGAAGGTCGGCGTGGTCACGCTGGAGGTGTCGGCGACGGTGTTAAACGAGAAATCACTGCGCAGGAACGCAAGCTCGAGCACCGCGAAGGCAACGGTCAAGATGCCGGCCAGGGCGTAGACGCTGCGCCGCCCGGAGAGCGCGAAGTCGGGCCGGCCGCGTCGCACCCCATACAGCGAAGCACCGATGCCGTAGATGCAGACGCCCAGCGCCAGCAACAGGCAGGCACGACCCAGCTCTGGCATCAGCTCGACCGCGCGGTGCGCGCTCGCCCGCGCGTGGCGATCCAGGACATCAGTAGGTCTTGCCTTTGCTCGGCGTGACCTTGTACTTGGATGGGCACTTGGTGATCAGCGAGTCGCGCTGTCCGACATAGCGCCCATCGCGCTTGACCACTGTGACGATCACCTCGCGCCCTTCCTTGAAGGGGTCGGGAACCTGCCCGGTGTAGCTGAGCGGGATCGCAGCTTCGCCGGCGCGATCCTGAACGGCGAAGTCCAGTGTCTGGCCTTCGTGGCGCACCGAGCCGGCCTTGACCTTTCCAGTCAGCTGGTATTCGCGCCCAACGACGCCTTCGCGCACAAGCTGGCTGGGCGTGACGGTGGGGCTGGCGGCGCTGAAACTGGTGTAGATCAAGGCGCTTGCCAGGACCACGGCGGCGCTGAGCGCCACGACCAGCCGCACCGTTCGCTTGCGAGCGGGGCTCATCGCGTTTGATTATCCCAAAACATCGGGCCGGCGCCGCAGCATCACCCAGTTTGCGAGAGAGCCGGGACCCAACCGCAAGCGGGGTGCCAGGAGATCTCGGCTCCACAGCGAAACCTTTAGGCATCTCAGGCGTCTTAGAAGGTAGAGACCGATGCGCTCCAGCCTGCTACACCCACTAACCGCTTGGCGCCAGCACGAGCACGCCTCCACCCCACCGGCAGCGGCCGACATCGCCGTGCGCCGTATCCGTGACGCCGGTGGTCCCGTGGACGAGGCTTGCTACCCGTGCTCGTGCGGCTACTTCTTCATCGCGCCGGTCTCCACCAGCGTCACCTGCCCGCACTGCGGAACTACGCAAGCCTGGTAGGCAGTCCAGTTCTCCACGCTTGGCCAGGGGTCGCCGTTCACATGCTCGCCACAGCTCTTCGCGCGGCTCGTGACAGCGCCTCGGAGCGTTTGACGAGCAAGGGCAACACTTCCTCGATCGGCGCGACCGCCCGCCCCCACGTCTGACCACCGCAGGACCAACCTCGGTTTATGTCGTACTGGACGGACCGCTCACTCGCCCCCGTCAAGTCGATCAGCATGCCGGGGCCGAGCAGTAACGTGACGACTGTACCGGGGGTCATGGGGCGAGTCGAGAAGGCCAACAGGATCTGCTCCAGCGGAACGATCAGCTCTACCGATTGACCGTAAAGCGGCAAGGTGCAGATAGGCATGAAGACGCCATCCAGCTTCTGCGAGACCCCAGCCGTGAACGGCGTCGTGGTCTGGTTGAAGATGGCGAGCGCTTTCGCGGACGGCCCGGGTTGCGTCACCTGTCCGGTTCCGGTCGGTTGGTCGATGGTCAGCAACTGCCCGGTGGAGATGGGGACGGAGAACCCCGGGTCGATCCTCGCTCCCACCCCGATCGAGTCTCTACCGGGCGACGTGTAGGCGGCGCACGCTCCCGGCCATCTGACCGTAGTTTTCTCCGAGTAGCGCCGGCTTTGAAGCCAAACGACCGGCAGCGTTGCCCGATTGGAGGTCTCGACTGCCAACAGCGCATACAGCCAAGCGCCCTCGGTGGAAAGGGCGGCCGCGGTCGCGGCCGCCATTCCGATCGTCACTTCGTATCCGCCAGTAGGCACCGAGCGCTCCCGCCAGTCCCGCTCAGACGACCGTGACGTCCTCGAACCCCGTTTCGCCGACGGTATCGCTCAGTCGCCCTGGATCAGCAGGGGAACGAGCGAATCGTTTGCTTCCACCGGAATCCCCCAGGCTCCGCCATCCCATGCCCAGCCATCGTCGATCATGTACTTCACGGTACGGCTCTGCCTGGCGGTCAAATCGATGATCAGCCCGCTGCTGTACGCCTCCTCAGCCACTGTGCCCGTGATGACGGGCTTGGTCGAGAACATCAACAGCACCTGCTCGATCGGCGCGATCTCGTCGAGATTCAGGCCGTATAGGTTAAACGCGCACATCGGCGAAGTCCCCTGCCCCATCGGCTGAGGCTGCGAGATGCCAGTCGTAAATCGAGTGGTGGTCAGGTTGTGGATGCTGATCGTATGCGCCGTGCCGTGTTGAGTGTCGACTGAGCCGGTGCCAGCCGATCCAGTCACGTTGAGCGTCTGGCCGAGATCAATGCTGTAAGAGTTGCTGGCCGTGATCTGACCTTTGCTGATGATCTCGCTTTTGGCGGTGTACGCCTGATACTGCTCGACCCAATTGAGTTTGGTTTCTGTCGCGTAGTCAAGCGTGCGAAACCAGACGAGCGGCTTTCCCGCGCCGGATGCTTTCACCGCCTTGAATCCGAATAGGTAATAGCCATCCGCTCTCAACGCCTCGACTGTCTCTTGTTCCATTTCAATCGAGATCTGGTACGGGGTGCTCATTGACTCCTCCATTCGCTGATTGGCTCGCGCCGCCACTATCAACGCCGCGATGACTGCATCCCATACCTGTCCACGACACGCTCCTTAGTTCTCGTTACATGACATCGCTCGATAAATGGAACTGTATGACGGCCTGCGGACAGAGAATTGGCGATGCAGAATCGCGACGGCGAGCGGGCCGATCCGGATGCAGAACACTTCGATCGCCTCTACCGGCGCCACGGCGACCAGATCTTCTGGTTCTGCCTACGCCGCACAGGCGATCGGACAACCGCCGACGAGATCCGCTCCGCGGTGTTCTACGAGGCGTGGCGGCGAAGAAAGGACGTTGATCTGACCACGCGCGCCGCACTGCCGTGGCTCTACGGCGTGGCAGTGAACGTGATCCGCAACCACCTTCGCTCGACCCGCCGTCGCGAAGCGGCGTTTCACCGACTGCCACCTCCGGCGACGGAAATCGACCCGGCCGACGAAGCGACCGACCGGATCTATGCGTCAGAGCGCGCTCGCCCCTTCATCGAGCTCGTCAACCGGCTGCCACCCGGAGAGCGCGACGTGCTCGTACTGTGCTTGCTCGCAGATTTGAGCTACGCCGGAGCGGCACGCGAACTCGGCGTGCCGGTCGGAACCGTTCGCTCACGGCTCTCGCGTGCCCGTGCGCGCTTGCTCTCCTCTGACCCGCTGACGCGAGCCGAGACGAGAGCACCTGAAACCATACGAGGCAACGCCGACCGTCTCCCCGCGATCGAGGAGACGGTCATGAAGACAGTTACTACTTGATGTGCATCCCCGAGATAGCCCGCGAGATCACCAACTGCTGGATCTCGGCGGTGCCCTCGAAGATGTCGTAGATCTTTGCGTCGCGATGGAAGCGCTCGACTGGGAACTCGCGCGTGTAGCCGTTGCCGCCGAGGATCTGGATCGCGCGCTCAGTCACCCATACCGCAACCTCGCCGGACTTGAGCTTGGACATCGAGCCCTCGGCGTTTTCGAACGGGACCTGGTTGCGGCCCATCCACGAGGCCCGCCAAACGAGCAGGCGAGCCGCGTCGATCTCCATCTTCATGCGTGCGAGCGTGAAGGCAATCGACTGGTTCTCGACGATCTTCTTGCCGAACTGTTCACGCTCCTTGGCATAGTCCAACGCGTACTCGTAGCCAGCGCGGGCGATGCCTAGCGCCTGCGCGCCGACGGTCGGGCGCGAGGCCTCGAAAGTGGCCATCGAGGCGTTGGACTTGTTCTTCTTGCCCTCCTTGGCACGAGCGAGACGCTCGTCGAGCTTCTCCTTGCCGCCGAGCACATAGTTCTCGGGGATACGGCAGTCATCGAGGTAAACGTCGGCGGTGTGCGAGGCGCGCAGGCCGTGCTTTGAGACCTTCGCGCCTTCGGAGATGCCCTTGGCCTCGCTCATCGGCACGACGAAAGCGGCATGACCGCGCGAGCCGAGCTCGCGATCGACGGTGGCGATGATCACGTGCACGTCGGCGATGCCGCCGTTGGTGGCCCAGGCCTTCTGGCCGTTGAGTACCCACTCTTTGGTCGCCTCGTCGAACTTAGCGGTAGTGCGTACCGCGCTTACGTCCGAGCCGGCGTTGGGCTCAGAGGAGCAGAAGGCGGCGACCTTCAGATCGTCGGGAGTGCCGAAGCAGCGCGGGATCCACTCGCCGATCTGCTCGCCGCTGCCCTGCCCGAAGATGGCGGCGACCGCAAGCGCGGTGCCCATGATCGCCATGCCGATACCGGCGTCGCCCCAGAACAGCTCTTCGTTGACGATCGGCAGGGTGAGACCGGTCGGGTCGGCAAAGAACTGGGCAAGCCCCTCGAAGCCGTAGAGACCAATCTTGGCGGCCTCCTCGATGATCGGCCAAGGAGTCTTCTCCTTCTCATCCCACTCGTGCGCCGCGGGGCGCATCACGTCAGCGGCGAACCCGTGTACCCAGTCGCGGATGTCCTTCTGGTCCTGCGTGAGGGCCATCGAGAAGGCCACCTCTTTGCCGGCGGCGCTCGTGATCGCCTCGACGGCGGCCTCGGCGGCTCCGGTCGCCTCAGCGGCGGTTACGTCGGTTGCTGACATTGGGGCGCTGGCTCCTTTGTATCTCGGTGGGCGTCTGCTGTCGGCGCGCAGGGCCAAGCTCTCCCGACCCACGCTTTCATAATCCTCGACTCGAGCAATGCTAGCAAGACGTAAACGCTTGTCAAATGCAAGATTGAACGACGTTTACAGTAGCGCTATAGTCGCTTCCGCAATGGCAAGCGCCCCCGCCCAGGTCAATCGCGTCGCCCGTCGCCGCGAACGCGAGCGCGAGATCATCGCCGCCACGCGCCTGCTGTTCGACGAGCGCGGCATGCAGGACGCGTCGATCGAGAGCATCGCGCGGGAGGTCGGTATCAATAAGGCGCTGATCTACCGCTACTTCTCCTCCAAGGAGGAGCTGTACGTGCTCACTCTCTCCAGCTATCTGGCCGACCTAGCCAAGCAACTAGATGATGTGCCGACGGACCTCGAACCGGTGGCGCGCCTGCGCGAGGGACTCGTTCGCTACACGAACTTCTGCCTCGAGCACCCGGCCTTCCTAGATTGCGGCCTGTCGCTGATGCGCCGCTCCGCGGATGAGCTGCGCGAAGTCATCTCCGACGCGATTTGGATCCGCCTCGGTCAGAGCATGGCGGCGTGCCTGGGCAAGCTCTCGGCGATTCTCGCCGAGGGCGCGGCCGCGGGGGTCTTTTCCGTCGAGGACCCCGACTTCACCGCCAACCAGCTGTATGCACAGACGCTCGGAACGATGCACCTGGCGCGGATTGGCGTCGGCGTGCGCACCACCCCGGGCGGCGTGCCCGAGCCGTTCGCGATCGACCCGGCGCGCGTCCAGCGCGCCTGCATCGACGCCGTGCTCGCTTCCGTGGGCGCGAGCGCCGCCACCAGCTAGACACAAGTTTTTCGATCTAGATCGTAAACCCGATCCGGTTTATGCAGTTAGCTGTTAAGCTTTTGCATCTTCATGTCTTCGATGCAGAAAGTGGCTATGCGCATACGCACGATTCCAGCAGTCCGCTCCACGTTCCTTGCCCTCATCGCGCTGGCGGCGCTCACCGGCCTGTCGGCCTGCGGCTCGTCCTCCGGGAGCAAACAGGTCACCCTCGTGGCCTACTCCACCCCGCAGGGCGCCTACGCGTCGCTGATCCCCGCCTTCCAAGCGACAAGCGAAGGTAAAGGCGTGAGCTTCAGCCAATCCTACGGCCCCTCCGGCGACCAGAGCCGCGCCGTCGTCTCGGGACTGAAAGCGGACGTCGTCAACTTCTCGCTGGAACCGGACGTGACGCGCCTTGTCAAGGCCGGCCTGGTCTCTGCGGACTGGAACAAGAACGCCACCCACGGCTTCGTCACCAACTCGGTGGCCGTGATCATCGTGCGCAAGGGCAACCCCAAGCACATCACCGGCTGGGACGATCTCATCAAGCCCGGGATCGGTGTGGTCACCCCGAACCCGTTCACCTCCGGCAGCGCTCGCTGGAACATCATGGCCGCCTACGGCGCGCAGATAAAGGAAGGCAAGACGCCGGCCGAAGCGCAGGAATACCTGCAGAAGCTGTTCAAGAACGTCGTCTCGCAGGACAGCTCGGCCCGCAACGCGCTGCAGACGTTCCTCGCCGGCCGCGGCGACGCGCTGATCGACTACGAGAACGAGGCGATCACCGATGAGAAGAAGGGCTCGCCGATCGAATACATCATCCCCAAGGCGACGATCCTGATCCAGAACCCGATCGCGATCGTGACCGGTGGGAACACGAGCGAGGGCCAGAAGTTCGCGAACTACCTGCTCTCCCCCGCCGGCCAGAAGATCTGGGCTGAAAAGGGCTACCGGCCGGTGATCGAAGGCGTGGCCGCGCCCGGCCAGTTCCCGACGCCGCCGAACCTGTTCACGATCGAAGACCTCGGCGGCTGGAAGAAGGTCGGCAAGGAATTCTTCGAAACCGAAGGCTCACCTGGGATCGTCACCAAGATCGAGCAGTCGCTGGGGGTGTCCACCTCGAAATGACTCCGCCCTCGGCACCGGGCGCCGCCGTCGCCGGCGGGAGCGCGAAGGCGCTTGCCGGCGCACGGCCGGGCGGACGTGGACCGGCGCACGGCCGGTTCGGCCGCGGCCTGCGCCGCGCGCACGTCGGCTCGGCACTCGGCAAGGGCGTGCTCGGCGCCTACCTGTCGGTGCTGGTGCTGCTGCCGCTGTCGGCTCTGCTGGCAAACGCCGCCAAAGGGGGCTTCTCAGCGTTCTGGCAGGAGGTCTCCTCACCGGAGGCCGTGGCCGCGCTGAAGCTGACGCTGATCGTCTCGGCGATCGTGGTGGCGATCAACGCCGTCACCGGGACCCTGATCGCCTGGGTGCTTGTGCGAGACGAGTTCCCTGGCAAGCGAATCGTCAACGCTCTGATCGACCTGCCGTTCGCGCTGCCAACCGTGGTCGCGGGCGTGGTGCTGCTCGCCCTCTACGGCAAGGGCGGCCCGACCGGTATCGACGTGACGTTCACACGGGCGGCCGTCGGGCTGGCGCTGCTGTTCGTGACGCTCCCGTTCGTCGTGCGCTCGGTGCAACCGGTGCTGCTCGAGCTGGACCGCGCCTCCGAGGAAGCGGCCAGCTCGCTCGGCGCAGGTTCCGCCACCGTCTTCCGCCGGATAGTGCTGCCGGCGCTCACGCCGGCGATTCTCTCGGGCGTGGCGCTGTCCTTTGCGCGCGCGGTCGGCGAGTTCGGCTCGGTCGTGCTGATCTCCGGGAATCTTCCGTTCAAGACCGAGGTCGGCTCCGTCTACATCTTCAATCAGGTCGAGAACGACAACATCGGCGCGGCGGCGGCCGTCTCAGTCGTGCTCCTGCTCTGCGCACTCGTCGTGCTCGGCGGGATGACCTTGCTGTCGAGAGCGAGGTCAAAGCATGTCGACTAGCGAAGTCTCCGCGATCGCCGCGGCCGGCCGGGTCGCGGACCGGCGCGGAAACCGGCGCGGCGGACGTGGCTCGGCACGCTCGAGCGAGCGCGATGCGACAGCGCGGCGGCTGGCGCTGCGCTTTGCCGCGCTTGGCTACCTGTTCGTCTTGCTCGGCGCGCCGTTGGCGATGATCTTCTACCGCACCTTCGAACACGGCCTGGCCCCCGTCTGGGACGCGATAACGCAGCCAAACGCCGTGCATGCCTTTTGGCTGTCGATCGAGCTGGTGGCGATCGTCGTGCCGCTGAACACCGTCTTCGGGATCGGTATGGCGCTCTGGATCGAGCGGGGCCGCTCCCGTGGCCACGCCTTGCTCGGGCTGCTGCTGGATGTTCCGTTCGCGATCTCGCCGGTCGTGGTCGGCCTGGCGTTGCTGCTCGTCTACGGGCGCACCGGCTGGCTCGGCGACTGGCTGACCAGCAACGGCATCCAGGTGATCTTCTCGATCCCGGGCATGGTGCTCGCGACCGCGTTCGTGTCGCTGCCGTTCGTGGCGCGCGAGACGATCCCGGTGCTGCACGAGCTGGGCACCGACGCCGAGCAGGCCGCCGCCACGCTGGGCGCGAGCGCCTGGCAGACCTTTCGCAAGGTGACGCTGCCGGCGATCCGTTGGGGCGTCGTCTACGGCGTGGTCCTGACGACCGCCCGCGCGCTCGGCGAGTTCGGCGCGGTCAGCATCGTCTCCGGGCGACTGGAGGGTCAGACCCAGACGCTGCCGCTGTACGTGCAGGACCGCTTCGAGAATTTCGACTCCACCGGCGCCTACGCCGCCGCGGTCGTGCTGGCGCTGCTCGCCTTTGCGACGCTGCTCGGGATGAACCTGCTGGCCAAACGTACGAAGCGAGACACGGTCGTCTGATGAGAGCCGACGAGCACATTCAAAGGAGGACAGTCCGATGGCAATAGAGGTGCGTGACGTCACCAAGCGCTTCGGCGCCTTCACTGCCCTGCACGACGTCAGCATTGACGTTCAAGACGGTGCCCTGATGGCGCTTCTCGGGCCGAGCGGAAGCGGCAAGTCGACGCTGCTGCGCGTGATCGCCGGGTTGGAGGAGCCAGACGCAGGCAGCGTGGCGATCGGCGGTCAGGACCTGACCGACGCGCCGGCGCGCACGCGCGGTGTGGGCTTCGTCTTCCAGCACTACGCCCCCTTTAAGCACATGACCGTGCACGACAACGTCGCCTTCGGCCTGACGGTGCGCAAAGCCCCCAAACGCGAGGTCGATGCGCGCGTGCGAGAGCTGCTCTCGCTCGTGCGCCTCGACGGCCTAGCAGCCCGCTACCCGTCACAGCTCTCGGGCGGACAGCTACAGCGCATGGCCTTGGCGCGTGCACTGGCACCCGAGCCGAGTGTGCTCTTGCTCGACGAGCCGTTCGGAGCGCTCGACGTCCAGGTGCGCGCAGAGCTGCGCGAATGGTTGCGACGCCTGCACGAGGAGATCCACGTGACCACCATCTTCGTCACCCACGATCAAGAGGAGGCGATGGATGTCGCCGCCCAAATCGTCGTCATGAACGGCGGCCGTATCGAGCAAACGGGCACCCCGCGCGAACTCTACGAGCACCCGGCCAACGAGTTCGTGATGTCTTTCGTTGGCCCGGTCAACCGTCTCGGCGACGCTTTGCTGCGTCCCCACGACATCCAGATCCTGCGCGGCGGGAGCGACCTCTACTCCGAGGAGAGCACCGTCGAGGCGTTGGTCCGCCGTGTCGCCCACCTTGGCTTTGAGGTGCGCGTCGAGCTGACGCTCCCCGACGGTCGTGACGTATGGGCGCAGGTCACACGCGAGACGGCGGCCGAGCTGGAGCTGGCTGAGGGTCAGATCCTCGCCGCGCGCCTGCCGGCGCCGCGCGTGTTCGCCTAACGAGTGGTCCAGGCTTCCTCTTCGCGGGTTAGCTTCGTGATCGCGGCGGGCAGCTTGCCGGCTGCGATGTCCGCGACGGTGACGTGCTCGAGCACCTTGCGCAAGTTCGATCGCAGTGCGATCCACACCTGCTGCAAGGACTCGGCCGAGCCCTCGTACTCGACCTCCTCCGGACGCTGCCCGCGCACACCCACTAGCGGGCCCTCGACCGCTCGAATCACGCGCGCGAGATCGAGCTCCTTTGCCGGTTGCGCCAACCAGTACCCCCCTTCGGGGCCCCGCTGAGAGCGTACGATCCCGGCTGAACGCAGCTGCGTGAGGATGTTCTCCAGAAACGAGACGGGAATGCTTTGAGCTTGGGCGACTTGGTCGACCTTGCGCGGTGACTCTTGGCTTGAGCCGGCCAGCTCGACGACGGCACGGACGGCGTAGTCGGCCTTGGCGGTGACGTGCATCGCGGCATTCTCTCCTAAATGCGAGACGTAAGCGCCTAGGTGGTGCTCAGGAGCCGATCGAGCTGCTCCGAGGAGCTCATCCATACTCTTCGCGGATGACCTCCGGCGGAAGCGAGCGCGCGGCGGCCCAGCGACGCACCGCAATCGGGGCAATCGTCGCGGCGACCGCGCTGGTGGGACTCAAGCTGGGAGTCGGCCTGGCGGCCGCGAGCCTGGCACTGGTCTCCGCCGGCATCGAGTCAAGCGGCGACGTCCTGGCCGCGGCGATGACGTTCTTCGCTGTGCGCCTTGGCGGCCAACCACCTGATCCCGAGCATCCCTACGGGCACGCGCGCGCCGAGAACCTCGGCGCGCTGGCCGAGGCGGGCATACTGTTGGCGGGCGGCACGATCGTTGCGATCGAGGCGGTCGTGCGGCTGGTCAACCAACACGGTACGCCAGACACGCGCTGGTTTGTTTTCGCTGTCGTCGGCGTTGCGCTATGTGTGGACGCCGGACGCACACTCGCGTCGTTCCGGGCTGCTAGGCGCTGGCACAGCCCGGCGATGCGCTCCAACGCGTTTCACTTCGCCAGCGACATGGCGGGATCGATCGTCGTATTGGTCGGCCTGCTAGCCGTACGAGCCGGAGTCCAGCAGGGAGACGCGATCGCGGCACTCGTAATCGCCGGACTGATCATCGCCGCTGCGGTGCGCCTGATTGCCGAGAACGCAAATGTGCTGATGGATCGCACGCCGGTACAAGCCAGGGAGCTCGCGTTGAGGGCTCTCACGCAATTGGAGCCCGAGATTGACACCGTGCGGCTGCGACTGCGCGAGTCCGGCGGGCGCTACTTCGCCGACGCAGTCGTGGCCGTCCCGCCTGGCCGAGCGGTCGTCGAGGGCCATCGTGCCGCCGACGTGGTCGAGCAGACGATCCAGGCCGTCCTGCCAGACAGCGACGTCGTCGTACACGTGGAGCCGCGCCGCGACGGTTTGGACCTGCGCGAGCGAGTGCTCGAGATCGCCTTGGAGGAGCCGCTTGTCAAGGAAGTCCACGACATCACCGTCTATGAGCAAGGCGGTCGCGCCAACGTTTCCTTGCATCTGAAGTTCCCAGCCGATCTCGACCTGGATACCGCGGTGGCGGTGTCCGAGCGGGTCGAGCGCAACATCTGCTCCAGCCCGCGGGTGGCAGATGTGCAGACGCACTTGGAGCCGCTAGAGCAGCCGCTGGTCGCGGGCGCGCTCGAGCCCGAGCGCGACGCGCAAGAGCGACTGGTGATCGAGCGCATCGTCAGCGAGCAGACCGGCCGCGCATCGGTCCGTACAAGATTGCTCTGCACTGAGGACGGTCGCGTCCTGTTCGTCACGCTCGACGTCGAGCCGGACCTCTCGCTGGTAGCGGCCCACGAGCTCGCGAGCACGCTCGAGGAGGAGCTGCGTGGCAGGCTTGCCAACATCGCCGAGGTGGTCGTCCATACCGGCCACCGGCGCCCCGTCTGAGCCGAGCGCCGGCATACAGGCAAGCGCCGAGCAGCTAAGCGTCTATCCGTCCGCCCGTGCCAGGGCCGGCGGTTCGTAGCGACTGGATCTCGAGCAACTCGCTCGCTTCGGGCTCAACCTGCAGCGTCGTGTGTTCGATCCCGTAGCGCTCAGCCAACATCCTCTCCACCTGCTTGCGCAGCTCGTGACAGTCGCGGTCTCGCACCACCAGTAGGTGCGCAGAGAGCGCGGGAAAGCCGCTGGTGACTTCCCAGACGTGCAGATCGTGCACCTCGATCACCCCCGACTCTTCAGCCATCGCAAAGCCAATCTGCTCCGGATCGAGCCCCTTCGGCGCGGCCTCCAGGAACACTCGTCCAGATGCCTTCACGAGCCCCGCGCCGCCCACGATCATCGGCACGGCGATCAGCAGCGAGGCGATCGGATCGGCACGCTCGAAGCCCCACAGCAGGATTACGCCGGCGGCAAGCGCGGTCGCAGCGGCCGCGTAAGCATCGATCAGGTTGTGCTTGAACGCACCTTCAACGTTGAGGCTCTGCCGCTGAGCTCGCGTCAGCGCCAGCGCAGCCGCCGCGTTGACGGCAATACCGGCAAGACCGACCGCGAGCACCAACGACGCTTGCACATGAGGTGGTGCCACCAGCCGTCGAATCGCCTCGTAGACGATGAACGCCGAGAGGATCACGAGTGTCAGCCCATTTACCTGGGCCGAGAGGATCTCCGCCCGCCCAAACCCATAGGTCATCGCCCCTTCCGGGCGACGGCGAGCCAGGCGCGCCACAAACAGAGCGAGGCCGATCGCGCCCGCGTCGGTGAGCATGTGCGCCGCGTCTGAGAGCAGGGCGAGTGAGGAGGCGAGGACGCCGGCCGTCAGCTCGATCGCCATGAACGCGACGTTGACGAGCAGCGCGAGCGTCAGCCAGCGCAGATCGGCGTCGCTCGAGACGGCATGCGAGTGACCGGCGTGGAAGTGCCCGGCGTGAGAATGACGCGCGGTCGCGCTCATGCCAAGAGGCTACGCCGTCGAAGCGATGACCCGGTCGGCGGCTAGAACAGCCGGCAGCGCTCAGTGGCGGCGACAGCAGTGCCGCCGCCACACGCGCGATGGGCGATCCGCGCCAGCTGTCTTTAGACCGTCTCGGGCTCCCCCAGAACCCAGATGCCGTGGATCACGACGATGCAGATCGCGAACACCCCAAGCGACCACCAGGGGTGCGCGCCGCCGACATCCAGCAGCGCCGCAATCGCGCCGATCGAAGCCGCCAGGATCCCAATTATGCGACCGTAGACATTACCCGCGAACAGCGAGAAAGCGGCCGTGAACTGGATGATGCCGACGATGATCGTGATCCAACCCCAGCTGTGCAGGCTTCCGAACACGAACTGCGTGTCATTGACGTAGAACTTTGAGTCGCCTACGGCGGCTATGCCGTAGATGACATTCAAGACTCCGATTATCAGCAGCATCGTCCCCACGAACAGGGCACTGCCAACGCCTCTGACGGAGCCACCTTCTGGACTGCTCATCAACCGGTCCTCCTCAGTTGTAATGGAACGTCATGTGGGCGTTTGACCAGAAAGTCGAGGCCCCGAGAAGACGGATCTCCTCAAACGTGATGTCAATCGTCCCATCCGCCAACGGCTCGGCCTACCGTAGATAACACTGATAGACAAACGTACTTGCCCTGCGAGGATGACCGCAGCGGCCTTCAGCTCCCCCTATAGCTGTACCGTGGAATGAGATAGACCCCGATCATCGGTGTATCGGCTGCAGACCTCGTCTCTGTAAGCGAGGTATGAGTCCCAACCAGTGGAGGTGGCAGATGGCCGAGCTCAGACCGCCGGCAGAGGAAATTGTGCTAACCCACTTCATCGTCTCGGACGACGTCGAGCGCTCTCGGCGCTTCTACACCGAGGTGCTCGGTGGCAAGGTCGTCTTCTCCGGTCCGGGCGGTGAACCGACCAATGTCGCGCTCGCCAACAGCTGGATCGTCATCAATGTAGGCGGAAGCCCGACCGACGACAAGCCCGCGGTCACTCTGGAGACGCCACGCGACCTCGACCGGGTCAGCAGCTTCCTCAACATCCGGGTCAAGGACATCGAGGCCGTGTACGCCGAGTGGAGTGCCCGTGGTGCTCAATTCCTGACGCCGCCGAAGCAGCACCTGTATGAGATCCGTTGCTATATCCGTGATCCCGACGGTTATCTGATCGAGGTCGGGCAAACCACGGCCCCTGGAGACTGGACACCCCCTCAGTGGCTGTCGAATACAGCCGTCGGGTAGCCCGCGTGAGCTAGCCGTCGGTGCGAGACCGCTTCCGTCAGTTCGCCGTCGGTGGTCTCGCACCGACGACTCTGGACGCCACCGCGATCTCGCCGCGGAGCGCCTTCAGCGCGGCGACGTAGATCTCCGAGAACGTCGGGAACGGCTGGATCGTGTCGGCGAGAACGTCGAGTGGGATGTGGGCGCGAATTGCGAGCGTCGCCTGCTGCAACCACTCGCCCGCCTCAGGGCCAAGCGCGTAGGCGCCCGTCAGCCGCTCGCCGTCGCTGAGCAGCGTCAGGAACCCGTTGGATTCGGCGTAGGCGTGTGTGTAGGTGGCGGTCTTCGGCACTTCCGACACGGGCACGGTGGCGCTGTACTCCGCTTCCCCCGCGCCCACCGCCGCGGCCTGCGGATCTGTGTAGGTGACCCGCGGAACGGCCTCGTAGTTCGCCGGGCGCGCATCGCCGGCGATGTTCGCCGCGACCACGTCGCCCTCGTACTCGCCGACATGGGTAAGCGGCCAGATGCCGGTGAC
>DASTPN010000068.1:0-10741 GCA_035719985.1 Solirubrobacteraceae bacterium | reverse complement strand
TAGACCTCCCGGTTAGCATCGTCCGCCATGCGCCGCTACCGCGGGCTGCTCGCCCTGCCGCCAAGCATCCTCGCCCTTGCCCTCGGCGGGGCGCCCCCGGCCGAAGCCGCCGAAGGCGGCTCGACGGTTACCTGCACGCAGAGCGCAACCACTACAACGACCACGCCAGCGGGCGTCGAAGGCGCCGCTCTCTCGCCTCCCGCCGACCCGATGCCCGGCAACCCGTGCTGGGTGGATGTCAATCCTTACCCGTTTGGCAGCGAAGGCATTCCCGTCGAGAGTTCTCCCCAACGGTGCTCGCCGGTTTTCAAGGGAGAAGCACCGCCCGGGAGCCAATGCTCACTCACCGTGACCTCGATCGCCTTCAGGGCCTGGAACCGCGGGCTTGCTGCTACCGACACGGGCGAAGGACCGAGTGTAGACGCGAACAATCCCTACGGAATCTGGATCTTCAACGGTTCCTCCTGGTATCCGAGCCCAGGCTTTCCAGGCTACGGCGTCTGTCCCGGCCATACGGTCGTGTGGTCAGGCAAGCTCGACTACTGGCTGATCGGGGGACCCTCCGACGTGAACTGGAGCCGCCTGTGCCGCTTTGATGGCGCTACGCTCGAATGGGAGTCGCTCGAACTGCCGGCGGCGACCAGGCAGCGCGTGACCGTGGTCTCAGGCAGCGAAGAACGGCGCAGACCTGGTGGTATTACTTCGGCTGCCTGTTTGGCCTGGGACAACTGCTGGTTCTTCGGCACCTACGGCACAATTGTCCACTGGGACGGGACCCAGCTCACCGATGCCTCACCAGACCCTTCACTGAAGTGGCTCCAGGGCGAATACACGGCCGCGGTCAGCCGCTGGGATAAGCAGGGCAAACCGTTTGGCGTGGCGGTCGGCGCCACGGCCGAATTCCACAACGCAGCATCAATGGGCGAAGTCCTTCCAGAACACGAAGGGGCGGCCCCACCCCAGATGCAGGTCTCGAGCGGTGGACCATTTGCGCCGCTCCCGTTTACGCCGCCAACGAGCCCGCAGGAACATGATCCATACAGAACCGACCTAGTCGCAGTCGACTTCGATGCCGTGGGCGAGGGCTGGGTCGCGGGCAACCCCGCTGGGCTGCGCGCTACTTCAAGGCATGAATCCCGGCCCGCTTCGCCATCGCTTCCGCCGCCGCCTTCGCCGCTAGTGCCAGTCTCGACATCCGGAGCGAGCACAACCTGTGCAGGTCCCACGGAAGGCCGTTTCACATTCACGCCCCCCGCCTTCAACGCAGTCGAACCTCCCGACTCCTTCCTGTGGTCTTCGATCGCGGTCATCCCGGGGTCCGGTGAAGCGCTTGCGGGCGGCAGCCTGCTCCCCCGTAAGGAAGGGCCCGTAGAAGACCCAAACTCGAGTCCGGTGGAAGGCGAACCAGTTATCACGCAAGCAGCCTGCAACGGGACCACGACCGTGACGCGCTTCCACGTCGAAGACCCGACCTACATAGGCCCCCCACCAAAACCGCTGGTGCCAGCCGACCGCGAAGGTTACGTGAGCGCGATCGCCGCCAATGCGACCAACGACGCATGGGCAGCCACCACGCCGGGATCGCTGACAACCGGCTCTGGTGGAGCTTTGACCTCCGTAGCGCAACCCCCCCATCTATACCGGCTGACCGACGGCGCCAACCCGGACGCGCCGGAAGGCGATGACGTCGAAGAGCGGCCACTGGAACTCCACCTCGATCCGCCGATCGTGGTGCTCGAACCGCCGCTGCCACTGCCACCGCCACCACCACCCGCAGCCGTAACAACGGTGCACAGGGTTAAGCTGCCACCCGCGATATACGACGTTAAAGCCAGGCTGCTCGGTAAGCACAGATTCAGTCTCTATTTGAGCTTTAGAGTACGCCGGCCTACCACTATCGGAGCTCAGGCTCTCCGGCGCGGGCGTATCGTCAGCGAAGTCGCTCCGCGACGCTTTACGGGGCACCGAGGGCTGCTGATCCTCAAGCTCGACCGCAAGCACTGGCCGACCAAGGTGCGCTTCGTCGCATGAGCAAGGGCTGTCGGAGGTTCTTCCTTCTTGCACTCCTCCTCGCAAGTTCCGTCGTAGCCGCCCCGTCCGGCAGCGCCGCGTCGACGATCGCCGAAACGCAGAGCGGACTTTCGGCTCCATCTTCCTCGCCGCCCGCCACGCCCAGGATCCCTGAAATCGAACTTCCGGAAACTGAATCCACAGAAGTTGAACACCCGGAAGTCACGTCCACAACCCCCACGACCGAACCCCCCAAGGTGATCTCACGCGTCCGCCAGGCGACCAGCCAAAAGAGCCGCTCACCAAAGACGCACACCAAAAGCCGGCCAGCGGTAGTCGGCGAAACAGGCGGAGCGATCCCGGGAACGCCCTTACCGTCCCCACTCGCCAAAGCGCCATCGTCTGCGCCCAACCCGAGCGCGTTCAAACCATTCATATCATCGCCCGCTGTAACGGCCTCGGGGGCAAGCCCGCTGCTGAGCTTCTTCATCGCCACATACCGCACGCCTCCTTTCCTGCTACCCATCTACCTCGCCGCCGCCGAGCGCTACGCGGTCCCCTGGCAGGTACTAGCCGCCATCAACGAAGTCGAGAGCGATTACGGCCGCGACCTCGGCGTCTCGAGCGCCGGGGCCGAGGGATGGATGCAGTTCCTGCCCGAAGAGTGGTCGATCTACGGCGTGGACGCCAACGGCGCGGGTGTGCGCGACCCTTACAACCCTGCCGACGCGATCTTCGCCGCCGCCCGCTACCTCCAGGCCGCGGGCGGCGCTCACGACTTGCGCGGGGCGATCTACGCCTACAACCACTCCTCAGGCTACGTCGAGTCGGTGCTGCTGCGCGCGCGACTGCTGGGAGAAACACCGAGATCGATGATCGACGGCCTCGACGCGCTTGTCGATGGGCGCCTTCCAGTAGCAGGCGCCAGCAACCTTGCCACAGCAGCCGCATGGTCCAAGGGCCCCGCGGTCCCAGGGGCTCGTGCTTTGACGCCTACCGTCATCGGAGCGAACATCGCCACCACCCCGGGCGCACCGATACTGGCCGTCCAGTATGCCGAGGTGATTGGTATCGGACGCAGCGCAAAACTGGGTCGCTTCATAATGCTGCGCGACGCCTACGGCGACGTCTACACCTACGCTGGGCTCGGCCGAGTCCTAAGCCGCTACAGGCTCACTGCACCGCAACGAGTCGCTGACTCGACCACGCCCCCCAGCGGGCATGCGACCAGATTCGCCAGCCCGCCACTGGCGCCGCTGCGCAAGGGCGCGTGGGTCGCACCTGGGACCGTGCTCGGTAACTTGGCGGGCAGTCCGCATGCAGTGGCGGGTAGCTTGCACGATGGGGCACCGGCGCACTTCCTCTTCGAGGTCCGACCGGCGGGCGCCGGGCCAATCGATCCGCGTCCGCTGCTCGACGCATGGCGGCTACTCGACCAAACACAAGGCCACCCCCGACGGAGCTCTCAGCCGCTCTTCGGCCCGAATGCACACAACGGATTCATCGATGAGATCCGGCTGATGAGCAAGCGTCGGCTGGAGTCCCGCCTGTTGTTCGATCCAGCGCTGCGCCGGACGATCGCTGCCCTGGAGGGAATTCCAGTCCGCAGCAGCCACCATGCGAGCTTGGTTGCCAAGCTGGCGGCGAAACCGCTTCCTTGGGGAGCTGCGCGGCCCGGCCCGGTGCTGGGCAGCTCACAGTGGCTAAGACTCATTACCCGTATCTCGCGGCTGCCCCGAACGCACGTGACGCGAGGACCTGCCGGCGCGGCGGTGACTGACACCCCGAGTTCGCCCACGCCGGCCGCTACCTCGCCGCTCACCTTTTCCCCACCGGAGCTCGGCGGCTCGCAAGCCACAGGAGCGGCCGGTCAGACGGCGACTCCGGACGGGCAACCGAGCGGCGACAGCTTGCCGAACCTCGATTCCCCCCTCGCCGAAGCGAGCGTGCCGCGAGCGGCGCTATTTCCCCCCGCATCCTTGCAACCCCAACCGGCGGTCACCCTGGAAACCGAACCGGCAGGGCCTGAATTCATAGGCGGATCGCTCGTCACCCTCAAGCTCAACACGGCACTGGCCGCCGGCGCGATCGAATCGATCGTGTTCGAGATTCGGCCCGACGACACCGCAACCTGGCAGGAAATCGAAAGCACGAAGAGCCCTACACAGCCTTATGCGTTCCTGCGCCCGGAAGAAGAAATCACACAGGACGGAGCGTATGAACTACGTGTCCTCGTCACCGAAAAGACAACCCACATCCAATATGAATCGCCACCGATCGAACGGCTGATCGTCATAGGCGAATCGCCTATCGTCAAGCTTGCCGTCCCCGCGTCGCCGCTGCGCGGCGTGGTCAAGCTCCAGGCCGAAGTCCCTCATGGAACCGAAATCCAGCCGATCCGCTTCGAATGGGCTCCCGCGGGCACTGGCGCCTGGAAGCCGGTACCGGCGCTGTCCAGTGGAGACGAACGCACGGGCTGTGAAAGCACGGCAACCGCGACCTGTTTCGATACCGCGACCAGCGAAGCGCCCAACGGTCGCGACGACTTCCGCGTCGTGCCGGCCGGCGGGGAAGGCCAAAGCTTCATCTCACTCCCCGTGCGCGGCCGGCTGGTGGACAACACCCCGCCCGAGGTCGGAGAGGTCGAGCTGAAACCCCCCGGCTCTCCCTTGAGTGGCGACGTCACACTCGAAGCGACGGCCAACGATCCCACGCTCCCAAATGGGGAACCGGGCTCGGGCGTGGAAGCTGTGATCTTTGAACGGGCTCGCGCCGGCAGCACGGCCTGGACTCGGCTCCCCGGAGGTGAAGTGACGATTACCTCTTCTTCGGGCACCGGCACCTACACACACCGGTTGCACACCGAAATCCTGGAGAACGGTCGCTACCGGCTCCGCGCGCGCGCCCTTGATGCCGCAGGCAACCAAACAAGCTCCCAGGAAACGGAAGTGGAAGTCGCCAACCCGGTCTCAGCCCCCGCGGTCTCGCCTTCGATCACAGGCGTAGTGGCACCCGCGGAAGACGTCACGATCCTCGGCACAGTCTCCGCCGGTTCGAGTCCGCGCCACGAAGCGGAAACCTGGGCATACGGCATTACGCGCGCGCCACCCGCGGCGACGGGAGCCGGTCGCCTGCAATACACCGCCGATGGTCACCAACTCGTGCTGCTGCGCTATTCGCAGCAGAGCGGCTGGCAGATCGCCGACGTACCGCGCGAAGCCGGCGGCACAACACCGTTCCAGCTAGTGCCGGCCAGTGAGCTCAACGTCAACGCAGGCGGCGGCATCAAAGTGACCGGCGCGATGACGCCCTCTGGCGAGGCGTGGCTGGGTCTGGTCGAGACTCCGCGTGAAGGCGCCAAGACGATCGGCTTCTTCCACAGAAGCCCAGGCGGCCCGTTCGAATACGACAAGAGCGCCACGGAAGCCGCGGCGCCCCTACTGGAATCGGGCAGTGCGCAGCTACACCTCGGCCAGGACGCCGAAGGGGATGTGTACGGCATGGTGGCCGCGAACACCTCGGAATACGCGCTCCTGAAGGAAGGCGTGTGGACTCGCGAAACACCTCTGCAACGGCCGTCCGGTGTCCCTGGTGGCGAACAGATGATCCTCCGAGCCGCCGATGCGGAGGGCCCGGACGAAGCTTGGGGTGCGTTCTCGCTCGCCAACCCTCAAGGGCGTGGACTCATCCTGGGCCACCTCTACAACCACGAATGGCACTTCCCCCCAAGCGGCGTTGGCCTCGATGTGCTGGACCTCGGCGGCGCCCTGTCAGGACATGCGAACCACGTCGAACCGGAAGGGTTGAATGTGGAACCCAACGGCGCCGGCGTGTGGATCGGAGCGAAAATCTTCATCGAAAATCACGAAGCCGGCCGCGTAGTGGCGCGCTACGACGGCGCTACCGGCGCCGTCACCAATTCGTGGTGCACACTCCCAGTGGCCAACTCCTGCGAAGAACCACTCGGCTCGGCGGCAGTGCCGGACGCGTTTTTCGCGACCGAAAACGGACCGGTTGCGCTCTCGCTACGCCAAGAAGCCGTCGACATCTACGCCCGCGGCCGGTGGACGAGCGTCCTCGCGCCAGGGCACGGACCGGAAGGTGGAGATGCATTCACGGGGCCCGACGCCGGCTGGCTTGGCGGCAAGAAGGCGCTCGGGCAGTGGTCTGCGCAGAAGAGCTTGAGCCTGCTCACATCGTGGCCTCTGCCCGACCGCTCGCCCCTCACAAGTGTGGCACTGGCGCCGGGCAGCCGGGCGGCAACCAGCGAATCCGGCGCGCTGGCGGTCGGCCTTGACGGTACGACGATGCGCTATGACGCGTCAACCGGCTGGCAAGTCGAGCCTGCCGCCCCACGCGCCCATCACCTCAACCTGCTCGGCGTCGCCTTCGACGGTCCCTCCAGCGCCTTCGCCGTCGGCCAGTTCGGCGTCATCCTGCACTGGGATGGTACCTCCTGGTCTGAAGATCCACAGTCGATCTCGCTAACACAGTCCCAGCTCAATGCGTTGGCCTTCGCCGCCAACGGCGAAGGCTGGGCGGTGGGAACCAGCGGAACAATCCTGCATTACGACGGACAACACTGGAGCATCGAAGATCCCCCGCCCGCCGAGTCAGGAGAGAACATCAGCTCGGTGGCGGTGGCAGGCTCGGAAACGTTCGCGGTCGCGGGCGGCAACCTGATCGAGCACAAACCCGGCGGCGGTTGGGCGGACGTAGACGAATCGCTCCTACCGAGCAACCCAAAGCCGGCGTCCCATCAGCTGCGCCTGGTCGCCGGCCTTCCCGACGGCGGCGTGATCGCGGCCGGACGCTCGATCATGCTTGTGCGCGACGGAACTGGTAAAGGCTTCGAATACGCCGAACAGCCGCTGTCGGGCATCGCCGTTGCGCTGACGCCGTTTCGCAACGCCGTCGGCAAGCTGCGCGCCTATGTGTCGGTCGCACCACCGGTCAACCAGCTGAGCGCCGAAGTGGCAGGTTTTCCCCCCGGCGACGGTGAGCTGTTGCGCCAGACCGAAAGCGGCTGGCAGGACCTGAGTCGCTCTCAGTATGCGGGCAACGCGATCAGTGGCGACGGGGCGATCAAGGGCGATCCCGTACTTGCTGTTGCCTCAGATCAAACCGGCGAACACGCCTGGATAGTCGGCGGTTACGACGGCACCGAAGACGCCGCCCACCAGGGGACGACCGAAGTTCTATCCGCCCGTCCTGCCGGCTGGAGGACCGCATCGATCTGGCGCTATGACACCACGGGCAACGCACAACCCTCCGGCCTGACTTCCTCGGCCCCGAGTCTTCCAGCCAAGCCGGGGGTGGTTTCCTTCGCCTTCTTCACGAGCCCCGAGTGCAAGGTGCAGTGCTCGGCGGTCCCCAACGCCCAGCCCGACGTGAACCTGAGCACAGCGGCCAAGCAGATCGCGGCCTATGCCGCTCAGCCGGGAGGACCAGCATTTGCCATGCTCGGCGGCAACGCCGTCGGGCCGCTCGAACACGAAAAAGGCGCGGAACCAGCGACCGACTTCGCCCACCTGCCCGAACTGCTCGCGCCGCTTGACCACCTGCCGACGTTCGCTGCTATCGGCCGCTCCGACCAACCATATGAAGCGTCCTTCTCGGAAGCATTCGCGGAAGCCCCCAAGCCCTTTGGCGCCGGAGCTCCGGCCGCCGGGATCGCGCCGGTTTCCTCGGGATCGCAAACACCAAACGGGGACATCCATCGCTACTACGCCTTCGATACCAGCCAGAATGGCGCGACGCTGCGGGTGATCGTGCTCGACGATGCAGAAGGCCAGCTCGAAGCCGGCACGACGACCGTCGGGCAGCGCCGCTGGCTCGAAGAACAGCTCTCCGCTGCACACCAGCGCGGGCTCGCGACGCTGGTGGTCGCCGCCACGCCGCCGCAAAGTCTCAAGGAAGGCGAATCGCTCGCCACGTTGCTTGCGAGCTCGGGTGTGATGGCGGTGTTCACGACCAGCGAACGGCGACTTGACGAACGCCGTCTCATCCCCGAACACCCCAGCCCCGGCGCGCCTCAGATCCCCGAGTACGAGGGTGCCTCGCTCGGCTACCAGAAGCCCCAGAACAACGGAGTGAAGTGGTACTTCGTCTCCGCCGATACGAAAGCGCACGAAGTTCACGTCGCCGCGGTGCCCGTGATCGAATCGCTCGCCCTCAGGCCCCTTGAGGGACTCAGCGTCGCCAGGAGCCTCACACTGCAGTTCGAAGCGGTTGCACGCCGCCCGCCAGGCACCCTGGCGACGATCGCCGGACGCACGGAAGAGCCGAGCGAACCGGGCGAACCGTTTCCCGGCTATGACAACTATGTCGAGATCCCCGCACCGAGTTGCGGCTCCAGGCCGTGCGTGCAGCCAAGCTACGCGTTCACAAGCTCAGACCCGACGATCGGCGCCTTCGTGGAACCCAGTGGCCCTGGCTCGCCGCTTCCCAAGTTGGACGGCGATGGGCACCCGATCCCGTCCTCCACGTCGAACCTGTTCTGCGCGTACAACGCGGGGACGACCGTAGTCTCGATTACAACCGGCCTGTTGAGCTATTCCTTGCCGGTCACGGTCAAGCCGGGCGGCTTCGGATCTCCTTGTGGCACGGTCTACCGAGCCGGCGTTGGGACCGTAACCAGAGTGCACGCCGCCCAGACGCAGGGCCGAGTGGGCGGGGCCGCGACGCCTCCTCCGCCGTCGCCGGCGCCGGCAAGCGCCTTCCCGGCTGCATTGGCCGCGATCCCCCCGCCTGTACCGGCACCCCCCACGACACCCAAGCCACTCGGTCCACACGCTCCCGTGACGGTCAAGCCCGCCACCCCGGTGGAACCGCCCCCTCCGGCGCCGACCGAAAGCCTGGGGGCATCGGCGGCAATCCTGCCAGCTGCCACGCCTCCGGTCGAGCCGATACCGCCGGGCGCCGGCGGCTATGCCCAGAGCCCCTCTGCGGCGGAGCGCAAGGAGAAGGCACGCAAGCAAGCGAGCCAGTCGGCATTCTCGACACGGCCGGCTGGCGCTAGCGATGCAGAGTGGTTCTATGTAGCCGTCGGCGGGGCGACGCTACTGGCTCTGCTATTGGGCGCACAGGCGCTGCCCTCGGGGCCTCGGCCCGGTCCTGCCTTGTTGGTCGAGCAGACTGCCGACGAGGAGCGACGCCGTGCCAAACCAATGTTCGGTAGGCACCAGCGCTATCCTCGGCGCGGCCGTTAGCGTCGCGGCGAACGAATCCCCCACTCGGCTTCAGCCGGATTCTTCGTCAGCCGCATCGACGGCCGCCGGCCGCGCCTCGCGTAGCAACGGGGCGCCACAGTGCCAGCAGTAGGCCGCGCCACGTGAATGCACCGCTCCGCATGATCGGCACTGCCCGTGCACGCCGGCATCGGCGGCGCCAAGCAGACGTTCCACCTCGCCGAGCTCGGCGTCGGCCTGCTGAAGCTCGGCCGCACGACGGGCAAGCACGTCGAGGCGATAGTGGTCGCGTACGGCCATCTCGTAGGTCAAGCCACCGAGATCCCAGGTCAGGGTCGCCACCCGCTCTGCCAGCTGCAGGCGTCTGTTGCGCAGCTCAGACAGCGACGCTGCCGGGACGGGAGTAACGCTCACCTCAACCGCCCGTTTCGATCGGTTTGCCACCAGCCGTCAGCGATTCGATTTCCTTCTGATGCGTTTTGCCGGTCGTCTTCGACAGTTTTTTCAAGCCGGCAGAGCTTGTCTTCACCGGCGGCGGCGCCTTCACAGTCGAGGCTTCGGTTTCTTTGACTTCCTTCTTTTCCTGCGCTTCGCTCGCCGGCGCTTGCTTGGAAGCGCTCGAGGAGGTAGAACTGCTCGGTGTGGTGGTCGCGCTGGTGCTCGAGCCGGCCGCCGCCAGCGGCAGGCCAGCGCCTTCGATCTTCACGATCTGCGGCCCTGACGGCACGGAAGATTTCGTCCAGTGCCCGATCAACAGCCCGATCAATCCAGTGACGAGCAGCACACCGACAAGCGCAAGCAGCCCCGAGTAGCGGCGCAGCCAGCCGATCGCCCCATCGGGCTGAGTCGCGGGTAGATAGCCAACGGGCGCCGGCAGCACGGTGGTCTGCTGAGCACGCGCGTCGCTCTCAGCTTGTAGGACGTCAAGGAACGGCAACCTCGCCGGAGAGCAGGGCTGCCCGCAGGTGAGACAGTAACGCTGGTCCGCAACGATCGCCGCACCGCAGCTCGGGCACTTGGCCTCGCCGCTTTCCGGCAGCTGGCTTTGGATCGGCACGACGTTTGTCATCCGAAGGCGCCACGCACGTACTCGCGAGTGCGCTCGGCCCGCGGCTGCTCGAACACTTCTTGGGCCGTCCCGTACTCGACCAGGTCACCGAGGTACATGAAGGCGACCTTGTCGGCGACACGTTGAGCCTGCGCGAGATTGTGAGTGACGATCACCACCGCCAGGTCTTTGCGCAGCTCGCCGATCAGCTCCTCGATCACGCCGGTGGAGATTGGGTCGAGCGCCGAGCATGGCTCGTCCATCAGCAGCACCTCTGGGCGCATCGCGATCGCGCGAGCGATGCACAGCCGCTGTTGCTGTCCGCCGGAGAGGCGCAGCGCGGGCCGGTCGAGGTCGTCTGCCACCTCCTCGTAGAGGCCGGCCCGGCGCAGCGCGTCGAGTACCAACGGTTCCAGCTCGCGGCGACGCGGGCGCTTGCGCGACTGTTCGCGCAGGGCGAAGGCGACGTTGTCGAAAATCGACATCGGGAAGG
>DASTPN010000067.1:0-6190 GCA_035719985.1 Solirubrobacteraceae bacterium | reverse complement strand
GTGATCGACTTCATCGACATGGCCCGCGCGCGTAATCGCGACACGGTCATGAAGACGCTGCGCAAGGCGCTCGATGAAGACCGCACGAAGACCTTCACGGCGGAGATATCGCGGCTGGGGCTGGTGGAGATGACTCGCCAGAACGTCACCGAGGGGGTGCGCGAGATCATGAGCCGTCCCTGTCCCACCTGTGATGGTGAGGGGGTTATCCGCTCCGAGGAGACGATCGCGATTGAGTTCGAGCGGCGCCTGCGCGACATCGTTGCCGAGCATCCCGAGGACGAGGCCTTTCTTGTGCAAATCAACCCGCGTGTCACCGCTCAGTTCACCGGGCAGGGGTCGCGGGTGCTGCATGCGCTTGAGGCCGAGACAGGGAAGTCATTTCACTTCGAGGGCTCTGAAGGGCTCCTGCTTGACCACTTCGCGATCACCTTCCAGGGCACACGCGAGGAGGTCGAAGAACGGGCGCTGCCGTTCCGGGAGGGCGACGAGGTGTTGGTGGAGATCGTCGAGCCGCATATGTACGACGTCGATGACGCCGTGGCAAAGCTCGACGGCTACATCATCTCGATAGCAGGGGCTGCCCGCCAGGTCGGCGAGAAGCGAATGGTCAGGATCGACACGGTCGGTCGCACTGCCGCTACGGCGTTGCTATTGGATGAGTCTGGCGAGGTAGTCGAGAGTGCGGCCCAGGAGTCAGATCCCCTACAATCCCGCACACGGCGCCGTGGCCGTAGAGGCGGACGGCGCCGTTCGGCTGCTAAGGCCCAGGCAACCTCGGAGTAGAGAGAGCGGAAATCAAGGATATGTACGCGATCGTAAAGACTGGTGGCAAGCAGTACCGCGTCGAGCGGGGCCAGACGCTGCTCGTCGAGCGACTGCCCGCCGAGGCCGGCTCAAACGTGGCGCTCGAGCCGATCCTCTACCGCTCTGAGGACGCGGTCTTCGATGTCGATGGGCTGAAGAAGGTGAAGGTCACCGCAAAGGTGATCGCTCACGAGCGCGGCGAGAAGCTACGCGTGTTCAAGTTCAAGCCCAAGCGCGGCTACAAGCGTCGTACCGGACATCGCCAGGATCTGACCCGGATCGAGGTGACCGACATTTCTATGGGCGCGGCCAAGACGGCGTCAAAGAGCACGGTCAAACCGGCGGCGGCCAAGCCTGCCGCTGAGAAGGCGAGCGAGCCGAAGGCTGCCGCTAAGTCCGCCGCGGCAAAGAAGCCGGCGGCCAAGAAGGAGGACACGACAGATGGCGCATAAGAAGGGACTCGGCTCGAGCCGCAACGGGCGCGACTCAAACGCGCAGCGCCTCGGCGTCAAGACGTTCGCCGGACAGACCGTCACTGGCGGAGAGATCATCGTGCGCCAGCGCGGCACCCGCTTCAAGCCGGGTGTGGGAGTCGGTATCGGCAAGGACGACACGCTGTACGCGCGCGCGGCCGGGACCGTCGAGTTCACGACCGGCCGTCGTGGCAGGGTCGTGAACGTCCTCTCCGAGAGCTAAAAGTGCCGTCCGCGGTGCGGACGTTGGAGTGGGGCTGTGTTGCACGACCGCGCCAGAATTGAAGTGAGGGCAGGAGCCGGTGGCGATGGCTCTGCCGGCTTTCGCCGCGAAGCGCACGTTCCGCGCGGCGGACCCGACGGCGGCGACGGCGGGCGCGGTGGCGATGTCGTGCTTCTCTGCGACGCCTCACTGCGCGACCTGCAGAATTTTCGCCGCAAGGGGCGCTATCGCGCCGGCCGAGGCGGGCACGGCGAAGGCGCTCTGCGCCACGGCGCTGAAGGCGAGACGCTGCTCGTGCGCGTGCCGCCGGGCACGCAGGTGCGCGGCGTCGACGGTGAGCTTGACGGGCGCAGCTGGGAGCTGCTCGCCGACGGACAACGTGCTCTGCTTGCCCGTGGCGGCTCGGGGGGGAGAGGCAACAAGCGTTTTGCCAACCCCACTCGCCAAGCGCCGCACTTTGCCGAGCGCGGGCTCGTCGGCGAGCAAGGGTGGGTAGAGCTGCAGCTGAAGCTGCTGGCGGACGTTGGCCTGGTCGGCCTGCCCAACGCCGGCAAGTCCTCGCTGCTCACAAGGCTCACACGAGCAGCACCGAAGGTCGCCGACTACCCCTTCACGACGCTCTCGCCGGTGCTAGGCGTATTGGAGGGCGAGGAGCGCCAGTTGGTGATCGCCGACATTCCCGGCTTGATCGAAGGTGCCAGCGAAGGCGCGGGGCTTGGACACGACTTTCTCGCGCACGTCGAGCGCACACGACTGCTCGTGCATGTGCTCGACATCGCGCCCGAGCTGTCCGGCGAGGAGGACTCAGACGCGGTTGAGAACTACGAGACGATCGAGCGTGAGCTGGCTGCTCATGATTCCCGCCTGGCTTCGCTGCCGCGCGTGCTTGCGCTCTCAAAGGCCGATCTGGTCTCACCTGAGCGCACGGTCGAGGAGGCTAAGCGCTGGCGCGAGCGACTGCCGCAGGTGCCAGTGCTCGTCACCTCCAGCGCAACCAGCATTGGCATCGCCGAGCTGGCGAGAGAGTTGCTGCACAGCGTCCCAGCGCAAGACGAACATGAGGACGGCCCGAGCGCCGCGGGGGCAGGCACCGAGCGCGGTGAGGTCGAGCTTGCCGAGCACGTCATCTTTCGCCCAAAAGGGCCCGACGGGTTCACCGTCGAGCAGGTCGGGCCCGGCGAGTATGCCGTCAGCGGGCGCGGGGTGCAGCGGCTGCTCGCCCGTCACGATCTAAACAACGAGGATGCGCTTGCCTATGTCGAGGAGCGGTTGCGCAAGATCGGAGTGCTGCGAGCGCTCGAGGCGCGCGGTTTCCAGGCCGGCGATGAGCTGATGATCGCCGGTGTGTCGTTCGAGTTGGACCCGGAGGAATCGGCATAGATGCGCTGGGACTTGTCCGAGCGCCTACCCTTCTAGGTCCAATGGCGGTTGCGCTCTCATCGGTTACGGAAGTGTGCTCACTGGCGCGTAGCGCCGCGCGCGCGCTGGCCGCCACCGACACGGCTACCAAGAATGCCGCGCTGCTTGCGATCGCACGCGCCCTGCGCTCGTGCGAGGCTGAGATTCTCGCGGCCAACGAGCTGGACCTTCAGGCCGGGCGCGAGGCCAACATTGGCGCGGCGCTGCTCGACAGGCTTCGTCTCGACAGCGAGCGGCTGGAGGGGATCGCTGCCGCCGTGGAGGCTGTGGCCGCTCTAGGCGACCCGGTCGGCGAGGTGATCGACGGCTACCGGCTTCCCAACGGGCTTGATGTGCGCAAGGTGCGCGTGCCGCTCGGGGTCGTCGCCGTCGTCTACGAGGCACGCCCGAACGTCACGATCGACGCCGCGGCGCTCTGCCTGAAGTCGGGCAACGCAATCGTGCTGCGTGGCTCCTCGAGCGCTACACAATCAAACGCCGTGCTTGCCTCGATCGCCTCCGAGGCGGCTGTCGCCGCCGGGCTGCCCGTAGGCTGCATCGGTTTGGTTGGGGGTCCCGCCCACCCCGGCCGCCGGGAGGAGCTGGCCGAGCTTGCCACCCAGGAAGGCCTCGTGGATCTGCTGATACCCCGTGGGGGCGAGGGGCTGAAGGCGGCTTTGAAGGACGTCGCGACGGTGCCAGTGATATATGCGGCCTCGGGCAACTGCCACGTCTACGTCGACGCTTCGGCCGATCTCGACCGGGCGCTTGAGATCGTGCTCAACGCAAAGACTCAACGGCCGGGGGTATGCAACGCCGCCGAGACGCTGCTCGTGCATGCCGATATCGCGGCGCCATTCCTGCCGCAGGCGATCGCTGCTTTGCGTGCGCGGGGGGTGGAGCTGCGAGCGGACGAGCAGACGGTGGCGCTGGCCGGCGATCTCGCCGCTGAGCTGAGGCCCGCAAGCGAGCAGGACTGGGACACGGAGTATCTCGCGCTCACGCTGACGGTTGGGGTCGTCGGCTCTTTGGAGCAGGCGATCGAGCACATCTCTCGCCACGGTTCTGGGCACTCCGAGGCGATCCTAACCAAAGACACCGCCTGCGCACGTGCGTTCCAACTGGGAGTTGATGCCGCCTGCGTATATGTCAACGCCTCCACTCGCTTCACCGACGGGGGAGAGTTCGGAATGGGGGCGGAGATCGGCAACTCCACCCAGAAGCTTCACGCTCGCGGGCCGATCGGGCTGCGCGAGCTGTGCACGTTCAAGTATCTGGTCGAGGGCTCAGGTCACGTCCGCGCTTGAGCAGTCGCCTGCGCCTGAGCGCATCGGGATCCTCGGTGGCATGTTCAACCCGCCGCACGCGGGGCATCTCGAGTTGGCGCGAGCGGCGCTGGATGAGCTTGACCTAACGCGAGTGCTGCTCGTGCCCTCCTCGATTCCACCTCACAAGCCCGTGATCTGGGATCCGGGCGGCGAGCGTCGCGCGCAGATGTGTCGGCTTGCCAGCGAGCACGAGCCGCGTGTGGAGGTGTGTGTCGTCGAGCTCGGACGGACCGGGCCGTCCTACACCGTCGATACGCTGAGAGGCATCCATGACAGTCATCCAGACGCAGAGCTGACACTGATCCTGGGCGCGGACATGGCGGCAACACTCGATCGCTGGCGCGAACCGGCTGAGATCGTCGGCCTTGCGCGGGTGGCTGTAGCGCAGCGCGATGAGGTCTCCCGCGAGCAGGTGATGGCGACGTTTCGCTCGCTCGGAGCAAGCGAGCGTGCCGACTTCCTGGAGATGGTGCCGCGCGATCTGTCTTCCTCGCAAGTGCGGCGGGCGCTCGCCTCGGGGCAGCCGATCGAGCCGCTGGTCGGGGTCGATGTCGCCGCTTACATCCACGAACACGAGCTCTACGGACGCACGCCGGCCGTGAGTGGAGGCAGGACATGAGCCCAGATGAGCTGTTGGCGGAGATTCGGCGCTACGCCGAGGACAAGAAGGCCGGGGATGTGTTGGAGATCGACCTGAGCGAGGTGCTCGGCTACACCGACTGGTTTGTGATCTGCTCGGGCAACACCGAGCGCCAGACCAAGGCGATCCACGATGGCATCCTCGAGGGGCTCAAGCACGAGCACGGACTGCTTCCGCGCCGCGTCGAGGGGCTGACCAGAGCCGATTGGATCTTGATGGACTACCTCGACGTTGTCGTTCACATCTTCACGCCGACAACACGCGAGTTCTATCGCTTGGAGCAGTTGTGGGGTGAGGCGCCGGCGCACCGAGCGCAAGACGCCGCCAGCGCTTAGGGCGCTCGCGCTCACACAGCGACGCTGCCAAGATAGCTCTCGTCGTCAACCGATCATCTGGCTAATTCGGTTGCGCTGACTTTTCCCGGGCTGTAGTGTCGGCCGCTGAAGCGCCGCGCGACAGGCGCGGTGCGCGACATCGGAAGGGGAGTTCCGGATGTACGCTGCAACCAACCTCAGTATCGGGCGGCCCGCGCTGTACGCGCTGCTGGTCGCCGTCCTCGCAACCGTCGTGATCGCCTTTGCGAGCATGATCGCAACTACGTCGGCTCGCGCCGACGGGCCGGGAGAAGGCACTCCGTGGGTCGTCACCCTTGGCGATTCCTACATTTCCGGCGAGGCCGGCCGCTGGGCCGGAAACACCAACGAAAGCTCGTCCTGGATCGACGCGCTGGGCGAAAAAGCCTACGATGACAACGCAGGGCACACGGCCGAACTGATTCCTGGCTGTCATCGTTCGCAGTCCGCCGAGGCCTATATCGGCGGTGGCGTGGAAGGTGAGAACCTCGCTTGCTCGGGCGCCAAGACGTCCTCGTTTACCTCTGGAGAAGATTTCAAGCCGGGGCTTGACTTCTACAACTCGGGCGGTCACGAAGGGCAAGCGTTGATGCTCGAAAAATTCGCAAAAACGCATAACGTCAAGCTGGTCCCGATCTCGATCGGTGGCAACAACTTCAACTTCGCCGAAATAGTGCAGACCTGCGTCGAAGACTTCCTGTTCACGCCGGAATGGTGGCCCTCCTATTGCTCTGAAGAAGAATCGGTCACTAAAAACTTCACCGCAGGCAACGTGTCCACGCAGCAAACGGCGATCAAGAACGCGGTCCTGAACGTGTCCAAAGCAATGACTAACGCCGGCTACAGCAGCACCCAGTACACGATCCTAATGCAGAACTATCCCTCGCCGATCCCAAACGGCGAAGGCTTCCGCTACGCCCAGAAAGGTTATGTGCGCCAGGAAGTCGGTGGTTGCGGATTCTGGAATC
>DASTPN010000066.1:0-11365 GCA_035719985.1 Solirubrobacteraceae bacterium | reverse complement strand
ATCGTCCTCGACGATGAGGATGGTGGAGCGTTCGTCGTTCATGGCCGCTCCGAGTCACGGAGCGGCGACGCTTCGCCCCCGCCGCGCGCGATCCGCCGCAGTCCGGCGCGAGCGGCTGCAAGTTCACGTGCAGCCCATCCGCCCGTGCAGGACTCGTGCGTATGATGCCGACGCCTCGACGGACCGGGGCGTCCAACGCCATGATGAGCCAACGCGGAAACTACAGCTCGGGAGAGGACTTCGTCCTCGAATACGGCGAGCTGCGCTTCACGTTCAACGAGGAGGACTTCGCCGAGCGCTGCGAGCAGGCCGCGATCAAGGTCGGCTTCGTCGGCGGCCGCCTCGGCGAGGACGAGCTCGAGGACCTGGTCAACCTGGCGGTCAACGGCGACATCGAAGACCCGGCCTCGGCGCTTGGCGAGCACGTCAACGACTGCTGGCCCGAACTAGTCGGCCCGGCCGAGCGCTCGCTTGTACATTGGCTGCGCCGCCTGGTCTTTCGCAGCGCCTGGCTTGACCAGCGTGTCAACGAGGGCGAGTTGACTTTCTGCTTTGTCGAGGAGACCGGCAGCTTCCTCTACATACAGCACGACGGTGGGGACGAGCCGATCGAACTCGCCCCCGAGCCCTCCTGGGGCCGCGTCGCCTACCGCGGCTAGCGGCTGGCTCTACCCCCCAGCCGCCGTGGCACGAGCGCGGGATATAGCCTCGGCTCCTTCCTCGCCGACGAGCAACTCTGGGCGCAGCGTGCCGCTGTGAACAAGGTCAAGCGCCGGAAAGCGGCCTGTGCCGGCGAGCAGAGAATCGAGAACGATCACGGTCGTCTCGCCGCCAAGAGCGCGCGCGGCGGTCGCTATCACGGTCAGCGAACCACCCTCCTTGAGATTGCGTGCCGCAGCGAGAGCCTTGCGCGCGCTGTGCGGGTGGAGACCAACAAGCGTGTCGATAAGTACGACGGCATCGGCGCCGCGCGTGGCCAGGCGCTTGGCAGTCTCGATTGCCGCCTCGACCGCCTGCCCCTGGGCATCGGGTGAGGCGGCGAAGCTGAGAGAGACCGCAGGCGCCAGCGGTCCGTCTTGCCATTCGGCGATCTCCTCCGGGCGAGCCCCCGCCAGCACCAACGAGAGCTCCAAGCCCTCGCGGCCGGCCAGTGCCGCTGCGATGCGCCGCAGCGCCTCGGTCTTACCGGCACGCTCGCCACCGGCGATCACCACGCGCGAGCCGCGGCCGATCGGCGTCAGCCACTCGATCGCCTTCAGCGTCGGGTCCTCCGAGTCGAACACGAGATGCTCGCTCGGGTAGGCGACAACCAGGTCGTCGTAGCGGGTGCCCTCGGCGACTACCGAGTCGGCGGGCGCTCCGTTGATCGTGTCGACACGGACCAGCGAGGGATGGCGCTCAGAGCGCCTGGGCGGACGCACTGGCCCGCTGACGCGGTCGCCTGGCACGAGCTCACAGCGACGCACCTGAGCCGCGGACACGTAGACATCGTCGTCAGAGGCGTCCGGCGGCTGTACGCGCAGCAGCGCAGACCCGTTTGCGAGGATCTCAACGAGACCATCGAAAACCGGATCGGGCTCGCGCGACTCAGAGTCGCGCCCGCCCGACTCTCGCGCACCCGACTCGCGCCGACGCGGCTCGCGCTGGGCGCCGCCCCGTGTACGGCCGCGTCCACGACGTGGCGTCGGCTCATCGTCGGCGTCCTCGTCCGAGGCCTCGGGCTTCTCATCATCCCGCTCGTCCTCGGCATCGCTCTTGGCGCTCCCGCTGCGCGAGCGTGAACGCGAACGGCTTCGGCGCGCGCGGGGGCGCTTCTCGCCATCGTCGGAGTCGCCGTCGCTATCTGCCTCCTCGGTACGTTCACCGAGAATGGCGTCGATCAGGTCGGCCTTGCGTAGTCGTCTGAAGCCCTCTAGGCCGATCTGGTCGGCGATCTGATGCAGATCGGCGAGTGAGCTTGCCTCGAGCTCGGAGCGGTCAAGCACTGACATCTGTCTCTCCCTTGTATGTGTTGGGGCGGTTGGCGTCCGGTCGCGTTGGACAGCGATCGGCACCCGCATGCATTGCTAACCCTAGCCGGTGTCGGCGAGGAATCGTTCGTAGCGCAGTTCCTCGTCCAGCACCAGATCCCTGCCGGCGTCCAGTTCACCGCGTAGCGCGGCGCGCACCTTCAGATAGTCCGAGGCCGCCGCGACATCGTGGACACGGAAGATCTGCGCGCCGGCATCGAGCCCATAGGCGAGCGCAGCCAGCGTGCCCGCCAAACGCTCGCGCGGGGCGCGACCGGTGAGCGCGCCGATGAAGTCCTTGCGCGAAATCGCCATCAGCAATGGGCGCCCGAGCTGGTGCAGGCGCGGCAGAGCGGCCAGCAGCTCGATCGTCTGCGCCGGTGTCTTGGCGAAGTCGGGCCCGGGGTCGAGGACGATCTGCTCGGGGGCGACACCTTGTTCGATTGCGACGGCCATACGCTCGGCCAGAAATGCGAGTACGTCCTGCACCACGTCGCCGTACAGGTCTGGGTCTTGCAGGCGCTGCTTGGGCGCCGCGCGCGTGTGCATCACGACGAGCGCGGCGCCACTCTCGGCGCAGACGCGAGCGAGCTCGGGATCGCGCAGACCGCTGACGTCGTTGACGATGCAGGCGCCGGCCGCAATCGCCGCCTGTGCGACAGGCGGCTTGTAGGTATCTACGGAGACAAGCGCCCCCAACTCGCCTGTAAGCCGCTCAATCACCGGGACGACGCGTTCGATCTCCTGCTCGGCCGCTACCGCCGGGCGATTGGTGGCGGCCGACTCGCCGCCAACGTCGAGGATGTCGGCGCCGTCGCCGAGCAACTCGCCGGCGAGCTTTACGCGTTGATCGAGCGTACCGTAGCGGCCGCCGTCGCTGAAGGAGTCGGGCGAGGCGTTGACGACACCCATCAGCAGCGCTCGCTCGCCCAGCTCAATCGTCCGCGTGCCGGCGCGCAGGACCTGGCTCACCGCTGCACCAGGATGCCCTCTTCGCGCGCCTCGCGGCGGAAGCTCTCGCTCTCCGTCTGTCGGCGGCCCTGATCCCAACCAAGCTCCTCGCCAAGCAGATCACTGACCCGCGTGACCGCGCCGTCCTGCTCGCCGCAAAGATCACGGGCGGCCAACAGTCCCAGCCGGGTGCGGCGCAACAACACGTCGCCGACGCTGCGCGCCTGCTCGCGACGAGCGGCGATCACTACCTCAGCCAGCACGTCGGGCAAACCCGGCTGGATCGGCTGCGCCAGCTCCGGGCGCTCCTGCGCCACCGCCAGCACCTCGTGTGCCCCGTAGCCGTAGCGACCTGCGAGCGCAGCGCGCGAAGACTCCCCGATCCCCTCCACGGCCGGAAGCTCGTCGTCGGCCACGGGCTGGCCGAGCGGTATCTCAGCGGTACGGCACGGCGCCTCGCGCGCTTCGCGCTCGACCAGGCGATCGACTGTCATCTTGGCCATCCGCCGCCATGTTGTGAGCTTGCCGCCGGTGATCGTGATCATGCCGCTTGAGGTCTCGTACAGCTCGGCCTTGCGCGAGATATCCACCGACTTCTTGCTGTCGCCGCTTGAGATCAACGGGCGCACCCCGGCGTAGGCGCCAGCCACATCTCCGGGCACGAGTTCGGCGCCAAAGAAATCGTTGACGGCGTCCAGCAGATAGTCGACGTCCTCGCCCGCCGGCGGGACGTGCTCGAGCCCACCCTCGTAGTCGTTGTCGGTGGTGCCCACAAGTGTCCGCCCGAGCCAGGGCAGCGCGAAGATCGAGCGACCGCCGCCCGCGGGGACGATCGCTCCGGCGATCAGCGGCAGATCCTCGTGGCGCAACGTCAGGTGGGTGCCGCGACTTGGTCTGATCCGCGGCAGCTCGGCCTCGCCGATCAGAGATCGGCGGGATCCCCGATCGGCCAGCAGCTCGCGCGGGCGCAGTCCATCGGCCCACACCCCTGTTGCGTTGACGACGTTCGTGGCCCGCAGTTCGAACTCTGCGCCACTCTCCAGGTCGTGGGCACGCACACCACGGGCGCGACCATCGTGCTCCAGCAGCGAAGTCGCGTTCAGACGGTTCGCGCAGACCGCGCCGAAGCGCTCCGCCTCCCCCAGGACGGTCAGAACCAGCCGCGCATCGTCGGTCTGACAGTCGTAGAACAGGTAGCCGCCAGTCGGCTCACGCGCGGCAATCGCCGGCAGCAGTTCGACAACCTCTTCACCGGAAATCATCCGGTGACGCTCGGGGCTCCACGATTCGCTGCGCGAGCGCAGGCGCTCGCTGGCCGCCTTGCGATCGGCCACCGACATGACGTCGTAGAGGTTCAACCCCACGCCCATCAGCCGGTCGGGCCGGGCGCCTTCGAAGGCGGGAACGACCAGCGGCAGCGGACGCACCAGGTGCGGCGCCAGCGCCACCAACAGTTGACGCTCCAGCAGCGCCTCACGCACGAGGCCAAGGTCGAAGTTCTGCAGATAGCGCAGACCGCCGTGAACGAGCTTGCTGGAGCGACTGGAGGTGCCCGAGGCGTAGTCGGCGCGCTCGATCAGCGCCACACTGTAGCCGCGCGACGCCGCGTCGAGCGCCACGCCGGCGCCGGTTATGCCGCCGCCGACAACCACCAGGTCAAACTCCTCGGCCGCCATCGCCTTCAAGGCATCCTCACGCGCGATCACCATGCCAGAGTACGCTCTGGCGCCGATGGCGCGCCCACAACCGCTAGTCCCCAGAGACGATGCCGACGCTCCGGCCGGTGCCACGGGCGACCGGGTCGGACGGGCTCTCGACACAGCCTTCAGGCTAATCGTGGACTGGCCCCGCTGGGCGATCCCGCTGGCGATCGTTGCGCTGGCGGCGGTACTGCGCCTGTGGGCGATCGGCCACGACATCGCCAACCCTTACTACGACGCGGCGGTGCGCAGCATGGGCCTCTCGTGGCACAATTTCTTCTTCGGCGCCATCGATCCCAGCGCGGCGCTCAGCATCGACAAGCCACCGCTGGATCTGTGGCTGCAGGTGGCCTCCACCAAGCTGCTCGGCTACAACCGCACGGCTTTGGCGCTACCGGAGGCACTGGGCGGGATTGCCGCCGTGGCACTCCTGTACGCGGCGATCACGCGCGCCTGCGGGCGACTTGCCGGCTCGCTGGCGGCCCTGGTCCTGGCCGTCTTGCCGATAGCGGTACTGACCGCGCGCAGCGACACGATGGACTCGGTCATGGCCGCGCTGTTGATCGCCGCTCTGTGGGCCGCCGTCAGTGCCGTTGAGCAACACAGGGCCCGGTTGGCGCTGCTGAGCGCTGCGCTGGTCGGCCTGGCTTTCAACGTGAAGCTGCTGCAGGCGCTCGTACCGCTACCGGCCCTAGCTCTGCTGTGGTGGGCGGTGCTCAAGCCGGTTGACGGCAAGCTCATATCGCGACCGGCGCGCTTGCTTGGCGCCTGCGCGGCGGTGCTCGCCGTCGTCGCGATGGCCTGGGCTGTGATCGCGTCACTGACACCGCTGAGCCAGCGGCCATTTCCCCAGGGTTCTCACACGGGCAGCATCTATCGCGCGATATTCGTCTTCAACGGTGCCGAACGGCTGACTGGCAAAGCTCACGAAATCTCACCGTACGGATTCGCCAGTCCCGCCGGGCCGCTGCGCTTGTTCGGTGCCGGTCAGCCTCACTACGCTCGCCTGGTCGGCCTCGGTCTGCTGGTCAGCTTCGTGCTGGCGGCGTTCGCGCTTGCGCTCTGGCGCCGCGACCCGAAGCGGCGACTGTGGCCACTGGCCCCCGCTCCTGGCCGCGACGAGCGGACCGTGCGTTGGCTGGCAGTCGCACTTGCGGTGTGGCTGGGCACGGGCTACCTGCTGTTCAGCTTCATGGGCCACTTGCAGCCGCGCTACCTCGAAGCTCTCTCTCCCGCGGTGGCCGCGGTGTTCGGGATCGCTAGCGCTTATCTGGCGGCCCGCGCCGGCGCGAGGTTGCCTTTACGCGTGCGGGTACCGGCGCTAGCGCTGGCGATGATCGTCGTGCTCGCCGCGCCGGCCGAGGCATCGATCGACCTGATCGAAGCACGCACTAGTGACGCCAACCCGACCGGCTCAGGTGGCCAGTACAGCACCTATCTGCGCGCGCACCGCGACGGTGCCCGCTACGAGGTCGCCTCCACCAACCCGCTTGCCGTCGTCGGGCTGATCGCAGATGACGGGCAACCTGTGCTGTTCCTGCGCACGGTCGACGGCGTGCGCGTCTCGGTGCCGCAGTTGCGCCGGCTGGTGCGGGAACGCGCGGTGCGCTACGCGATCGTGCCGCACCCTTGTGCCTCCGGGCGCCACTGCACGCCGACGACGGGCTGGACCGTGCGCAACTCCACGCAGGTGCGGCCAGGCCTGTACCGCTACCTGCCACCCAGCCGGCTGCACTGAGCCCCTCAGCGCCGGCGGCGGTGCTTCTTGCGCTTCTTCTTGTGCTTAGCCTGAGCGGCCACCGAGCGCGGTCCGCGGCCGATCCCCGACATCAGGAAGCCCATCACCTCCGCGTTGGCCACGCGCGTATACACCCCCGCGTAGCCGGCCTGAGCGCAGCCATTGCCGAAGTCCACCAACCCAGCCAGCACGTAGTCGGCTGGCGGGCGCGCTGGGTTGTCCTGATCGACCACCAGAGGACCGCCGCTGTCGCCGTAACAGGTATCGAGGTGCGAGCGCCCACCGCCCGCACAGATCATGCTCGGGCCGATTGGCTGTTCGATCAGCGCGTACTGTTCTTCGCAGACTTCGTCGGGCACGAGCGCCATCCGCACCGAGCGAAGGCGGATCGGGTAGTTGGGCACGTGTCCCGGCGCCGGGTCGACGTCACCCCAACCGCTGGCGGTCGCTACGACCGCCGGGACGGCGTTGGGATTGGCGTAGCGGGCGGTCGTCGCCCGATCGAGCGCAAGCGGCGCGATCCTACTCACACCATTGACGCTTGGCGATGATCCCTGCCACAGCGGCTGGCTGAGTGTGAGCAGCGCCACGTCATAGGCACTGCTCACGGCGCTGTAGTGCGCATCCACCGCGCTGGCACGGACGCCGTCGCGCACGCTGCCGGCTTCGGGGTCGAGGCTGCTGGAGCCGGCGAGCACGGCGATCTGCCCGCCGCCGGATTGCGCGCCGGCGACGCAATGGCCGGCGGTAGCGACGTGGGTGGCGTCGACGATCACGCCACCGCAGAAGAAGCCGGCTGCGGGCGAGCCAGCCTGCGTGTCATACAGAGCCACCTGAAAGGGAAACTGAGCGATCGACGCCCCGTCGCCACCGACGATGCTTGTCCCTGCGCGCGGCGCCGCGCCCACACTTGGCGCCACACGCAGGGCGACCCCGCAAACCACCACCAGCGTCCACAGCAGCAGTCGCGTTTGACCCGAGGGCATGAAGCGATGCAGCGAAATACTGACCCCTTAGATGTTGATGTCTCCTCCCTTCAATTGAAGATAAGATACGATGTACTGCATTGACAAGGCCTGTTTTGTCATCATTCCGCGCCAAAGCGGCGAGGGGGCTGTGTACGGCCCCGGTCGGGCCGCGAATGCCTTGAGTGGAGGCGCCAGGACGCCTAGGCGCTACAAGCCCGCGAGCTCGGCCGTGATCTCACTCACGGCCGACTTGGCGTCACCGAAGAGCATCGCTGTCTTCGGGTCGAAATAGAGTTCGTTCTCAATGCCGGCGAAGCCGGGGTTCATCGAGCGCTTGATCACGATCACCGAGCGCGAGTCGGCGACCTCGAGGATCGGCATGCCGTAGATCGGCGATGACGGCGTGTTCTTGGCCGCCGGGTTGGTGACATCGTTGGCGCCGATCACTAGCGAGACGTCCGTGCGCTGAAACTCGGGATTGGCGTCGTCCATCTCCTTGAGCTGGTCGTAGGGCACGTCAGCCTCCGCCAGCAGCACGTTCATATGCCCAGGCATACGTCCCGCGACCGGGTGGATGGCATAGCTGACCTCCACCCCGCGGGCCTCGAGCTCCTTGGTCAGCTCGCGCACCGCGTGCTGGGCCTGGGCGACGGCCATGCCGTAGCCGGGAACGACGACGACGCGGCTTGCGTAGGCCAGTTGGATGGCTGCATCCGAGGCGCTAGTGGAGCGGACGGTGCCCTGATGCTCACCAGCGCCTTCAGCTCCGGCCACGGCGCCGCCGCCGCCGAATCCGCCGGCGACGATCGAGGGGATCGAGCGGTTCATGGCGACTGCCATCAGGTTGGTCAAGATCGAGCCCGACGCGCCGACAATCATGCCGGCGACGATCAGCGCGGGATTGTTCAAAGCCATTCCGGTCGCTGCGGCAGAGAGGCCGGTGAAAGCGTTGAGCAACGAGATCACGACGGGCATGTCTGCACCGCCGATCGGCAGCACGACAGCGTTGCCGAGCAGGGCGGCCACGATCAGCATGCCGATGAACAGCAGTTCGGAGTGCGCCCCTGCAACCAGGTCGATGCCGGCGGCAAGCGCAAGCACAAGCAGCACCATGTTGACGACCTGTTGGCCGCCGCCAAGCGTGATCGGGCGACCCGGCAGGATTTCCTGGAGCTTGCCAAAGGCGATGTTCGAGCCCCAGAAGGAGACCGAGCCGACGATCGCGGCAAACACGGAGAAGATCGCGACGTAGGTGGGCAGCGCGCCCGTGTGCACGATGGCGTGTTCGACGAACGGCCCCGATTCAAACGTGTGTATCGCCGTGTGCGAGCCGTAGGTGGAGCCATGGCTGCGGAACTCGACCCAAGAGATGATCGCCACGGCGCCGCCGCCGACGCCGTTGAACAGCGCCACCATCTGCGGCATCGCGGTCATCTTCACCTGTCGAGCTGCGGGGATGCCGACGACCACGCCAAGCACGATCCCCAGAGCGATCAGCCCCCAGTCGCCCTCTCCCGGATTCAGCAGCGTCGCCACGACGGCGATCGCCATGCCGACAGCGGCGATGCGATTGCCGCGCACCGCAGTCGTCGGTCCTGACAGGCCGCGCAGGCCCTGAATAAACAGGGCGAAGGCGATGATGTACAGGACGTAGATGAAGTCTTCGCCCTGCAGGAAGCTGGTTGCCAGCGGCACTGTCCTCATCAGCCGGCCTTCCCGTCAGAGCCAGGCTTGGCATCGGCGCCGTCCTTCGCATCGCCTGCCGCCTCGCCCTCGCTGACCTTGGGCTTCGGGCGCGACTTGAACATGTCGAGCATGCGATCGGTGACCAGGAAGCCGCCGACGACGTTAATCGTGCCGAAGGCCACGGCGATCACCAGCAGGAACTTGCTGAAGCCGTCCAGCGGCAGCGGGCTTGCGAACAGCAGCAGCCCCCCAAGCAGCACGATCCCGTGGATGGCGTTGGTGCCCGACATCAGCGGAGTGTGCAGGGTGTTCGGCACCTTGGAGATGACGACGAAGCCGATGAAGCCGGCGAGCACGAGGATCGCCAGGTTGGTGGTCAGCACGCTCGCGAGAATCATGCGCTTGCCCCCATTGCCGCCTTGGCCCCCGGATTGACAACCTCGCCGCCGCGCACCACGCAGGCGCCGGCGATGATCTCATCCTCGAAGTCGAGCTTCAGCTCCACCTCGCCCTCGCCCTCGGTGCCCTCCTCGTTCTTTACAACGAGCAGGTCGAGCAGCGACTGCACGTTGCGCGCGAACAACTGCGAGGAGTGCTCGGCCATACTGGAAGGAAGATTCAGCGGCGAGACGATCTTGACATCGTGCTTGACGACGGTCTGACCGGGCTCGGTCAACTCGCAATTGCCGCCCGACTCGCCGGCCAGGTCGACGATCACAGAGCCAGGCTTCATCCCTTGTACCGCCTCGGCGGTAACGAGCTTAGGCGCGGGACGACCCGGCACTAGCGCGGTTGTGATGACGACGTCGAAACCCTTGATCGCGTCGGTCAGCGCCTGCTGCTGCTGGGCGCGCTCCTCGTCGGTCAGCTCGCGCGCGTAGCCACCCTCGCCGCTTGCCTCGAGGCCAAGATCGAGCCACTGCGCGCCGAGCGACTGGACCTGCTCTGCCACCTCGGGCCGCACGTCATAGCCGGTTGTGCGAGCGCCAAGCCGCTTGGCGGTGGCCAGCGCCTGCAGGCCGGCGACGCCGGCGCCGAGCACCAGCACCTTGGCCGGCGGGATCGTGCCGGCGGCGGTCATCAGCATCGGGTAGAAGCGCCCCATGTTCTCCGCGCCGAGCAGCGCGGCCTTGTAGCCCGCGATGTTGCTCTGCGAGGACAGCGCGTCCATCGACTGCGCGCGCGAGATACGCGGGATCGACTCCATCGCAAACGCGGTCGCTTTGGCGCCCGCCAGCGCCCGTGTCGTCTGCGGGCTGGTCAGCGGCGCCAGAAAGCCGATCAGGATCGAGCCGGAGCCGAGCATGCCGACCTCGGCCTCGCTCGGCGGCGAGATCTTCACGACCACATCCGAGCGCCAAATCTCGCCCGCGTCCTGGCTCATGCGCGCGCCTGCCTCGACGAAAGCCGAGTCGGGCAGCAGCGCGCCTGAGCCGGCGCCGCCTTGCACGACGACGTCCAGGCCCTTGGCCTTCAGCTTTGCGACCACCTCGGGCACGAGCGCAACTCGCTGCTCTCCCTCGGCGGTCTCCTTCGGGACTCCAACCTGCATGAAGGGCGGGAAAGTATCCGATCGGCAGGACGGCGCGCAGTCTGCCTGCGCACCCGCGCGGTGTGCGACACTCGAGCGGTCGTGACCGTCAACCTCACCCGCATCTACACCAAGCTCGGCGACGGGGGCGAGACACACCTAGGAGACATGAGCCGCGTCTCCAAGCTGCACCCGCGCGTCGAGGCCTACGGCACCGTGGACGAGCTCAACGCGGCGCTCGGTGTTGCGCTGGCCCAGCCTGGCCTTTCAGAGCCGTTCGCGCAGTGGCTGGCGCGCGTGCAGAACGACCTGCTCGACGTCGGCGCCGACCTGGCGGTACCCGCCCCAGCCGACGAGCGCGACGACGCCACGGCCAAGGGTCAGGCCCGTCTGCGTGTGAGCGCCGACTATGCGGCCTGGCTGGAGACGGTCTGCGACGAGGTCAATGCGACATTGCAGCCGCTGCGCTCGTTCGTGATCCCCGGAGGCGCCCCTGCGACGGCGCAGCTGCACGTCTGCCGCACCGTCTGCCGCCGCGCCGAGCGGCGCGCGATCGCCGTCGAGGACTGCAACCCGGAGGTCGTGCGCTACCTCAATCGCCTCTCGGACATGCTCTTCATCCTCGCTCGCGCCGCGGGCGAGGCCGGCAGTGGCGGCTCCGAGCCGCTGTGGGCGCCGGGCGAGCACTCGGCGCAGGGCTGACGCTCCTGCTCAGAGAACGCTTCGCGGCTCACGCCGGTGAGATCGGGAACGGCTTGCCCGCAAGCGCGGTCAGCGCTTGC
>DASTPN010000065.1:0-18836 GCA_035719985.1 Solirubrobacteraceae bacterium | reverse complement strand
CGCTGGGGCATTTGTACGTCTGCAGACCGCCGCACGATGCGTTGACGTAGATGTGTTCCCCGAGATTTGCCGTCGAAACGAACACAAGGTTGGATGGCGAAAGGGGGGTGTCAGGTTCACCAACAACGGTCATGCAACCAGAGACGTAGACACATCCGTCAAATGTTTCCGGCTGTACGGGACCAGCGAACCAGAACTCGTATGTCGCGTTCGCGGCGGCGCCACCTTCAGCATCACCCGCACGCCAGAGACTCGCCATCTCGAGAGTCTCTCCAGAAGGCACATCAAGAGTCCAGGTCGCGGTATCTGTGCCCACCGGGTGGGCGATCCCTTCGCGGAGCCCTGCAATGAGAGCTCCGCCTTTCGCGCACTTGTCTTCAGCCACAACGGATGCGCCCGTCGCGCTACCTTCCCACCCATCCGTCGGCGCGACCGCGCCGCTGGGGGTTCGGCAGCTGTAGACGTGGTACTCGCCCGCCACCGCACCCTGCGCCGTAAGCGCACCTCCGCAAGCCAGGGCCACGAGTAGGCCGATCGCCAATCGCATCCGGTGCATCGCTTAGATTCCTTTCCTCGTGAACCGCGGCGAAGCCGCGTTTGACGGGAGTCGGGCTTCGTGCCCGCTACACCCCCCTGCCAATTGACTGTTCCGCTGTTTGCGCGCAGTCATCCTAAGGAAACGGAATGTTGGGATCCGCCCGGATAGACGGATGTTCGGTGACGCCCTGCTTTAGCGCAACACTTCGTGTATGACCTCCGATGCTCGACCCGGGGAGACCGCAACGCCAGGCAGCACACGCCTTGCGGTGGTGCTGGCGATGGCGATGTTCGTCCTGGTCGTGGATACGTCGTTGATGAACGTGTCGATCTCGGCAGTGGTCCACGATCTGCACACAACGGTGAGTGGCGTGCAGTCGGCGATCGCACTGGAGGCGCTGGTATCGGCCGCCTTCATTCTGATCAGCAGCAAGGTCGGGGATCTCATAGGTCGCAAGCGGGCCTTCGTACTCGGGCTGGGCGGCTACGCGATCGGTGCTCTGGCGATGACGCTCGCTCAAAGCCTCACGACCATCATCGTCTTCTGGGCAATCGTCGGCGGGCTCGGGGCGTCGCTGCTCTTGCCGGCGATGCAGTCGCTGATCCACGGGAACTTCGCGGGCGCGGCCCAAAAGCGGGCCTATGCGTTGGTGGGTGCCTCAGCCGCGATCGCCGCGGCGATTGGCCCCCTGCTGGGCGGCTTCGTCACCACGTACCTGTCGTGGCGGGTGGGCTTCATGCTGGAGCTCGTCGTGATCGCGGTTGTTCTGACACAGCTCGGGTTGATCCGCGACGTGCTCTATACGGGCCCCCGCGAGCTCGATCCGGTAGGGGCTTTGTTGTCAGTGTTCGGGATGGGTGGTGTTGTCCTCGGGATCCTCGTCTGGCAGGAGGGCGGCGAGTACGTGGGCCTGATAATCGCGGCCGGCGCCCTGGCCCTATACACGCTGGCTCGGTGGCTCGTGCGCCGCCACCGTGAAGGAAAGGTGACGGTGCTCGACCCCGATCTTTTCCGCTTGCCGCACTTTCGGATCGGGATCACCCAGCAGACGCTGCAGCAGATCACCCTCGGCGGCGCCATGATCGCGCTGCCCATCTTCCTGCAGATCCGCCTGGAGTACAGCGCTCTGCAGGCGGGCCTGTCGCTGGCCCCGCTCTCTCTGACGATGTTCGCGTTCGCGATGCTCGCGGGCCGGCGAGGCGGCAACCGCAGACCGGCGAGCATCGTGCGCGCCGGCTTCGCGCTGAGCACCGCCGGCATGCTCCTGCTCATACCGATCATTCCCAGGGCTAGTTCGGGGTGGTACCTCGTGGTTCCCCTCATGATCGCCGGCGCCGGGCTCGGACTGCTCGTCTCACAGCTAAACGACTACACGCTCGCCCCGATCGAGGAGGAGCGGGTAAGCGAGGCCGCCGGGGTCAACTCGGCGGGCGGATCGTTCGGACTTTCCTTCGGGCTCGCAGCGGCAGGCGGCATCCTGCTGGCGACGCTCTCGCTGGCGTTCACCAACAAGACCGAATCGAGCACGGCAATCCGCCCTGCCCAGCAGGATCAGATCGCCGACACGCTCGAGCACGACGCTCAGGTCGTGAGCAACACGCAGCTCGAACAGACCCTTGCCCACGAGCGCCCCGCCGCACGACAAGCGATCCTCCAGATTAACCGCGACTCCACCAACCTTGCCTTGCAGGTCGCCCTGCTCGTTCCGATCCTCGCGAGCGGCCTCGGGCTCTTCAACTCGTTCCGAATGCTACGCCTGCCCGATATCGAGCCATCGGGCGGCCTCGAGGGTGCCGTCCTCGGCTGACGCCCGACCTACAGATCACTGGAGGATCCTGAGCGCAATGCGACGGCGCCGCCGTCCGGCGCCTAGCGGCTCGCACTCAGAGGGCTAGAAGCGGATCGGCAGTTCGGACAGCCCGTAGATGCCGAGGATGCTTTCGAACACAGGCTCGCCGTCGAGCTGCAGAGAGGGCATGTTGCGAGCCAAGAAGCCAAGCCCCTCCTCCAGCTCGAGCCGCGCCAGGTTGGCACCTAGGCAGTAGTGCACCCCCGCGCCGAAGGTAAGCACACGCGCACGCGGCCGCTCGGCGGTGATGTCGAAGACCTCGGCGTCTGCGCCACCTGTCTCGCCGTCTGGGAGGTCGCGGTTGCCAGTGAAGGCGCAAACCATCACGACCGTGTCCTTGGGGAAGACCACGTCGCGGTACTCCACCTCCTCGACGGTGATCCGCGCAGTGAACGGCGTGATCGGCTCAAAGCGCAGTGCCTCCTCGACGGCGGCACCGGCAAGCGAGGGATCGGCGACGAGCGCTTCCCACTGCTCGGGATGTTCGGCCAGCAGCCGAACAGCATGCGCGAGCTGGCTCTGGGTCGTGTCGACACCGCCGATCAACACGTTCAGCACCAGGTTCACGCACTCCTCCTCGCTAAGACGATCGCCTTCCTGCTCGGCGGCCAGGAGCGTCGAGATCAGATCGTCGCCGGGATCGTCGCGGCGACCGGCGATCAGCGCGCGCGCGTACTCGTAGAACTCCTCCACGGCTAGCTCGATACCGGCACGCTCGTTCATCATCGAGGCGGCATCGAACTGTCGCTGGATCCAGTTCGACCAGTGGTGAAGTCGCGGCGCGTCGGCCAGCGGCGCCCCCATCACGGTGGCAATCGTCTGGGAGGGATAGGGCTTGGCAAAGGCCTCCACGAACTCGCAGCGCCCCGCGTCGGCGACCCGCGCGAACAACCCACTCAGGAACTCGCGCATCGCCGGTCGCCAGTGCTCAACCGCGCGCGGGGTCAACGCGGGATTGACGAGTGCGCGCAGGCGCGTGTGGTCGGCGCCGTTGACGTGGAGGATGTTGGCCTTCATCTCCTCCCAAAGCGCGCCGTCTCCTACGTCGAACAGCTCGGCGATCTTCATCCCCGGGAAGATCGCCGAGCGTGTCCGCAGGAAGAACTCGCCCGCTTCGCGGTCGAGCACGACGTACCCGTAGGGCCCTTGCGCGAGCCACCCCTGGGCGGCAAGCTCGCGCAATGCCGTGTGAAAGCGCTCCCCCTTCAGCTCGGGGTCGGTGTAGTCGAAGCTCTGGAGCTCCAGCTCGCCGACGAGCGCCATCTCACGGCCGGTTCTGTCGGACGCCTACTTTTTCGGGTGCACCGTCTGCTTGAGGCTCGCGCCTGGTGTGAACTTCGGCGCCTTGGACGCTTTGATCTTCACCTTCTCGCCCGTGCGGGGATTGACGCCCTGACGGGCGGCGCGCTTGACCACAGAGAACTTGCCGAAGCCGGTGATCACGACCTCATCGCCCTTCTTCAGCGTCTTGCCGACGAGACCTACGAAGGACTCGATCGCACGAGATGCGTCCGCCTTGGAGAGACCGCTGTCGGCGGCGAGCGCCTCTACCAGCTGGCTCTTGTTCATTTGAGTGCTCCCTTTCGGTTAGGTGACTGGCAGGCGCGCAGACTAGCGCGCATTGCAGCCGACAGGCAGCCGCCTGCGCGTCAGCGCTTCCCGTGTCAGCGCCAAACCCCGCTCAGGAGGGAGCGCGGATGTACCAATCGCGGCTGTGGCCTTCTCGCCGCAGAGCCCGGCGTTGGCGGCGAGCGCCACGTTCTGGCGCTCGCCGCAGGCGCGCAAATACGCCTCCTCACTCCCTTCCCGAACCAGCTCCTCGCGGCAGCCGAACTCGCGTGCCAGCAGCCGCCCCCAGGCATGGCGGCCAAGCGCGGTGGGGCCGCCGAGGTTGTAGACACCTTCACAGCCTTGGGCGATCAACTCGCACAGGCGGTGGGCGAAATCCCAGGCGTAAGTAGGTGAGCGCAGCCCTCCTTCCGGCGCGGGCAGCAACGTGCGCGAACGCAGCCGCGCGACCAGTCGCAGCGCGACTCCTGAGCGCGCCCAGGTCTCTGTGAGCGTCCGCGCCTCGGCCGAGATCCCCTCCTCGCGCGCGCGGGGGTGGGCGGGTTCCCCATCACCGCGCGCGCGAATCGACGAATTGACTCCATAGACCTCCCCGGGTCGTGCGATCAACCAAGGCGTGCTGGAACGCATCGCCGCCTCCTCGCAGGCGAGCTTCGAGCGCCCGTGCGCGTTTACGGGCTCGGGCAGATCCCCCTCGCGCGAGCGCCACCCCGCGGGCATCCGCCCGCCGTAGACCTGGTCGCAGGAGATGAGCACGTAGCGCGCACGAACGTTGCGCGCCGCGGCCAGCATGTGCTCGGCGCCGACGAACTCCAGTTGCCCGACGTAAGGATCGCGCTCAAAGCGAGAGAGCGAGGACTCGCCGGCGGCGTGCACGATCACCTCGGGCTCCCACTCGCTGGCTAGCTCAACGCAGGCTTTGCGGTCTGCCATCTGCAGCCGCGCGGTCTCGGCGCCGTCCAGTTCGACGGGGTGCCGGTGAAAACAGGCGAGGACGTCCCAGCTCTGCTGCGCCGCGACGGCAGCGACGTTTGACCCGATCAGACCGCTTCCCCCTGTCACCAGCACCCGCATCTGATACAGAGCGTATCGTTAGTGTCAAATAAAATCTAGGGCAGGAAAGCGTTGGTCCCGTAACGGTTCGGAGAAATCGGTACGCCGATCAGCCGCGCACCAAGCATCCAGCTTGACATTTCCCGCACGCTATCTGCGGCGATCGCGCCGGTGCGGTCGAACAACGGCAGGTAGAGGCCAAGCGAGGCCCGCGTCAGCTTAGGCGGCAGCGTCGGGTTGGCCGCCCGCAGCTCGGCCAGGCTGCGCGCCGGGTCGGCCAGCGTGTCCTGGTAGCCATGCACGGTCGCCGCCACGAAGGCGCGCACGAGCGCGGGATCGGATCCGATCAACGTCCGTGTCGTAAAGGACACCAGCCCCGGGTAGGCAGGCCCGCCATAGCGGTCGAGCGCAAACGCTTCGATCGGGTGTCCGCTGACGCTCAGCGCGACGCCGTCATCCGGGATGAAGCCGGTGAAGGCGCTAATCCGCCCAGCAAGCAGCGCCTGCCCGCCGTCAAAGCCGACGGTCGCCACCCTGACCCGCTTCGGATCGACGCCGGAGTGGCGCAGCTCGGTGTCGAGCACGGCCAGATCCGAGGGCACACCGGTGACGCCGACGGTCTTGCCTGCTAGGCCGGCGGGTGAGTGCAGATGCTCGGAGCTCAGCGCGATCAGCCCTCCCAGCGGCCGCTGCACGAGCGCCATGATCGCCTGGGCATCGCCGCCCTTGTCGATCAAGGAGGCGACGTCGCTGCCGTCTGCCAGCCCGAACTGCGCCCGTCCGGCGTCGATCAGCTTCAGCGTTTCCTGGGTGGAGGTGGGCTGCACGACCTTCAGCTCGATTCCGGCTTTGCGGTAATAGCCGGCTGCGAGCGCCCGGTAGATGCCGGCGTGCACCGCGTTGGGCGTGAAGTCGAGGATCAACGTCACCCGGCGTGGGGCGCTGGACCCACATCCGGCAAGCGCGAAGAGGAGCGCCGTGACCGCGACCAAGCACGCACCCGCGCGCGCTGGCCGCCCTCTCCTCAGCATCCGCCCAAGTGCGCCAGCTGGCAGCCGGTATCGTCCAGCTTGCCGATGGGAACCACTACTCAGACGCATGTCGCCGGCCATCAGGCGCGCACGCTATCGGGCGAGCCGGTGCGCGAGCTTTATGGCCCCGAGGACCTGCCCGCCGGGATCGGCTCGGGCGAGGACCCGATCGGGCGGCCCGGCGCCTATCCATACACGCGCGGGGTGTATGAGTCGATGTATCGCGGCCGCCTGTGGACGATGCGCCAGTTTGCCGGCTTCGGCACCAGCGAGGAGACCAACGAGCGCTTCCACTACCTGCTCGACCATGGCCAGACTGGCCTCTCCACGGCATTTGACATGCCCAGCCTGATGGGCCACGACTCCGACAGCCCGCGCAGCCTGGGCGAGGTCGGACGCGAGGGCGTTGCCGTCGACACCGTCGAGGACATGCGCACTTTGTTTGCCGGCATCGACCTGGGCGAGGTCAGCGTGTCGATGACGATCAATGCCCCCGCGGCGATCATGCTGGCCTACTTCGTCGTGGCCGCGGAGGAGGATGGCGATGGCGCCGGCGGCGCCGTGGCGCCTGAGCGCCTGTCTGGGACGATCCAGGCCGACATCCTCAAGGAGTACATCGCCCAGAAGGAGTGGTGCTTCCCGATCGATGAGGCGATGCGCCTGTGCGGCGACATGATCGAGTGGTGCACGCACCAGATGCCGCGCTGGCACCCGATCTCGATCTCCGGCTACCACATCCGCGAGGCGGGCTCCACCGCCCAGCAGGAGCTGGCGTTCACGCTCAAGGACGGCCTGACCTATGTCGAGCAGGCGATCGAGCGGGGCCTTGACGTCGATGACTTCGCGCCGCGCCTCTCGTTCTTCTTCAACGCGCAGATCGACTTCTTCGAGGAGATCGCCAAGTACCGCGCCGCGCGGCGGATCTGGGCGCGCGAGCTGCGCCAAACCTACGGCGCCAAGAACGAGCGCTCGTGGCTGATGCGCTTTCACACGCAGACCGCTGGCGTGAGCTTGACCGCGCAGCAGCCCCTGAACAACATCGTGCGCACGACGATCGAGGCATTGGCGGGTGTCCTGGGCGGGACGCAGTCCCTTCACACCAACTCCTACGACGAGGCACTGGCGCTGCCGACCGAGCAGGCCGTGCGGATCGCGCTGCGCACGCAGCAGATGATCGCCCACGAGTCGGGCGTAGCCAATACGGCCGACCCGCTGGGCGGCTCCTATTTCGTTGAGGCGCTAACCGACGAGATGGAGGCACGCTGCTACGAGTACTTCGCCAAGATCGACGAGCTCGGTGGCATGGTGCAGGCGGTCAAGCGCAACTACCCGCAACGCGAGATCGCCGATGCGGCGTTCGAGCTGCAGCAAGCGATCGACTCCGGGGAGCGCGTTGTCGTTGGCGTCAACCGTTTCACCGAGGGCGATGAGGGCGAGCCTGAGATCCTGCGCATCGACCCGGCGCTTGAGCGCAAGCAGCTGGATCGTTTGCAAACCGCGCGCGCCGCGCGCTCAGGCGCAGAGGTCGAGCGCACGCTGGCGGCGCTGCGCCAGGCTGCTGCGGGGGAGCGTAACCTGATGGACCCGTTGATCGACTGCGCCCGCGCGCGCGCATCCGAGGGCGAGATCGTCGACTCTCTTCAGCAAATCTTCGGTAGCTACACCGAGTCACCCGTCTTCTAGGCGGGTTGCAGCGAACGTGCTTTTCCGAAGAGGACTAATACTGCTTGGGCTGACGATGGTGCTAATCACCGGCGTGACGCTGACGCTCGGCGCCAAACGAATCGCGGCCGAGAACGCTGCGTTCGTGAGCAACGCCGGCCGCCAGTGCGTGCCCAGCCATACCAACCGCTCCGACCTGCTGCCCGGCACCGGTGTACAGGTCAACCCGCTGCCTGGCTCGCTGGACTCCCCCAACACAACGCAGATCAGCTTCCTAGGTGTGCCCGCAAGCGCCATCTCGCATATCTCTGTGAACGGCTCCTACAGCCACGGCCACGCCGGCCGGCTGGAGGCCTACTCGCAGGGAGACGGCGCCAGCTTCGTGCTGGCCAAGGCCTTCCATCCAGGCGAGAGCGTCGTCGTGCGCGGTCGAGTACAGCGCGGCTCGCACAGCGTCCCGTTCGCATTCGGTTTTACCGTGGCGGTACGCGTGCCGATCACAGGTTCAGGCTCGCTGGCGACGGTGGCGGCGTCCAAGCCCAGCGAAACGCTGCACTTTCACACCCAACCTACGCTTCACCCGCCGTCGATCGACATCGCCGCCTCGAGCCCCGGACAGGAAGCCGGCGACATCTTCGTCGCCCCCTATTCGGGCCCGAGCCCGCCCGGCCCGATGATCTTCGACAGTAAAGGCAACCTCGTCTGGTTCGATCAGCTAAAAGGGGGCCTTGAGGCCACCAACGTAAAAGTGCAGAGCTACGACGGTCAGCCGGTGCTGACCTGGTGGCAGGGCCGGATCCCGCCGCAGGGCTTCGGCCAGGGCGAAGAGTTCGTCGATAACTCCTCCTACCAGACGATCCTGCGCGTGGCCGGCGGCAACGGCATGCCCGCCGACCTGCACGAATTCCGCATCAACCCGACCAACAACACGGCGATACTGACCGTGTTCGACCCGATCTACTGCAACCTCTCAAGCGCCGGCGGCCCAGCCGACGGCGCGGTCACCGACAGCCTCTTTCAGGAACTGGACCTAAAGACGCACCTGGTCCGGCGCGAGTGGCATCCGGTCGACCACGTGCCTTTGTCACATTCAGTCGAGCCGGCCAACGGCGTCACGATTCAGTGGCCGTATGACTACTTTCACCTCAACTCCGTCCAGCCGCGCTCCGATGGATCGTTCCTGCTCTCCTCGCGCGACACCTCGGCGATGTACATCGTCGATGGTCACTCAGGTCAGGTAGTCGAGCAGATTGGGGGCCCACACGGCAACACCAAGCTCGGCCCCGGCACCTCGACGGCTTTCCAGCACGACGCCGAAGAACAGCCTGGCGGCCTGATCACGGTGTTTGACAACGGCGGCGTGCCGCTGGTGCACCCGCAGTCGCGCGCCCTGGTGCTGTCTTTGAACTCGAAGACGCGCAAAGAGACATTGGTGCGCCAGTACGAGCACTCAAAGCCGCTGAAGGCAGGTAGCCAGGGCAACGTTCAGGTGCTCCCCAACGGCAACATGCTGATCGGCTGGGGCCCTGAGCCTTACGTCTCCGAATACACCCCCTCGGGCACGCTCGTGTGGGACGCGATCATGGCCGGCGCCACCAACTCCTATCGCGCCTACCGCTTCCCCTGGACAGGCACGCCGGTGGGCAGCCCCTCGGCGGCGACAGCGTCTGGGGCCGGCAGCACGACCACCGTCTACGCCAGCTGGAACGGCGCCACCACGATCGCCTCCTGGCGTGTGCTGGCCGGCGCTTCGCCGAGTGCGCTCTCGGCGGTGGGCAGCGGCTCGTTCACCGGTTTCGAGTCGGCGATCGCGATCGCCGGCCAGCCGGCATACGTGGCCGTGCAGGCGCTCGATGGTTCGGGCAACGTGCTCGGAACCTCGGCTGCCGTCAGCGGGTGAGGTTACGCCGAGCTCAGGTGAGCGCCGAGCTCAGGAGCCCGCGCTTGCCACGGCCCGCTCGACGTAGGGCCCGAGCAGATCGGCGGCAGCCTCAGCGGTGGCGCGCGGCGAGTCGAGGCGAGGCATCGTCACGTAGCTGAGGGCCAGCCGCACGAACGTATCGCCCAACAGCTCGGCGTCGGCATCTGCGATCGCGGGCCAGCCATCGCGCATAGCGACGCACAGCCGCGCCGAGGCCCAGTCGAGCACGGGCCGCGAGCGGGTCGTCACCAGCGGCAGCATGCCACCGGTTCCGTCGTCTGCGAGCAGCAGACTCACCAGCGGGTCCTCGGTGGCGGCAACAAGGAACGCCTCCATCGCTGCCGAGACCGCACGCACCGGATCGTCCAGGTGCGCGTGGATTGCCTGCTCGACGTCCTCCAGAAAGCGTGCCCCCTCGCGGATCACGAACTGCTGGGCGAAGTCATCGCGCGAGCCGAACTGGGCATAGAGCGTCTGGCGGCTTACCCCCGCGGCCCGTGCGATCTCCGCCATCGTGATCTGCGCCCAGGGACGGTCCTCCAACAACCGCCTGGCTGCATCGAACAGAGAGTCGCGCAGCAGCTCGCGCGCCGCCTCGCGGTAGGGCGTTGCCGCGGCCGGCCCTGTCGCCGCGGCCGCGGCCGCGGGGGCTTGCGGGTCAGTCGTTACGGATGCCGATGCCCTCACGAGTTGGTGGCCGGAGTACCGTAGCGGGCCAGTACCCGCCGGCGCGTGCGCGGATGAATGTTCATCTTTGACAGGTCGCCGTCGTAGTGCTCCATCAACTTGCGATCCATCACCCTGCGCCACAAGGGGGGTATTGCGGCAAGCACGATCATCCCCGCGTAGCCGGTCGGCAGCTGCGGCGCCTCGTCGAAGTGGCGCAGCGCCTGGTAGCGGCGCAACGGATTGGCATGGTGGTCGGAGTGGCGTTGCAGGTGGTAGAGCAGGACGTTCGAGGCCACGTTGTTGGAGTTCCAGCTGTGCTCGGGCCGGCAACGCTCGTAGCGCCCGTCCTCCCGCTTGGCACGCAGCAGCCCGTAGTGCTCGAGGTAGTTGACGACCTCCAGCATGCAAAAGCCGATCACCGCCTGCAGGATCAGGTAGGGCAGCACGACCACGCCGAAAGCGACAGTCAGGCCTGCGAACAGGACGAGCGTCATCAACCAGGCATTAAGGATGTCGTTGCGCGCGCTCCAGAAGCCGTGCCCATCACGCTGCAGGTGCTCGCGTTCGATCTCGAGCGCCGAGCGCAGCGAGCCGGCGACGGTGCGCGGCAGGAACTCATAGAAACTCTCGCCCAACCGCGCCGAGGCAGGATCCTCGGGCGTGGCGACGCGCACATGATGGCCGCGGTTGTGCTCGACGAAGAAGTGCCCGTATCCGGTCTGAGCCAGCGCGACCTTCGAGAGCCAGCGCTCCGAGGAGGCGCGCTTGTGCCCGAGCTCGTGCGCGGTGTTGATCGCGATCCCGGCGACCATCGCGGTAGTCAGCGCCAACCCGATCGATTCGGGCGTGGAGAGCCCGCCATGCGACCACATCCAGCAAGCGAAGATCAGGCCCGCGTACTGCAGCGGCAGGAACAGATACGTGCACCAGCGGTAGTAGCGATCCTGCTCGAGCCACTTGATCACGCTCTCAGGCGGATTCTCGGCGTCGGTGCCACGCAGCAGATCGAGCAGCGGGAAGACGCCGAAGATCAGCACCGGCCCGTAGAACCAGAAGATCCCAAGCCCGGTCGCTTCCACCAGGCCCCACGAGATGAACGGCAACAGCGGCACGACCAACCCAAGCAGCCAGGCGTAGCGCTTGCGGTCTCGCCAAGCTGGGGCCTGCGAGGTCTCCGAAATTGTGTGCTGCTCGATTGCGCTCATCCGCCGGGCTACCTCCACTCGCCTCGTTCACCGTACTTGACAAGTATACGGTATTTGTCAAGCAGAGTTACGCTAGCGCTTTGGATGTCGAGAGGAGACGCGGCAGCCTAAGACGGCGATTCGCATGGTTTGGTGGATGACCATGCCGTTTTGCGCACCCAGTTCGACTGGCAGCGACAGCGCCGAGGCGCACGGGTTGGCGGTCGCGGCCAGGGCCGAATGCGGTCCGCGCGGCAGGTACAACTCGACGCTACGCAGCGGCATATCCGGCAGCGCGGTGAATGCGATCGCGGTTCTGCCACCACGCTCGAGATTGGTGGCGCCAGTCAGGTCCAGACGCAGACCTTGCTGGCCCTCCAGCACGACCGTCGGGGCAGGGAAGGAGCCGCGGCCGTGGGCGACCATGTAGACGGGCCCCAGCAGCGCACCTGAGAGCAGTGGCGTACTCGCCCGCGCCACCCCAATGACCGAGGCCGCCGGACAAGCGGCCGCATTTGTGGCGAACTTCGCGGCAGGACAGGAGCCCTGCAGTGCCGTCAGTCTCGTCGGCAGCGAGCGTGGCAGCGCGATTCGCAGCTTGGCCAGGTTGGCCTGCCCAGAGCCGGGCCCGGCTGACTGGCTGAGGCGTACGTCGAGACTGGCGCCAGAGCCGATACTCGTGCCGGCGCTGGTGGAGGCCGCGAGTTTGGGTGCGAATCGCAGCGCCTTGCAGTCGGCCAACCCAAACGGGCTGGCCGGCGTTGCAAGCGCACCCTGGGTGCTCGCGATGCTGGCAAGTACCTGCTGCTCACGACAGTCAGTCGGGTTGAGAATGAAACCGGGTCGGTCGATGTCCAGCCGCAGATCGCGCAGGCGCAGAGGAATACCGAGCAGCATCTGCGGCAGCGGATCGCTGGTGATACTCAGCGCGCCGCTGTGGGGGTCGACGTCAAGGCGCGCCCGGATCACGATCTGGCCAAGTTCGAGCGGGCCGGCGGCGGCGCGCGTGACGATCGCCAGACCAAAGGGCGCACCCTCGTAGCCGCCTGTCAGGTAGACATCGCCGCCCAACCACAGCGGCTGGTAGCCGCCACCGACGCCGATGTAGGACGAACCGACACGCGATGCGACCGGACAGGAGCCGCCGCTCGCCGCCGCCGCCGAGCAGGGCACGACGCTTGCCAGCATCGCCGCGATCCCGCGCGGCGTTCGTAGCTGCAGCTGGGCGATCCCCTGTTCGCCCTGAGTGCGGGTAACGGCCAGGGTAAACGCGGTGAAGCCCCCGGCCTCGGTGCTGACGCTGCCCGCCGTCATGCTTGGAGCAAAGGGAACCGGGTCAGAGCAGCCGCTTGCCTGATAGGAGGATGAGACGTCCAGGTTCGCTGAGAAGGGGGCGCTCCAGGGTTCGAGTTCGGCGCTTGCCCGGGTGGGCCCGCACGCGCTCGGATTGTCAAGCAGCGCCGCGGAGCCGCCAAACAGTTTGATGCTCAAATGACTGAGCGGCAATTGCGGTGTGCCCAGAAGATCGAGTGTCAGCTGGCCGGTAGCGGGACTGACACGCAGGCGTCCTTCCAGCTTGACGATCACGCCTTGGCCGTGTTCTTCTCCACGTCCACCGAGTTCGGCGTAGATGCGAAGAAGATTGCCATCAGCGGCGTCGGCGTCGGTACAAGCTTGTTGGCCTGCGCCGCCGCAACCGGGCGCGGCGAGGTAAACCCGCCCCTGCAACGGCCGCGCGAGCAGCGGACTGAGCGCTTCGGCGGTGCCGATCGTCGAGACCGGCGGGCAATGACCGGGCGCCAGCACCGGTTCGCCGCCAGGCCCTGATTCTTCGCCTTCACCAAGCTGGCCAGGCGTCAGCGGACGGCCAGAGCTGCTCAGGCCCGTGGGTATGCCGATCCCTTTAGGTCCGCTGGAGGCGCACGCCTGCGCACTGGCGGCAGCTGAGGCGTCGATCGTCAGCCCGGCCGGCAAGGTGACGCTCGCCCCGTGCAACTGCGCCGCCGCAATGCCCATCGGCGAGTTCGATTGCTCAAGCCCGATTTCGAGGTCCAGCGCAACGGGTGCTTCGGCTTGCCAGCTGTCCGACCGCAGTGTGACTTCGGCGGCGAACGGCAGCCGATCACAGCCGCTCATCGGCGACAAGGTAGCGCTCGCCTGCGCGTAGTCGCCGGGTTCCTGCCAAGAGTCCACCCAGGCCGTCAGCTTCGGGGCGGCGCTCGAGCATTCACTCGGCAAGGTCAAAAACGGCTTCTGTTCGACTCCACTCGGCGCGCCACCAGAGCTCGAGCAGTTCCAGGGCGAGTTCGATTCGCTGCGAAGGCAGCTCAAACCGCGCTCGCCGTCGTGGGCGCTCGCCGCCGGCACTCCCCACAGCGTCGTCTGCATTTCGACGATCCCGAGCATAGGCAGCCCGCGAGCGACGATCGCAAGCCCGTATCCCTGGGGTCCACGCGTCAACTGCCCACCGAGCAGAAACCGCCCCAGCGGGGTTTCCAGACCAAGCCTCGCGGCTTCCCCACGGCCGGGGGCGAGGTTGACGAGTGGACCCAGCAACATGAGCGTATTTCCGTTGAAGTGTGCGCGCAGAACGAACATGCCCACCTGCGAGGAGTTCGGGCAAGGTGTTCCTTCGGAGGTAGTGCAGACCGGAACTGCCTGCGGGTTGGCGGTCAGACCCGGAGGCAGGCTGATGAGGACATCCTTTGGATCGCCGATCGGCTTGCCGGCAACGCCTGCGAATTCGACGCTGGTGCTCAGCGCGAACGGGTGACCACCGGCCTGGTTGAAGTCATACGGTTCGTTTTCGTATTCGGGCGGCTGCCCTCCCTGCGTTGTCTGAGCTTCAAAGCGGCCGAAACCCAGCGCGCCCGCCTGAGCGTTTGGGGCCGCGAGGCCGGCTGCGGCGGCGACGCCGGCCAGCGCGGAGAGGACCAGCGCAACGAGGACCGGCCCGGCGCCTCTAGCGCGGACAGTTGACATGGAACGTCGCGTTCGCGGTGGTGCCATCGATAAAGCTGAGCAGCGCACCGAACGGATATCCGCGCGCTGGGCATTGGCTTGGAATCCGTATCCCGCGTGGCCTAAACGGCACGCTCTTAGAGCCGACACGACGGTGGTAGAGGAGATGCTCAGGCCCGATCGTCGCAGCGATGCTCTGCAGCGCCAGGTCCGGCCCTTCCGGCCATACTTCGACCAGGGGCACAGAAGTCTGTAGCCGTTCACCGAAGGGAGCAGCATCTTCTTGGAGCACTCCCGGCAGCACCAGCTGGGCAAACACCGGCGCGCTCGCCTGCGCATAGAAGAGAACTTCCACTTCATTTTCATGCGACGGGCCCATCAACGGATGCAGCGCGGCGTGCTCGATCACCTTGCCCGATCCAACCGGCACGACCGCTGTGGCGCTGCCGAATCCAAGCAGCGCGTTAGCCGAACAGCCGTGCAGCCCGGAGGCGATCAGGCTGGCCGGCGCGCAGTTGGCCTCCCCTAGCGTCGTCGTGGCGATCCCCATCCCGGCGGGCAGTCGCAGCGCCATCGAGCGAAGTGGCTCAGGTGCCGCGCCCGAGGCTCCGCGAATGCGCAGCGACAGTTCGATCGTGGTGCGGGCACCGGCCAGATCGGGAACGAAGGCGACGTGTAGTCGCGCACTAGGAGCAGCACCAGACGCCGACGCCGACGCCGGTATCGAAGCGGCGCCGACCAGGGCGCCCAGGCACAGCGCCAGCGTGACCCGTACCCGCACGGGCCTCATCTAGTGACCCGAAAGGACTGCGCTAAACGCCGGTCGCTTCACCGGCTGCTTTCACTTCGACTTCGAAATTTTCACGGTTGATCACGCCGCTGACGCCAAGTGGTTTATGGCCGACCTCGGCGATGTGGCTGTACTTACCGGTGCCGCGCCCAAGGTTCAGCGTGCCACCAAAGTAGCCCAGGTTTTTGACGATCCTGTAGCTGGCGTTGGCACTACCTGTGATCGTGCCGCCGTGCGGATAGATCGTCACGGTCGCGCTCACGGATTTGGAGTGGATCGTCAGGTCCACGATCATCGTCGCGGTATAGGTGCCGTAGGCGGTACCCCGCTCGATCAGCGTCGCGCCCCGTTCTGAGATGAACTTCAACCGGCCGTGCTCTTGGATGTGGATCGTCCTGGCCGCATGTGCAGCCGGATGACCGGCGCTGCCCCATGCGGACGCGCCGAGTGTGACAGCGGCCACCGCAAGAGCCAGCCCGCAGGCCAGAATCATCCTGCGGGCCGGAATCGGCCTGCCCAATGCCCTCATAGGTCCTCCTCCTTGGATTACGAGCCTACAGATGGATCGGTCGCAGTAAGGACACTTTTGCCCAAACTGTTTCTCACTTCCTATCGATGCCCATTGAAACCGGCACCTTTGCCTGGCTCCGTGCTGATTGATGCGATAATGCTACAGTGCGCGGGCGCCTAGTTCACGAGAAGTATACATTCTAAAGGTGCCGAAAATCCCAATGAACGGGCTTTTGAGCCGTTAGCGCTAAGTCAGATCCGCTCATAGCGGGCACAATGCGGATTGTGTATAAGGGAACGACGCCCTACTTCACTGGCAAGGCTGGCACAGACCGCCGCAAATATGTATGGTCACACTTGCGTGATCTCAACCCCCCGAGGGCACGCACGGGTCGTCGGATGTCTGCGAGTGACCCCCTCTCCACTCTCAGGCATCCGGTGACCCACCTTTTGGGTACTGCAGGTGAGAGCGTGTCTCAGGTGACCTTCAGCACCAGCTTGCCGACGTTCTCGCCGGCAAACAGGCGAACGAGCGCCTCGGGGAAATTGTCGAAGCCATCGACCACATCCTCGCGGGCAATCAACTTGCCCTGAGCCAGCCAGCCGGCCATCTCTTGCTGAGCCTCGGCAAAGCGATCCACGTAGTCGAGTACGACAAAACCCTGCATCCGCGCACGGTTGACCAACAGCGACATGTAGTTGGAGGGTCCTCGCATCGAGTCGAGGTTGTTGTACTGGGAGATCGCCCCGCAGATCGCCACGCGCCCGCCACGCGCCAGCCGCGCCAGCGCCGCGTCGAGGATCTCACCGCCGACGTTGTCGAAGTACACGTCGATCCCCTCTGGGCAGTGCTCGCGCAGAGCGGTCGCGACATTCGCGCTCTTGTAGTCGATGCAGGCGTCAAAGCCGAGCTCGCCCGCCACCCACTCGCACTTCTCGGGCCCGCCCGCGATGCCGATAGCGCGACAACCCTTGATCCGCGCTATCTGCCCGACGACACTGCCGACCGCGCCGGCCGCTCCGGAGACCACCACAGTCTCCCCATCTTTGGGTTCCGCAACATCGAGCAGGCCGAAATAGGCTGTCATCCCGGGCATGCCCAGCGCACCCAGATAAGTGGTCAGCGGCGCCGCCGCGGGGTCGACCGCGAAGACAGCGCTCTCGGGGCAGACGGCGTACTCCTGCACGCCCAGCCATCCAGTTACGTGATCGCCCGGCGAGAAGCGCTCGCCGCCCGAGGCGATCACTTCGCCCAGCATCCCAGCCCGCATCACTTCGCCGATTTGCACGGGCGGTATGTAGGAGCGCCCCTCGGCCATCCAGCCACGCATGGCCGGATCGAGCGAGATGTACTGGGTCTTGACCAGCACCTCGCCGGTGGCAGGCTCGGCGACCGGCTCCTGCACGATCTCGAAGTTCTCGCGCGTGACCATGCCCTGCGGGCGCGAGGCGAGACGGAACTGACGGTTGACCAGGGAGTCGCTGCTCACGGGAGCTGTACTCTACGCACCCGGCGATGGACTTCGAGCACTCCCCCCGCACGCAAGAGCTGCTGGAGCGCCTAATCGGCTTCGGGGAGCGGGAGGTAGCGCCGCGCGAGGAGCCCTACCACCGTGAGCTGCTGGCGCAGTCGAACCCCTGGGTCGTGTTGCCGGCCGTGGAGGAGCTCAAGGCGATCGCCAAGCGCGAGGGCCTGTGGAACTTGTTCTTGCCCGACGCCGAGCGCGGTGCCGGGCTTTCCAATGTCGAGTATGCACCGCTGGCCGAGCGGATGGGACGCTCTCTGATAACGGCCGAGGTCTGCAACTGCAACGCACCGGACACCGGCAACATGGAGGTGCTCTGGCATTTCGGCTCGGACGAGCAAAAGCGCGAGTGGCTGGAACCGCTGCTCGAGGGAGAAATCCGCTCAGCCTTTTGTATGACCGAGCCGGAGGTGGCCTCTTCCGATGCGACCAACATGCAGGCCACCGCGGTGCTTGAGGGCGATGAAGTCGTGGTCAATGGCCGCAAGTGGTGGAGCACCGGCGTCGGGCACCCTAATTGCAAGGCGCTGATCTTCATGGGCCTGACCGACCCGGCGGCCGACCGCTACCACCAGCACTCGATGGTGCTGGTGCCGATCAACACCTCCGGCGTGAAGGTCGAGCGGATGCTCGAGGCAATGGGATTCCTCGACGCTCCGGGTGGGCACGGAGAAGTCTCCTTCACCGATGTGCGCTTGCCTGCGAGCGCGATCATCGGCGGCGCCGGACAGGCGTTCGCCATCGCCCAGGCGCGGCTTGGGCCGGGCCGCATTCACCACTGCATGCGCCTGATCGGCCTGGCCGAGTTGGCTCTGGAAATGGCCTGTCGGCGAGCGGGTGAGCGAGTCGCGTTTGGCAAGCCGCTGGCCAATCTCGGCGGCAATCGCGAGCGGATCGCCGACGCGCGGATAGCGATCGACCAGGCGCGCCTGCACGTGCTGCACGCGGCATGGCTGGTCGATCGCCAAGCGCCGGAGGCGATCGGCGCGGTCTCCCAGATCAAGGTGGCGGTCCCGAACATGGCGCAGCGGGTGGTAGACATGGCGATCCAGCTGCATGGCGGTGGCGGCCTCTCAAACGACTTCCCGCTGGCGGGCGCGTGGACAGCGGCGCGCGCATTGCGATTGGCCGATGGCCCCGACGAAGTGCACCGGGGCGTCGTGGCGCGGCTGGAGCTAGCGCGGTATGGGAAGGGGAAGTGGTCGGGGTGAGGCTCGCCCCAGTAGTCACAGTCCGAATCTCCCACTGAGTGTAATTCTTCGAATTCTGTAGGATGCCCGCTTCGCATCTACAGAAGGGGGATCGAAGTGGCTCGCCGCGCGGCGCTGCTTGTCTTGCTGCCGTTTATTTCTGTCGCCGTGGCCATGGGCGGCGGCGCGTTCGCCGAATCGGTGACTCAAAGCGCCGATGTCCTTGGTACCAGCCAAGCGGCGGCTGCTGCTCCACCCTCGGCCAAAGAGGTGGAAGAGCTCTCCAAACAGGTCGGCAAACTCACGACCAAAGTAGAAAAACTTGAAACTCTCGAGCACTTGATCCTCGCTCCGATCGCCGTGCTCGTAGGAGTCCTCGCCCT
>DASTPN010000064.1:0-8396 GCA_035719985.1 Solirubrobacteraceae bacterium | reverse complement strand
TGCCATCGCTGTCCTGGTCGCCGTCCTCGGCTGCCGCCGCGATCGCGACGATCTGCTGAGCGAGCACGTCGAGCGCGTTGCGCGGTACGACCGTCGGCTCGATCTCACCTTCGTGCATGCGCCGGCAGACGACCGCGCACTCGAGCAGATCGCCGCGGAACTTCGGGAAGATGCGTCCCTTGCTGACGTCGCCGACGCCGTGCCCGGCGCGCCCGATCCGCTGCAGCCCGCGCGCGACGGACTTCGGCGACTCGATCTGCAGCACCAGATCGACGGCCCCCATGTCGATGCCGAGCTCGAGCGATGAGGTCGCCACCAGACAGGGAAGCTGGCCGGCCTTCAGCTGCTCCTCCACCAGCGTGCGCTCCTCGCGCGAGAGCGAGCCGTGGTGGGCACGGGCGATCTCGCGCAGCGCCATGGTGCTTTGTCCCTCCACGGGCACCCCGGACAGGTCGCCCGTCAGGGCGGCCCCTTCCAAATCCTCTGCCTCTCTAGCGGCGGCAAGCTCGTTCAGGCGCAACGCCACCCGCTCGGCCGAGCGGCGGTTGTTGACGAACACGATCGTCGATCGGTGCTCACGCACCAACCGCAATAGCTCCGGATAGATGGCAGGCCAGATCGATCCCCGTAGCGACTCGCCACCCGCGGTTGGCTCCAACGGGTCGGCGGGAACGGCGTCGAGGTCTGTCATCGACTCCACTGGAACGTGAATGCGCAGGTCAAGCTGCTTGCGCGCGCCGGCGTCGACGATCTTGACTTTGCGCCGCGGCCCGACCAGGAAGCGACCGATCTCCTCCAGCGGGCGTTGCGTCGCCGACAGTCCCAGCCGCTGGATCTCCCCACCGCAACGCCCGCCGTGGGCCTGGCGCTCCAACCGCTCCAGCGTCAGCGCCAAGTGCGAGCCACGCTTGCTCGCTGCCACCGCATGGATCTCATCGACGATCACCGTCTCGACCATGCTCAACATCGCGCGCGCACGCGAGCACAGGATCAGATACAGCGACTCGGGCGTCGTGATCAGGATCTCCGGCGGTTTGCGCGCCATAGCTGCGCGCTCGGATTGGGAAGTATCACCCGTGCGGATGCCGACACTTACCGCGGCACCGATGCCGCGTAGCGGCGCCCGCAAGTTGCGCTCGATGTCATAGGAGAGCGCCTTCAGCGGAGAGATGTAGAGGACGCGAACACCACCCGTTGCGCGAACACCCCCCCTAACACCCCCCCTTTGCGCACTTTGCGCACCGATACTCCCCTCTCGCGGTTCAGCGCTGAGGCGATCTAGCGCCCACAGGAACGCCGCCAGCGTCTTACCCGAGCCGGTCGGCGCCGAGAGCAGCACATGCTCGCCGGCGGCGATCGCCGGCCAAGCCAGAGCCTGGGCGGCGGTGGGCTCGGCGTAAGAGGATTCAAACCAGGCGCGGGTGCGCTCGCTGAACGTGGCCAGTGGATCGTTCACAGAGCGCGACACCAATGCGAGGCTAGCGTGCCGTCAAAGGGCTGTCCGAGGGTAGGCATGGACCTACCCGAGACGGGCTCTCAAGCAGTGGCGAGGACGGCAAATGCACTCAGCGCCCGGTCCACAACCCGCTCGTCCATGACCGTCGAGATCGACATCAACCCGTCGGCTGCGATCAACACCCCCTGCTCATACAACCGCGACCACAGACGCTTCGACTCAGGCGAGCGCAGCTTGCAAAGCGACCCCTCGCCGGCCACCTCGTACCCAAGCGCGATCAGACCTTCGCGCAAGCGCGCGCCAAGCGCGTCGATCCGCTCGATCGCCGCGCCGTCGAGCGCCTCCAGCGCCGCCAACCCGGCGCGCATCGAGACGGGATTGGCCGCGAACGTCCCGGCCAGCGCGACAGCGTCGGCGTGGCCGGGATCAAACACGTCCATCCATCCCGGCCGACCTCCCAGCGCTCCGACCGGCAGTCCGCCGCCGACAAGCTTGCCCAGCGTCACCATGTCGCCTTCGATCCCGTAGCGCTGCTGCATCCCGCCTGGCGCCAGGCGGAAGGTGATCACCTCGTCGAGGATCAGCGCGATGCCGTGCTCGCGCGTACGCTCGCGCACCATCTCCGCAAAGGCCCGCTCTACAGCGCTCAGCCCGGCACGGTTGGGCATCAGATCAAGCAGCGCACAAGCGATCTGACCGTCGTGCTCGACCAGCGCGTCTTCAAACGCGCCCGCCTCGCCGAGGGGCAACGTCAAGATCTGGTCGCTGACATCGCGCGGCACACCTCGCTCGCCCGGCTGAGCCAGCGCATCCCAGCCGCCGTGATAGCAACCGGCAAAGCGCACAACCCGCTCGCGCCCGCTGACGGCACGCGCAGCCCGCACCGCCGCCATCACCGCATCGCTGCCCGAGCCGGTAAATCGCCAGCGCTCGGCCCAGCCGACGCGCTCGGCCAGCGCGTCGGCAAGGTCGACCTCGGCTGCGGTCGGCATGCCGAATGCGGAGCCGCACTCCAGGGCAGCTCGGGCGCCGGCCACGACCGGTCCAAACGCGTTGCCATGTACGAGCGCTGAGTAGTCGCCGTGCAGGTCGATCAACTCACGCCCGTCAACGTCAACGATCCGCCACCCCTCACCACAGGCTGCGTAACGGGCAGGCGAGCCGCCGGCGAGCGTGGTGCGCGAGGCGCCGCCGGGAAAACGCCGGGTGGCACGGCCGTACAGCTCGTTCGAGCGACTGTTCTCCCGCGCACTCATAGCGACAGGTAAGCGTGCCTGATCTGCTCGTCGGCCAGTAGCGCCGACGGCTCTCCCTCTGCGCGCACCACGCCGCGATCGATCACATAGGCGCGGCTTGCCAGTTCCCGCACGAGCCCAAGGTGTTGCTCGGCGAGCAGGATCGTCAACCCCGCTTGCTTGATCTGGCATAGCTGTTCGGACAGTGTCTCGACCACGCGCGGGGCCAGCCCCTCGGTCGGCTCGTCGAGCAGCAACAGCAGCGGGTTGGAGATCAAGGCCCGGGCGATCGCGAGCACCTGCTGCTCGCCGCCGCTCAGCCAGCCCCCCTTGGAGGAGCGCACGCCGGCGAGCAGGGGGAACACATCGAACAGCCGCTCCATGCTCCAACCAACCCCGGGCTCCTGCCGTGCCTGCGAGCCGATGCCCGCACGCAGGTTCTCCTCGACGGTCAACTCGGGAAATATGCGCCGTCCCTGTGGCACCAGCGCCATCCCCAGCCGGGCGATCCGGTGCGACGAGAGCCCGATCGTCTCGCGCCCGCCCACCTCGATCGAGCCCGTGCGTTGCCTATGAACGCCCATCGCACATTGCAGGGTGGTGCTCTTGCCGGCACCGTTGCGTCCGATCAGCGCGACGGTCTCCCCCTCGCCTACATGCAGATCGACGCCGAATAGCGCCTGGCTGCCTGCGTGCGCGCCACCGGATGTGCCCTTCAGGGTGCGTCCGTACCACGCTTGCAGCGACTGAATCGAGAGTCTCACGTCGATTCGCCTTGCCCTGCCTGATCGCCGAGGTAGATGCGCTGTACCTCCGGGTCGGCGCGCACCTGTGCCGGCGTGCCATCGGCGACGATCGTGCCGCGGTCCATTACCACGACCCGTGCAGCGTGCGCGAACACGCTCTCCATGTCGTGCTCGCAGAAGATCATCGTCAACCTCCTGCGCCGCACCACCTCCATCACCAACTCCATGATCGCCGCTCGCTCGGCCGCCCCCATTCCGGCGGTCGGCTCGTCGAGCAGCAGCACGCGCGGCCTCAGCGCCAGCACCATCGCAAGCTCCAGCCGCTTACGCTGTCCTTGCGAGAGCGATCCGGCCGCCACGTCGCGCTCGTCCAAGAGCCCGACCTCACTCAGGGCGCTCTGCGACTCGAGGGTAGGCGTGGAATCCTCGACGCGGACGTGGATGGCAACGGCAATGTTCTCGCCGACGCTCAGCCCTGCAAACAACCGCGGTGTCTGAAACGTGCGCCCGATCCCAGCGCGCGCACGGCCACGAGCCGAGAGTCGGCGCATGTCGCGCCCGTCGAGGCGGATCTCCCCGGAGCTGAGCGCCATCTCGCCCATCATCAGCGCAAACAGCGTGCTCTTACCGGCTCCGTTAGGTCCGATCAGCGCGAGCACACCGCCCTCGGGAACCGAGATCGTGACACCGTCGACGGCCTTTACGCCTCCAAAGGAGCGACGCACTTCGCGCAGCTCGAGCACTGGTACAGCCGCGACCATCGCCATGCGCTTGCTAACCGGCCGCGCCCGCGCGAGCACCCTTGAGGGCCATCTGCATCCTGCGCACCAACCCAGTGGCCGCGCCAGGCAGGCTCCCGCTACCGGATGCGACCACGCCGCGGGGTGCGATCAGCACGATCGCCAAGAGCAACAGGCCATCGATGAAGACGGTATTGGTGCTGCTGCGCCCGACGTAGAAGTCGATCAGTTCCAGCAGCACCGCCCCGATCATCGGCCCCGAGAACAGCCCGACGCCGCCGAGCAGCGTGACAATCAGCGCACTGGCAGACAGCTGCCAGGCAAACACGCTCGGATAAACGATCTGCGCGGAGAGCACGGACAGTCCACCGGCGGCGGCGGCCACGGCGCCCGCAAGCGCGAACACGCCCAATCGTCGCCGCTCGACGGAGATACCGAGCGTCGCCGCGCGCAATGGGTCTTCGCGGATCGCGCGCAGCATCAACCCGGCGCGTGAGCGCACGAACGCAAATGCGACGAGGAGCACTACAGCGGCGACCGCGAGGATCACGTAGTAGACCCGATTGACACCGACCGTCACGTTCAGTGCCCCTGGCAGTTCAGCGATCGCACCGCTATCGCCGCCGGTCAAGCCGCTTGCGTGCGAGGCGCCGAATTCCAACAGATCCGCAAGCGCGAACGTGAGCATGATGAAGGCGATCGGCTCAAGGCGCACCAGCACCGCTCCGCCGACGCTCGCAAGCAGCGTGGCCGCAGCGATGCCGGCGAGGAGTGCGACATAGAAATCGAATCCGGCCTTGTTCACCAACAGGACCGTCGCGTAGGCACCGACGCCGTAGAAGGCCGACTGGCCGAAGGAGAACATGCCGGCATAGCCGAACAGCAGGTTGAAGCTGACACCGAGCAGCATCAGCACCAACGTGCTCTCCCCAAGCAGCACGTACTCGCTGGAGACGAGCGCGGGTAGCACTACAGCGAGTCCGAGCAGCGTCAGGCCCGGCGCCCACTCGCGCCACGGGCCGAGCAGCATCCCGGCGCGAGAGGATCCCGGCACGTTCACACCACCGCCCGCGCACGATCGGGGAGCAGGTTGCGGCCGGCAAGCGCACGCGCGAGCAGCACAACGGTCATCACCGCGTAGGGAGTCAGTGGCGCAAGCGTCGGGCTCTGCAACGTGACGAAGCTCTCGATCACGCCGATCGCCACCGCTGCGAGCAGGGCACCGGTCATGTTGCCGAGCCCGCCTGTGACGACGACGATGAAGGCGGGCACGAGCGCAGCAGTTTCCAGGTTGGCGGTGACGGCCCCATTGGGCGCGTCGATCACTCCGCCGAGCGCACCGAGCCCGATCCCGAACGCAAACACTCCCGTATAGAGACGGTTCACGTCGACACCAAGCATCGAGAGCATCGTCCGATCGTCCACGGCAGCGCGCGTGAGCAGCCCGACGCGAGTGCCGTACAGCAGCCCCCAGATTGCCGCGGCAACCAACACGCCGAGGGCGATCACGATCACCGTGTAGATCGGCAGTGTCGCTCCCAGCAAATGCCAGCTACCGCTCAACGAGGCCGGCAGCGAGACCGTGCGAAAGCCGGAGCCGTAGACGAGCACTACGCCACCGGCGATCAGGTAGGAGAGCGCGAGCGTGAGCATGAACTGCTGGTTCTCGTCGTGCTCGCGGTAGGTACGCCGAAGCAGCGCGATCTCCACAAGCGCCCCGCCGAGCGCGGCAAGAAGCGGCACCAGCGCGAGCGCGAGCAGCCAGCCCAGTGTCGATGCGCCAAAACGAGCGATCGCGGTAGTGGCCATGTAGGCGCCCAGCATGTAGACCGCGCCGGCGGCGAAGTTCATCACTCCCAGCACACCCCATACGAGGTTCAGTCCGGCGGCGGAGAAGAACAGGATGAAGCCAAGCCCCAACCCGGCGAACAGCTGATCCAGGAAGGTTGCAAGGCTCACGCAGAACAACCTACCGCCAGCCTCCCCCGCCGCGGGAGCCTTGCCCGCGGCGGAGAGGGAGGCTCACGGTCGGGTCAGCAGGTGAAGTACTTGTTCGTGTCCACTAGTTCGATCGGCGAGAAATGCGCGAACGGCAGTTCTTTGGTGGCCGCCACGACCGGCCCCATCGCGATCGGTACCGCCGTCAGGTTGTTGCAGGAATGGATCTTCTCGGCCCCCTGCACCATCTGCACCGTCGCACCGTCGAGGGCAGCCCGCACCGCGGGCGGTTCGGTCGAGTGCGCCTTTTCAATCCCCTGGGCGATCATCTCGATCTGGTTGAAACCGTCGCCGGCCGCGCCGCTGTTGGCCACTTCGGTTCCGAGCGGGTCGAGCTTTTCCGAGAGCGCCGTGTGGTAGATCGACGCCGAGGGATAGTAGGTGTAGCCGAGCGCCCCGACCGGCGGCTTTGGCATCGGGTCGATCGTGCCGTAGTCGAGGATCCCAAACAGCTGTGTCGCTTTGAACAGTCCAAGCGGGAACGCCTGCTTAACGAACGTGATCGTGTCTTCGGCGATCACCGTGCTGTAGGTGACGTCGGGTTTCTCGGCCACCAGCTTGCTGATGTAGGAGGCGTAACTGGAAGCGCCAGATGGCACATATTCCTGGCTTACGATCTTTTGCGGAGAGCCCTTCATCCCCTTGCGGAAGGCAGCAGTTACTTCAAAGCCGTAGCTGTAGTCCTCGCTGATCACCGCAACCGTTTTCCATTGCGGATGAGCGCGCACATAAGCGGCCGCATTGGCGCCCTCAACCTCGGCGGTCGGGATCGTCGCGAACACGTACCCACCGCCCGTGAACACGGTCGGGTCGGCGACTCCGACCGTGTAGACGACGTGACTTGGATTGGCCACCAGGCGCGCCACGCTCTTGCCGACGGCGCTGGTACAGGTGCCGGCCAGGAAGCCAACGTGTTCTGAGAGGACCAGATCGCGCGCTTGGCTGACGCCAACGTTCGGTTCGGCCTTGTCGTCGCGTACGAGCAACTGCAGCGGGTGCCCCATCACTCCGCCTTCGGCATTGATCGTCTTGACCGCCTGCTGTGCCCCCTTTACGTAATCCTGCGAAAAGGCTGCGCAGAACCCCGTCAACGAAGCCAGGTAACCGATCTTGACCGGCGACCCCGAGGCCGCTGTCGTGGCTTTGGATTTTGAAGACCCACAACCAGCTGCCGCCACAGCCAGCGCGCTGACCAGCGCGCACGCGAGCAGCTTGCGGGAGTGCACCCCATATTTGCCAACCATCATTTCTCCTCCCAGCCGTCGGATGACCGGGCGAGAATACAGTTCGATCGTACCGACTCAAAAGCTTGGCGACCGTCTGGCGCCGCGAGCATCGGCCGCGTCCCGTCAGTCGGGATTTCGCCGCCTGGCTTCACGCTAGCGAGTCTGCAGAGCGGCGGCGTAATTTGCGTGCAAAGGCGCCAGCACATCCAGTTCGTGGGCGATTTTCACAGACCAGTAAGGATCCTCAAGCAGCGGACGCCCAACGCTGACCAACGCCGCTCCGTGCTCGTCGAGCAGACGCTGGGCATCGGCGCCGTCGACGATGCCCCCGCCGAGCGCCAGTGGCAATTCACAACCGCCGCGTAGGGCCGCCGCGGTCTCCCAGGTCTGTTGCGGGCCGACGCGCTCTCCGCCGAGAAGTGGCGTACCACCAGTGAGGTCGACCAGGGTGGCCCCGGCTGCCGCGCACGCACAAGCGCACTCGAGCACTTCCTGGCTCTGCAGGCCACCGGGCGTACCGTCGCCGGCCGGCAGCCGCACAAATAGAGAACGCTCGGCCGGCCAGCGCTCGCGCACCGCGGAGAGGACCTCGATCAAAAGGCGGCGGCGACCCTCGCTGTCGCCCCCATAGTCATCGTGGCGCCGATTGACCAGTGGCGAGAGGAACTGGTGCAGCAGATAGCCATGCGCGGCATGCACCTCGATGACTTCAAAGCCGGCCTGCATCGCTAGGTCCGCAGCCGCGACAAACGCATCGACCACCTCACCCAGGTCCGTGGCGGTGGCTTCACGAGGCATCGCCCACTCCGGGCCGTATGGGCCTGGAGTGGGAGCAAGCGTGCCGGCTGCGCCCCGAGTGTCGGCCAGCGCCTTGCGTCCAGCGTGCGCCAGCTGCACACCGACCGCCGCGCCTTGGCCGCGGCAGAAAGAAACAATTCTTCGCAACTGCTCGGCCTGCTGTCGATCGTAGAGCCCGAGCGCGGCGTGGCCTGTGC
>DASTPN010000063.1:0-5543 GCA_035719985.1 Solirubrobacteraceae bacterium | reverse complement strand
GGTGTCACTCGCTCGCCTTCGCGCATTACGGCTGTTACTCGGGGTGCGCGTCGTTCAAAGACGGTACTCACATGAGCATCTTCGCAAGCCGCGATACGTAAAAACCCGCTGCGTGACTTTTGCCGGAAGCCAACGTCATAGGGTTGAGCGGCAACATTACGGGGAAGACAGCGAGAGAGACCGCGCAAATAGCGAGAACGTGTCTACTGCGCAACGCACCGTGCGTCTGCCGTAGCTGGCATTCTTAACGTAGGAGACTGCGAAAGGGGGCTTTCAGCAGTGGGTGCAATGACGGATATATACGTAGGGGTTGGGGTCTTTGTATTTGCCTGCACGTTCGCGCTAGCGTTGGCGCGCACGGCAGCCGGCGCAGACGAGTCAGCCGAGCGGATGTTCGCGGAGTACTTACGCGAGCGGGCGCGCGCGCTGGAAGGATTCAGAAGCGCCACGATCGATGCGCGGCGTATACGCTCGGCCGAAGCCGCGACGCGGCTCAGCCACCAGACGTGGCGATCGCCATCGTCAACGTGATCACTACCAGCAGTGCCGAAATAACTGAGATCGTTCGCTGGCCGCGCAGGTTGCTCGGGAAGTCGGGTTTGCGTAGGCCGATGCCCAGCGATAGCAGCAGCGCCCAGGCGACGAGCAATCCGCCCGCGATGTAGAACGGGGTCTTGCTCTTCTCGGCCGCCAGCATTGGCGCCAGCTGGGTGAGCAGTGCGTACATACGCGCGCGAGATTAACGCATCGCGCGTACGGGCGCACAACCGGCGTAACCCGACGCGAGTGCAGGGGCTCGCGCGAGGAGAGGGCACCGTGGCATATGCTCTGCGACGCGATGGTCGACGCGGTACGTACACCCGACGAGATGCTTGAGGGCCTACCGGACTTTCCCTTCCAGGCCCACTACCGCGAGCACGACGGCCTGCGGCTCGCTCACATTGACGAGGGCAACGGGGCGCCCGTCGTGTTCATGCACGGTGAGCCGACCTGGTCGTTTCTATGGCGCAAGGTGATGGCACCGGTACTCGCCGCAGGTTTTCGCTGCGTCGCACCCGACCTTCCAGGCTTCGGGCGCTCGGACAAGCCCGTGGACATCGACTGGTATTCATATGACCGGCACGTCGCGGCAATCGCGCCCCTGCTCGAGCAGCTGGACATACGCGGCGCCACGATGGTCGTCCACGACTGGGGCGGGCCGATTGGGTTGCGGCTGGCCGTCGAGCACGCCGACCGCTTCGACCGGCTCGTGATCCTCGACACGGGGCTGTTCACCGGCCACCAGAAGATGACCGACGCCTGGACCGCATTTCGCGACTTCGTCGAGCGCACCGAGGACCTGCCGGTCGGCATGCTCGTACGCGGCGCCTGCAAGACCGATCCGGGCGACGAGGTGATCGCCGCCTACGAGGCTCCGTACCCGAACGCCGAATCAAAGGCCGGGGCGCGCGCGTTCCCGCTGATGATCCCGCGCTCGCCCGAGCTTCCCGGCGCCGCCGAGGGGCAGCAAGTGCTGGATGCACTACGCGCAGACAAGCGCCCGACGTTGATGCTGTGGGCCGACTCAGACCCCGTGCTGCCGCTTGCCACCGGCGAGCGCTTCGCTGAGGCGATCGGTCGCGAGCAACCGCGCACGATCGAGAACGCCTCGCACTTCCTGCAGGAGGACGCAGGGCCGGAGATCGGGCGGCAGATCGCTGAGTGGTTGACGGCCTGATCGGGCGCCCGGCCTCACGTCAAGAGGGCCTACCGGCCGGTTAGCAGCCGGCGAGCAGTGTCAGCCGTCCGAGCCGTCGGTGAGCCGCGCCGGTGCGGACGCCGGCTCCAAGCCCGGCTCCGAGTGCGAAGCCCGCAGCTCGTACCCGCGCCGCACATTCGCGTCGGCGCCCGCCAGCACCTGGTCGGCCTTCATCGCGCGCGCCATGCCCTCCGACAAACGCCGCGGCAGCAGCGCACCCAGGGCCTGGGTGCGCTTGGAGGACTTCGGCACCCACACTTCCACGCGACCCGTCTGGAGCGCCTCGACGATCGCCTCGGCGACGTCGCTTGGCTGCAGGTTCTTCAACCCGCGCGCCTCGCCTAGGCCGGAGCCCAGTTCGGTGTTGACGACGAACGGCATCACGTAGCTGAGGTCGATCCGCGAGTCCATCAGCCGCAGCTCGCCGCGCACGGCCTCGGTCAGCCCGACGACCGCGTGCTTGGTCGCCGAATAGGTGGCGCCACCGGGCGAGCCGTACTTGCCGGCCTGCGAGGAGATGTTGACGATGTGCCCGCGACCACGTGGAAGCATGCGGTCCAGTCCCAGCTTCATGCCGAGGATGACGCCGTGCAGGTTGATGTCGATCATCCGCCGCGCCGTCAGGTCGTCCTCGTCGATGAAGCGCCCGATCTGCATGATGCCGGCGTTGTTGATCAGCACGTCGATCGGCCCCAGCTGCTCTTCGGCGCGGTCCAGGAACGCCGCGAAGGAGTCGCGCTCGGTGACGTCCAGCGCCGCGGCGATCGCGCTCGGCCCGAGTTCAGCGGCGGTCTGCTCGGCGGCGGCGCGGTCGAGGTCGCCGATCGCCACCCTCATCCCCTTGCTCAGCAGGGCCTGGGCGGTCGCCTTGCCGATCCCGCGCGCGGCGCCGGTGATCGCGGCCGTCTGGCCGGCGAGGATGCGGGGCGTTTTGGCCATGTAGCCAACGGTAGCGAAGACCGCATCATCAGCGTCTTCTCAGGGTTTAACCAAGCAGGTCATCCTCGGTGCACCGAGATGGCTCCGGAGAGGGGACCGGGCCCGGGCGATCCACGGCTTCGCCCGGGCTCGAGTATCGGCCTCAGCGAGAGATAGGCTGTAGACGTGGCGTCGTTTCAGTTCCACTCGCAGCGGATCGCCTATACCGAGTACGGGGCAGGGCTGGCCGCACTGAAGAAGGACGGCACGCGCAGTAAGACCGCCCGCCGCACAGCCGCCGAAGGGCGACCCGTGATCCTCGTACATGGGCTGCTGCTCTCCCAGAAGATGCACCGGCCGCTAGCCGAAGACCTCGCCGCCAAGGGCAACCGTGTGATCACGGTCGATCTGCTCGGGCACGGCGAATCGGACCGGCCGCGCGATATGTGGCGCTACTCGATGTACTCCTTCGGCGAGCAGTTGGTGGCGCTGATGGACCACTTGGAGATCGACCAGGCTGTGGTGATGGGCACCTCGCTGGGCGCGAACGCCTCGCTGCAGGTCGCGGCCACCGCGCCCGAGCGGCTGCGTGGGATGATCGTGGAGATGCCGGTGCTCGACAACGCGCTACTGGCATCGGCGCTGACGTTCACACCGATCCTGGTCGCGCTTACATTCGGCGAGCCGTTGATGAAGCTGGTGGCGCGCACAACACGCGCGATCCCGCGACGGCTGCTGCCCTACTACGGCAACGTGGTGCTCGACCTCGTACGCCAAGACCCCGGTCCCGGCGGCGCGCTGTTGCAGGGACTGTTCTTCGGGCGAATCGCGCCGCATCGCAACGAACGACGCACGTTCAAGACCCCCACCCTCGTGCTCGGACACCGACGCGACCCGGTGCATCCGTTCTCAGACGCCGGCATGCTGGCCGAAGAGCTGCCCGACGCGCGCCTGATCGAAGCCGACTCGCTGGTCGAGCTGCGCCTCAAACCAGAGCGTTTGACCGACGAAATCGCTGCCTTCCTGGACGAGGTGTGGGCCGCCAAAGGCCGCCGCGCCAAGACCAAGAGCGCCTGAGTTCTGCGACACGTTCTAAGCGGGCCTGCCGCGGTGGAGCGCCGTCAGCTGGGCGGGAACAGTTCAAATTCGTTTATTGCCACGGCGCCGGGTTTTGTGGCGGTCGAGCCGGCCGGCGCCTTCACCAGCCACAGGACGACGTAGCGGAACTTCTTGCCGCCCGTCTTGAGCTTGAAGCTCGTGTCTTTCTTCTTCAGAACTTTCAGCCCCACGAGCCTCGTCCACGCGGTGTCGGTGATCGAGGCCGGCAGCGCGGCGCCGTTGGCGCCGTAGATTTCCATCGTCGCGCCTGTTGTCGAGGTCTTCACCGCCGCCGTGCCTAGCTTCTGCGGCGACTTCAGATCGAGCAGCAGGCCCTCGGCCATGTGCGGCGCCTTTTCTGGCTGCACCTGCGCCGTCCACGCCGTTTTCGCTTCGCCGTCGATCGTCAGGCTGGGGTCACTGAACAGCGAAGCGGGATAGGAGTAGGGGTTGTAGACCGAGGCCGCGTTGGTATCGAGCAGGATCGGGCTCGGCGGTTCGGATTCCGTTTCGGTTTTTTCTTTCGAGTCTTCTTTGGCAGTCGTTTCAGCGGTCGATTTCGTGCTGGTACTCGTTTTCGTTTCTTCGGGGAAGACCGGTGCTGAGGGTTCGGAGCTTGTTGGCGTCGGAGTTTGTGTCGGTACCGGCGGAGTGCTCGGCGTCACCGTCGTCGGGATGCCCGGCACAGCGCTGCTCGTCGTCCCGGGAACTACCGGAGGCGGCGTTGTGGTGGCGGGCCTGATCGCCACGGCCACCACCTTCGGCTTTGGCTTCGGCTTGGTCAGCGCCGCATAGGCCGCGACAGAAGCGCCAATGACCAGCAGTCCGGTCGTGCCAAGGATCGCCACGCCCGTGCGCCAGCCAGGGCCACCGCTGTTAAGGCTGCCGGGAGCGCCGGCGCCGCACTGAAGGCACCAGTCCTGTCCCTCCTGCATCGGCGCTCCGCACTGCGCGCACTCAGACATGCGCCCATTCTGACACCTCGGCGCCACACAGCCGCCGGTAGACCACCGCCAAGCCTCGCTCTACTCCGCCACGGGCGGTGGCGGTCCGCCAGCCACGATGTCTTTCCCGTTCGGCGCCAGCTCTCGGTCGAGCTCCAGTTGCCAGTAGTAGCGCGTAAAGGTCACGTCGCGACGGTACTCGCCGACGTGAGGCGTCAACGCCTCGCCGCTCGCCATCCGCACGATCAGCTCCGGATAGCTGCAGCCTGGCGGCGCCGCCAGCGCGGGAGCGGGGAAAGCGCCGCCAAAGCGGGTGTTGACATCGGTGATGCGCACACCCAACTCGGGGTCTCGGAAGACCTGGATCGTCGCCGGGCCGCGCACGGCCAACGCCTCCATAACGCGGCGGCCGAGATCCACCAACTCGGGGTCGTCGATCACGGTGCCCTTGATCGACTCTCCCCCGCGGGACTCGAGCATCGTGCGCGGGATCGCGTTCAGGCAGCGCCCATCCAGGTCACCGAGGCAGTCGATCGACAGCTCCGGGCCGCCCATCGCCCGCTGGACCATCGTCGGCTCCTCCACATAAGCAACAAAGAAACGGGCCTGGTCAGCATCGTGGGCGAGGTGGATCGAGCGCGCACCGGAGCCCTGGCGCGGCTTGACCATCACCGGATAGTGCAGAGCGTCCAGGTCCTCGTCCGGGAGCACCGTGGGCGGCGAGGGAAGCGAGTGTCGCTCCAGCAGCAGGTGCGCCTCGTACTTGTCGTAGGTCGAGCGGGCGACCTCCGAGGAGGGGACCATCGCCGGCAGCAGGCCCTGCTCTCGGGCCCGGGCGAGCACCT
>DASTPN010000062.1:0-7119 GCA_035719985.1 Solirubrobacteraceae bacterium | reverse complement strand
GCTGCGCGCACGGCTCGCGAGCCATTAGAGTCAGGGCGATGGCTATCGAACAGCTGACCGATCCCGCTGAGGCGGCATACGAGGATGACGTCGGGCCCTCTGAGCGACTGTCGCTAGGAGTTGCCGCACGCCTGTCGCGCTACCTGCAGGTTCTGACCCAGGCCAAGAAGATGGGCAAGGAGACGATCTCCTCGCAGGAGCTCTCCGACTACACCCACGTCAACTCCACCCAGATTCGCCGCGACCTCTCCGGCTTCGGCAAGTTCGGCAAGCGCGGCGTCGGCTACAACGTCGAGTCGCTCGTCTCCCAGATCCGCAAGATCCTGCGCACCGCGGGTCAGCACAACATCGCCTTGCTTGGCGCCGGCCATCTGGGCAAGGCGATCGCCTCCTCGGACATCTTCGCTGACCACGGCTTCCGGGTCGTTGCGATCTTCGACGTGGACCCGGCCAAGGTCGGCACCAGGGTCGGCAGCCACAGCGTTCGTCACACCAGCGAGCTGCGTCGTCTGGTCGAGGACGAGGACATCGTTGTCGGCGTCCTGGCCGTCCCCACCGAGGCCGCCCAGGGTCTTGCCGACGAGCTGGTCGCGGCCGGCGTGAAGATCATCTTCAACTACTCGGAGTCGCTGTTGGCGGTTCCGCCGGAGGTCACTGTGCACACCTCCAGCCCAGCGGTTGATCTGCTGTATGCGCTGTACTTCTATCTGACCTGACCGGAGCATCCGTAGCCTTCCTAAGCTTGTCTGAAGCGCCTGCGCCGGCGGCCGCTCGCAAACCGCAACCATGACCGTGGATCTCGACAAGGCAGAGCAGCGCTTCGCCCATGCAACCGACCTGACAGTCGGGATCGAGGAGGAGTTCGCGCTGCTCGACCCGACGACGCTCGACCTTCTCCCGCGCTTCGAGGAGTTGCGCGAGCTGGCCCGCGAGCGCGACCCACTGCTGGCCGACTCAATTGCGGGCGAGCTGATCCGCTCGGAGATCGAGATCGTCTCCGGCCGCGGCGAGACCTTCGCCGACGCGTTGGCGCTGCAGCGCGAGCGCAGGCGCCGTCTGTTCGTCCTGGCGGCCGAAGCGTCGGTATCGCTTTCCGCCACCGGCACCCACCCGTGGGCGGACTATCGCGAGCAGGCGATCATCGACACCGAGCACTACCGCCGTGTCGAGGAGGGTCTGAAGTACGTGGCCTGGCGCAACAACACCTTCAGCCTGCACGTGCACGTCGGCGTCAGGGACATCGACCGGGCGGTGCGCGTGTGCGATCGTCTGCGCCCGGTGCTGCCGCTGCTGTTGGCCGTGTCGGCCAACTCGCCATACCTGGATGGCCGCGACTCCGGGCTTCACTCGGCGCGCACGCAGAGCTTCACGCGCAACTTCCCGCGCTGCGGCATCCCCGATGCTTTCGGCGGTTGGAGTGCTTACCGCGAGTACATCGAGTTCCTGCTGCGTACTCGCTCGATCGTCGAGTTCACGCAGGTGTGGTGGTCGGTGCGTCCGCACTTCGAGTTCGGGACGGTCGAGGTCAGGATCTGCGACGCGCAGAGCACGGCGACGGAGTCTGAGGCGCTGGCCGCACTGATCGTCGCCTGTGTGGCTCAGGCGATGCGCGACGTGGACGAGCAGGTTCCATTCGCCGATCCACCGCCGCGCCTGATCGAGGAGAACATGTGGCGCGCGATCCGCTTCGGTCAGGATGGCGCGATGATCGACTTCGACCGCGCCGAGGAGTACCCGGCGGCGGAGATAGCCGAGCGTTTGGCGCGTTGGACCGAGCCGGTGCGAGCCGAGATCGGCCTGGACCCCGTGTTCCCCGAGCGCAATGGAGCCCAGCGCCAGCGACGCCAGATCGAGGCGGGAGAGCCGCCTGCGGAGGTGTTCGCAGTCAGCGTGCGCGAGACCCTGCAGACATATTCCCAGGAGGTGACCGTATGACCGATCCGATCGCCGAGGCTGGGGACCAGTCCCAGTCGTCGATCGACCCCCAGGCCAAGGGGCAGCCGCCTGAGCAGCCCAGCGAAGAGGAGCTGCGCGCCGCCTACGAGGCAGAACTGAACCGCATCACGAGCGCCGACCTGTTGCTGCAGACGGCGGCTTCGCTGCTGAACTTGGGCGCCCGGCGCCTGGGTCTGACCGGCGCCGGCGAGGCCGAGCGCGATCTCGAGCAAGTGCGCGACGCGATCGACGGCGTACGCGCGCTGATGCCGATCCTGGAGCGTTGCGGTGCAAGCGAAGTCGCCCCGCTGCGCGACGCGCTCTCCCAACTACAGATGGCCTACGCCCGCGAGGCTCCGCGTCCGGCGCCCGAGCAGAAGCCGGCCGGCGAGGCTCCCACCGCCTCTGACGCAGCCGCCAGCGCCCCGTCACAGCCGGCCCCCGGGCCCGCTGAGGCCAGCGGACGTCTGTGGGTGCCCGGCCGCTGAGAAGCCTTTCCGCTCGCGCACCCGATAGACTGCGCCCGCCTTTACGCCGGGCCTTGCGCTCATAGGGAGCAGCCCGTGCGAGTTACTGTGCGCGCGAACATCCTCGCGCGGCACGCCAATCAGACCGCGGAGGATTTCTGTTGAGCAGCTTTCTGACGAACCATGGGGTCGTCGTCGCCCTGGTATGCGCCGCTTGCGCCGTTGCTTACGGCCTCCTGACCACGCGCGCCCTGCTGGCGCTATCGCCCGGTAATGAGCGGATGCAGAGCATCTCGCGCGCTGTTCAAGAAGGCGCCCGCGCCTACCTAAACCGCCAGTACTTGACGATCGCGGCCGTCGGTGTCGTGATCTTCGTGGCGTTGATCTTCGTCCAGAACATCGCCGTGGCCTGTGGCTTTGCGATCGGAGGGATCCTGTCCGGTTCGGCCGGCTACATCGGCATGAACGTATCGGTGCGCTCCAACGCCCGTGTCGCCGAGGCAGCTCGCGGTGGCGTCTCCCCGGCTCTGCGAGTTGCCTTCCAGGGTGGCGCCATCACAGGAATGCTGGTCGCCGGCCTGGCCCTGTTTGGTCTGGCCGGCTATTACGGCCTGCTTACGGCCGTCTTCAATGACTCTCAGAAGACCGCCGTCGACGCCCTGATCGGGCTCGGTTTCGGCGGCTCGCTGATCTCCGTCTTCGCCCGTCTTGGCGGCGGCATCTTCACCAAGGCCGCCGACGTGGGCGCCGATATCGTCGGCAAGATCGAGGCCGGCATCCCCGAGGACGATCCCCGCAACCCGGCGGTCATCGCCGACAACGTCGGGGACAACGTCGGCGATTGCGCCGGCATGGCAGCCGACCTGTTCGAGACCTACGCCGTCACCGCCGTCGCGGTGATGCTGCTGGGCGTGCTCACATTCCACGAGGCGACCCAGGTCGTGATGTTCCCGCTGGTCCTCGGCGGTGTGGCGATCATCGCCTCGATCATCGGCACCTTCGCGGTGCGCTCGAAGGCCGGTAACGTCGAGCGTGCCCTCTACCAGGGCCTGATCGTCTCGGGGATCATCGCAGCGGCGGCATTCGCCCCGATCACCTACTGGTTGATGAAAGACCTCACCTTCAGCCAGGTCGGCAACGTAGTCAACGCGCCCTCCTGGGGGAAGTTCTACCTGTGCGCCTTGATCGGCATCGCCGTCACGGCACTGCTGTTCGTGATCACCGACTACTACACCTCCACCCGCTTCTCGCCGGTCAAGAAGACCGCCAAGGCGTCTGTAACCGGGCACGCAACCAACATCATCCAGGGCTTTGGCTCGGGCCTGCAGGCCACCGCGCTGCCCGCGATCGTGCTGGTGCTCGGCATCTTCGGCGCGTGGAAGCTTGCGGGCGGCGGCACCACCGGGATCTACGGGATCGGCGTCGCCGTCATGGGTCAGCTGTCCCTCACCGGCCTGATCGTCGCCCTCGACGCGTTCGGTCCGATCACCGACAACGCCGGGGGCATCGCCGAGATGGCGGAGCTGCCCGAGGAGGTCCGCAACGTCACCGATCCGCTCGACGCGGTCGGCAACACCACCAAGGCGGTCACCAAGGGCTACGCAATCGGCTCCGCCGTGATGGCGGCCGTGGTCCTGTTCGCCGGCTTCCGTCAGGAACTGGCCGACCACACCCATAAATCGATCGAAACCCTCGTGTTCTCCATCAACGAACCTCCGGTCCTGATCGGTCTGCTGCTCGGGGGGTTGATGGTGTGCCTGTTCGCCTCGCTCTCGATGGAGGCAGTCGGTCGCGCCGGCGGCGCCGTCGTGGAGGAGGTGCGCCGTCAGTTCAAAGAGCATCCCGGGATCATGGAGGGAACCGAAGAGCCCGACTACGCCACCTGCGTGGACATCGTCACCAGGACTGCCCAGCGCGAGATGATTCTGCCCGCGCTGCTCCCGATCGCACTGCCGATAATCGTCGGCCTGATCGACCAGAAGGCGCTTGGCGGGCTGCTGATCGGCGTGATTGTCGTCGGCTTCTTCTTCGCAGTCCTGATGACCGCCGGCGGCGGCGCCTGGGACAACGCCAAGAAGCTGATCGAGGACGGCGCCTTCGGCGGCAAGGGCTCTGAGGCCCACGCCGCCTCGGTGACCGGTGACACCGTCGGTGATCCGTTCAAGGACACCGCCGGTCCGGCCATCAACCCGATGATCAAGGTCGCCAACATCGTCGCCATCTTGATCATCCCGCTGATCACTTGAGATTCCGCTGAGAACCTCGCCGCCTAAGCCCTAAGCTCGTCGGAGACCGGAAATGAATGGGCGGCAGGTTCATCGCACTGGCACCTGGGTGTTGTCGCTCGCGATGGTCGCGATCGGCATCGCCTTGGTTGCCGAGGCGATTGGCGGCGACGGCGGCGTGATCTCGATCCGGCTGCTGCTCGGGTTGATGTTCTGCGCTGGCGGTGGCGCCCGCGTTTACTTGGAGATCAGGCGGGATAAGCGGGCATGAGCACGCCTGCCGCCCACGATGGGCACGAGGGGCGCGAGGGCCATGACGGGCGGCTGCACGCGGCCGAGCTGAGCGAAAGCGCACGCACGACTCTACGTCACAGCCTCGGCTCGCCGATCCTGTTCGCCGTCGTCTACACGTCGCTGGCGAGCGCAGTCTTCTTTTCGCTCGGCGTGGTCGCTGACCACGCGCTCGGTCTCACGCCCGCGGTGTTCCTGATCGCCGCCGTCATGTTCGGGGTCACCGCGATGAGCTACGTCGAGGGGGCCTCGCTTCATCCTGAACCGGGCGGCTCGACGGTATTTGCCCGTTACGCCTTCAACGAGTTGGTCAGCTTCGTTGCCGGCTGGGCGATGCTACTCGACTACGTGATCCTGATCGCCGTCACGGCGTTCGCGGCGACACAGTACCTCAGCGTCTTCTGGGCCCCGCTCGGCCACAGTGGCGAGGCGCTGCTGCTCTCGATCGCGATTATCGCCTTCGTCGTCTTCACGTCGATCAGGGGCTTTGCCTGGCGGCGTGAGTACCGGATCGGCCTGATCGTCGTCGGCGCGCTCGTGTTCGAGCTGATCGCGATCGCGATCGGGCTCGGACAGTTCTTCGACGCCAAAAAGCTGTTCTCACAGGTGCACCTCGGCACCGCGCCGACCTGGTCGGGGTTGATCTTCGCCCTGACAGTGACCACCATCGCCTTTACCAGCGTCGAGTCGGCCTCGGGTCTGGCAGGCGAGGTCAAGGCCGGGCGCGGCGCCCTGCGGCGATTGATCGCAAGTGGCACGATCACCGTGGTGCTCTCATATGTAGGCGTTGCGATCGTCGCGGTGACGGCGCTGCCGCTTCCTAGCGCTACCAGCAGCGGGCACGACTTCACCGATGCGCCAGTGATCGACGTGCTGCGCCAACTGCACCCACACGCGCTCTCGCAAGTGTTCGTCTATGTGATCGGCGCCGTGGCGGCCGGAACGCTCGTGGCCGCCGCCGACTCAGCGATGTTGGGGCTCTCGCGGCTGGCCTATTCGCTCTCGGTCAACCGGCAGATTCCCAGCGGACTCGGGCGGCTGCATCCAAAGCGCTCGACGCCCTACGTGCTGATCCTGCTGGCCGGGTTCCTCGCGGCGTTGCTCGTCATCCCCGAGAGCCTCGACTTCCTGGTCGGCATCTATGCATTCGGGGCGATGCTCGCCTTCACGATCGCCCACCTGTCGGTGGTAAAGATGCGCTATTCCGAGCCGCTCGGCGAGCGCCCCTACAAGACCCCCTTCTCGGTGCGCTTGCGTGGTGGCGACCTGCCGTTGCTCGCCGTCTTCGGCGCGATCGTCTGCTCAGCCGGGTGGATCGCGACGATGGTTGTGCACGAACCTGCCCGCTACGTTGGGCTCGGTTGGATGCTCGGCGGGCTGCTGCTCTACGTGATCTATCGGCGCGCTGATGAAACCTCGCTGCTGCGGCGCGTGACCGTGCCGGTGGAGGCGTTGCGTGCCGAACAGCAGCCAGAACGCCAGTACGGGTCGATCTTGGTGCCGTTGTCGGGGACGCGCCTGGACGAGGACATGGTGCAGACCGCCGCCCTGTTGGCCGCCGGCGAGCCCACCGAGGAGGACGACGTCTCCACGATCGAGGCGGTCTGGATCTTCGAGATGCCGATGTCGCTGCCGCTGGATGCCCGCCTGCCCGACGCGCAGGTCAAACATGCGCGCCAGGCGCTGGCGCGGGCGAAGGCGGTGGGGGAGGAGTACTCGGGCGTGCAGGTCGCCACGGCCACGATCCGCGCTCGGCGCTCGGCGCAGGCGATCCTCGAGGAGGCGCGTCGTCGCGGCGTCGAAGCGATCGTGCTCGGCGCCGAGGAGCCCTCAAGGATCAAAGGAGGCTCACGCTTCGGCGGTCGTGGCGGCCCGCTTGAGAACTTCGTGGGGGAGGCCACCAAGCAGGTCGTCAGCAAGGCCAAATGCCGTGTGATCGTGACCGCCCCGCCCGCGCGAGAGGAAGCCGAGCCGTCCATCGCGGGCGAGCCGAAGCCGCTTGCGCCCGGCGAGTAATCTCCACTTCATGTTCGTTTTGATCGTCGGAGCCGGCCGCGTGGGGTCGGCGATCGCCAAGTCGCTGCTCGCCTCCGGGCACGAAGTGTCAGTGCTCGACGAGGACCAGCTCTCCCACGAGCATTTGGATGCCGGCCAGGCGCGCAGCTGGGAGGAATCAGATGGCATGTTCACGCTCGGAACGG
>DASTPN010000061.1:0-7143 GCA_035719985.1 Solirubrobacteraceae bacterium | reverse complement strand
GCAAGATTCCCCACTGCTGCCTCCCGTAGGAGTCTGGGCCGTGTCTCAGTCCCAGTGTGGCTGATCGTCCTCTCAGACCAGCTACCCATCGAAGCCTTGGTGAGCCGTTACCTCACCAACAAGCTAATGGGCCGCGGGCCCATCTCGATGCGGAGGCCGAAGCTTCCTTTCCCCTTGCGGGCACATCCGGTATTAGCCCGAGTTTCCTCGGGTTGTCCCGGTCATCGAGGCAGGTAACCCACGTGTTACTCACCCGTTCGCGGCTCTGCCCCAGGGCAAGCCCTGGTTCGTCGCTCCACTTGCATGTGTTAAGCACGCCGCCAGCGTTCGTCCTGAGCCAGGATCAAACTCTCCGTGAAGAACTTCACAGAAAGCCTGTCATGTGTTATCGAGACCTATACACAGGGTCTCGCCATGACGGGGTTACTTCTCTACTTGACTCTTTGCCGTCACCGGGTAGCCGAAGCTTCCCGTGACGGGTCGAACCTGGACGCACACCACGATCCAAATCTGGATCGAAGGTGCGCATGCTGTTGAGTTTTCAAAGACCGTCGCTAGCCTCTCCTGAGAGGACTTCTCGTGAGAGGAGACCGTTCGACCCACGCCCAAGGGCGCCTGCGGGCCGACCGCTGAGTATAGCGCTCTTGTCTGCAACGTGTCGGAAGCGCAAGACGCTACCTCGGTCGCAGAGCCGAGCTGCAATGGCAAAACATAGTAGGCCATCGAGCGGACGGAAGCGCATGCGATGCCTGATCCGGGGAGATCAAGGGCATCGCGATTAGCCAGACACAAGCGCGCGGCACCCGGCAACCTGGCGATTTAGGCCGCGCGCAGCCTGCGGAAACGACGCTTGCCGACACGTAGGACGGCGCCGTCCAGTCGCTCGCGCGGCAGGTCGTGCTCACCGACCGTGAGCGCTTGCTCATCCAGCGAGACCCCACCGCCGTCGATCAGCCGCCGTGCCTCCGAGCGCGAGACGCCGAACGCCTCGGCGATCAGCGCGGGCAGGTGTACCGCTCCGTTCTCAGCGGCGAAGGAGAACTCCTCGATCTGCTCGGGAGCACCATGCTCGACGAAGACGCGATCGAACTGGCGCTCGGCCTGCAGCGCCTGCTCGGGCGAATGCAGCCAGCCGACGATCTCGCGCGCAAGCGCACGCTTGGCCTCGCGCGGCTCGAGCTCACCGGGCAGCGCACGCCCCAGCAGCAGGGCGTAGTACTCGCCCATCGCCTCGTCGGGTATCGACAACGTCTTGCCGTACATCTCGCCCGGCTCATCGGTGATCCCGATCTGGTTACCCAGCGACTTGCTCATCTTCTTAACGCCGTCGGTCCCGACCAGAATCGGGACGGTCATGATCGCTTGCTCGGGCTGCCCGTAAGCGCGTTGCACGTCGCGCCCGAGCAGCAGGTTGAACTTCTGGTCGGTCCCCCCCAGCTCGAGGTCGGCCCGTACCGCCACAGAGTCGTACGCCTGTAGCAGCGGGTACATCATCTCAAGCATCGACACCGACTGTGAGGCGGCCATCCGCTGAGCAAAGTCGTCGCGCTCGAGCAGTTGCGCGACCGTGGTGGTGCTCACCAACTGCAGCAGGTCAGCCATCGGCAGATCGAGCCACTCACCGTTGCGCCTAACCTCCAACCGCTCGGGAGTAGCGTCGAGGATCTTCAGCGCCTGCGCCTGGAAGGTGGCTGCGTTGGCCTCGATCTGCTCAGCGCTGAGCATCGGCCGCAGCGTCGAGCGCCCCGAGGGATCGCCGACCCGCGCCGTGTAGTCGCCGATGATCAACACGACGATGTGCCCGGCGTCCTGGAACTCGCGCAGCTTGCGCAACACGACCGCATGACCCAAGTGGATGTCTGGCGCGGTTGGGTCGATTCCGAGCTTTACGCGCAGCGGCCGGCCCTCTTTGTCCGCCTGCTCGATCCGCTCGGCAAGAGCTCCGCCAGGTAGACAATCGACGGCGTTCGCACTCAACATGGCGGCGGCATCGAACTCCTCTGCGAACCCGTCGAGCCCGTCCCCGGCCGGAGCGTTCTGCGCATTTGACATCAGGCGCAATGCTAGACTCTCGCCCCCCGGTGGAGCTTGTGGTTCATCTTGGAAGCTCATCGAGAGTTTCCCGAGTGGATGGTCTGCGACTGAGGCTTGGCAACGACGAAGGTCGTACTGGTGGTACGGGCTTCGTCGTCGACGAGACTCAGACGCGAGCAGCCGCCGGGAAAGTCCGATGAGCTTCCAAGATGAACCACTGGTTGCAACCGCAACGCCGACCCGCAGCCGACCACGCCTGAAGAGGCTTCGCTTCATCCTGATCCTCTTCGCCGTGCTGCTGCTCGGCCTGATCTCGTTCGTGTTCGGCATGTTCATGGCCGTTGCTTCGACGCTGCCCTCGCTCGACAACCGCGCCGAGTTCCAGAACGCCCGCAACTCTGTGCTGCTCGACGATCAGGGCCGCCCACTGGGCGTGCTCAGCCGTCAAAACCAGATCCTCGTCACCCCCGGGCAGATCCCGCGCGTGGTCAAGGAGGCGGTGATCTCGATCGAGGACAAGCGCTTCCAGACCAACTCCGGCATCGACATTCGCGGTATCGCGCGCGCCTTCTTCCAGGACATCGTCCACAAAGGCGCGATCCAGGGCGCCTCGACGATCGAGCAGCAATTCGTCAAGAACGCGCTGCAGGCCCAGGCTCACCGCACGATCTTCGAGAAGCTCCGAGAGGCGGCGCTGGCCTACCAGCTCGCGCACAAGTGGTCGAAGGAAAAGATCATCACCGAGTACCTCAACACGATTTACTTCGGCAACGGCGCCTACGGCATCGAGTCGGCCGCACGCACGTACTTCGGCTCAGATGTCAACCACCTCGGCTGCGGCACCCCTGGCCACAAACTGTGCGTGGAAGAGCTGCAGCCCTGGGAGGCCGCGCTGCTTGCGGGCGTGATCCAGTCGCCCACCGGCTATGACCCCGTCACCAAACCGGTCGCCGCGCGCGATCGGCGCAACGTCGTGCTCCAGCAGATGTACCAGCAGGGTTACCTGCGCCGCGCCGACTACGAAGAAAGCCTCCGCCAGGCGCTGCCGGCGCCGCCGGACGTGCAGCCGCCGCACCAGTCACTGGTGGAAGGCATCGACGCCGGCTACTTCGTCAGCTGGGTCTCCCAGCAGATCATCGAACGCTACGGCGCCACCCGCGCCTTCGACGGCGGCCTGCACATCAAGACCACGCTCGACCTCGATCTGCAGCGCTCCGCCGAACAGGCCGTCAACGGCTACCTGCCCGGCCCGGAAGGCCCGACCGCGTCGCTGGTCGCGATCGAAAACTCCACCGGCGAGGTGCGCGCGATGGTCGGCGGGCGCAACTACAACGAAACCCCGTTCAACCTCGCCACCGAGGGTGAGCGCCAACCAGGCTCGTCCTTCAAGGCGTTCGATCTCGCGGCGGCACTCGAGGACGGCATCTCGCCGGAATCGACTTGGTCCTCGCGCCTGAAGATCTTCAACGTTCCCGGCACCAAGGGCACGGAAAAGTTCGTCGTGCACAACGACGAAGGCGCCTACACCGGGACCAACACTTTGACTGGCGCTACCGCCTTCTCGGATAACTCGATCTACGCCGAAGTCGGCTTGAAAGTGGGAACCAAACGAATCGCGAAACTGGCGCACGAGATGGGTATAACGACGCCGATCTCCACCAACCCGGCGATGACGATCGGCGGCCTGAACGTCGGCGTGACCCCTCTGGACATGGCACACGCCTACGAGACGATCGCTCACGGCGGCCAGCGCATCGGCGGCACGCTCGCCTCCGGTCGCCAGCCCACCGGCATACAAGAAGTAAGCGCCGGTAACCAAACGCTCCAGGACGGCCACCACCACGACGTCAACCGCGTGCTGGCAAAGCGCGTACTGCCGCCCGGAGTTGCCAGCACCGAGACATCGATGCTCGAGACGGTGCTGCAGTACGGCACCGCCAAGTCAGCGGCGATCGGCCAGTTCGCGGCCGGCAAGACCGGGACCACCTCCAACTTCGGCGATGCCTGGTTCGTCGGCTGGGATAAGAAGTACACGGTTGCCGTGTGGGTCGGCTACCCGAACAAGCTGATTCCGATGACGACTGACTTCGGCGGCCAGCCGGTGTTTGGCGGCACCTACCCGGCCCTGATCTGGCACGACTTCATGCTCGCGGCTATACAGGTTGAACAGGCGCGCGCGAACCACACGGCTTCGGCCAAGGCCGCCAAACAAGGCACAAAGGAAGCCACGACCGGCGCGCAGGAAGCCACTTCGCCAGCCGAAACAGGCACGGGCGGCGGATCGAGTTCCAGCAAAGCTACGGGCGGCGCGGGCGGCGAATCGAGCGCGCCTGCACAACACGGTGGCGAAGCCGGTGGCGGTGCTCAGAAGGCCGAACCGGCCCCGGCTACCCCGACACCATCGCCCGCCACGCCGAGCCCGACGCCGGCCACCCCGGCTCCGTCGAACGAAAGCTCGAAATCGGGCGGTGCCGAAGCCACCGGCGGTGTCAGCCCAAGTGGTTAGGCTCAGACCAAGCGTTCAAGCGCGGAAGACCAACGCGAGGACTACGCAAACGGCCGCGGCCGGGAAACGTGCCGGTTGTCGGCCAGAGCGAAGCGCCAGCGCAGGTCGACGGCCTTGGTGATGCCGATGCGCTCGCCGGCAACCACGCGCGCGCGACCCGGATCGCCGCGGCGGATGCTCACAGGACCATCCAACAGGCTCGTGCCGTTCTCGGAGAGGTCGATTCCAAGCGCCTGAGTGAGCTTGCCCGGCCCGGAGCAGAGATTCACGTCGCTCACCCCGCCGCGTCGCCTTCGCATCGACTCCATCCCGGCGAGCGGTTCAAGCGCGCGGATCAGAACCGCGGCCCCCACACCAGCCGGCTCGCACACGGCGTTTAGCAACGCGTGGATGCCGTAGGAGCGGTAGACGTAGGCGATGCCGGGGTCGCCGAACAGGGTCTGCGTGCGCCGCGTGACCCCGACGAACGCATGACAAGCCGGCTCGCTCTCGTGGTAGGCCTCGGTCTCGACGATCCGGCCTGCCATGCCTTCGTACTCGACCACGCAACCGATCAGGTCGCGCGCAACCTCCAGTACCGGCCGCGCGTAGAAATCAGCCCCGAGGCGCTCAGCACCGAGCGACAGCTCAACCGAAGCGGGCGCCTGCGACACTCGCTGATCGAGCTCAGGCACCAGGTCCATCGGCCAGCACCGCGCGCGCCAGCTCCATCTGCTCACGTACTCGCGGCAGCGCCGTCCCCCCCTGCGAGATCTTCGATTCCAGCCATGACTCGCGCGAGAGCACTTTGTAATAGTCCTCGGCGGCCTCAGCGGACGCCAACAGCTCGCTGTGTTCGCCAAGCTCGGCAGTGCTCAGCTCCGAGAGCGCACGCCCGCTATCTACGGCCGTGCGCACCAGCGCCGCGATCACTCCGTGCGCGTCGCGAAACGGCATTCCGCGCCGCACCAACAGGTCGGCGACGTCGGTGGCGGCGATCATCTCATCCGCCGCCGCCTCGGCCAGCCGCTCGCGGTCAAAGCTTACGCCGGCGATCATCGCTCGCGCGGCCGCAAGTGCCAACTCCAACGTGTCGCAGGCGTCGAACAGATGCTCCTTGTCCTCCTGCAGATCCTTGTTGTAGGTGAGCGGCAGCGCGTGCATGACGCCGTGAAGCGCGCTCAGATGCCCAACCACCCTTGGCGCCTTGGCACGCAGCAGCTCGGCGGCATCCGGGTTCTTCTTCTGGGGCATAATCGATGACCCCGCACTCCAGCTGTCCGGCAGCGAGCAGAAGCCGAACTCGGCGCTTGACCACAGCACCAGCTCCGCCCCCAGTCGCGATAGGTGCGTCGCGCAGGTGGCAGCGGCGCCGAGATAGTCAAGCGCGAAGTCGCGGTTGGCGACCGCGTCGATCGAGTTAGGCGCCGGCTCGGAGAAGCCAAGCTGATCGGCAACCAGTTGACGGTCCGTGTCGAAGTTCACGCCAGCCAGCGCCCCCGCCCCGAGCGGCAGCCGTGAGCATTGGCGCTCGACGAAGGCAAAGCGTTCGCGGTCGCGATCGAGCATCCAAAAGTAAGCCAGCAGATGGTGGCTCAGATAGACGGGCTGGGCACGTTGCAGATGCGTGTAGCCAGGCAAGGCCCAATCGAGATGCTGCTCTGCTCTGGTGAGCAACGCTTCGAGCAGAGCGGTGATCGCCGTCCGGGCGGCGTCTGCGCGATCGCGCACGTACATACATAGGTCGGTCGCAACCTGGTCGTTTCGCGAGCGCGCGGTGTGCAGCTTGCCGCCGACAGACCCGACCAGCTCGATCAGGTGGCGCTCGATCGCCATGTGGATGTCTTCGTCCTCAGGCGAGAAGACGAAATGTCCGCCCTCCAGCTCAGCGGCGACGCGCTCCAGTCCCGCCAGCAGCGCATCGTGCTCCTGCATGGCGATGATCCCCTGCGCGGCCAGCATGTTCGCGTGCGCCCGCGACTGCTCGATGTCCTGGCGCCAGAGGCGCCGGTCAAAGCCGATCGAGGCGTTCATCGCCACGAAGTCGGGATCCTGAGGTTCGCGGAAACGGGACACGGTCGCGGCCAGTCTAAGGCCATCGCGGATACGATCCGCTCGCTTTGCTCGCCGCTTGGGTCGCGTTTCCGCTGGTCCTCGGACTGCTGGGGTACGGATGCGGAGCACTGATCGAGCGCGCCGCCGGTCGTACGCTGCCGCTCAGCGTGCGCCTACCCTGCGGGACCGCGTTGATAATTGCGGTGCTCGATCTGTTCACGCGTTCCAGTTCGACGGTCGGCGCCGCCATCCCGGCAGTCTGTGCGTTGGCAGCCGGCGGCATCATTCTGCGCCCGCCCTGGCGGTGGCGCCCGCTGGAGCGCTCTGCGATCGCGCCCGGCCTCGTTTACGCGATCTACGCCGCGCCGATCGTCCTGTCCGGCTCAGCGACTTGGGCCGGGTACGTAAAGCTCGACGACACCGCCACCTGGCTGGCGCTGGTCGATCGCACGCTCAGTGCCGGCCATACGTTGGCGGGCCTGCCGACATCCACGTACACCGACACGCTCGCCTCCTACCTGACGGGCGGCTACCCGGTCGGCTCACTCCTGCCGCTCGGCCTCGGCCAC
>DASTPN010000060.1:0-7014 GCA_035719985.1 Solirubrobacteraceae bacterium | reverse complement strand
AGGGACTGCAACGTAAAGCGGTCGTAAGACTGCAAGATGGCAAGCAGAAGCCCCGTCAGTCCCAACAGCAGGATCACCGGGAACAAGACCTGGGAGAGTCCGACAGTCAACGCGACGTTAGAGGCCGTGAACTCTGGGCCGATGAGTAGCGGCATGATCAGGCCCGCCGTGAGGATAAAGAACGCCGTGATCGCGCTAAGCGCGAGCAGCATGATCCAAAACAGGGTCGAGGCCAACCGGAACGCCTCCTGCCGACGCTCGCGCTGAAGCAAGTCAGTGAACACTGGAACGAAGGCCGCGCCGAGAGCAGCGTTGGCAAATAGCTGCGCGATGAAATTCGGGACTAGGAAGGCAATCGTGAACGCCGACGCGGCCGCGCCGGTACCGAAGTAGCTAGCGAAAACGATCTCTCGAAGCAGGCCGGCGATCCGTGAGAAGCCGGTGAAGGCCGAGAACATCGCCGTGTTGCGGGCCGCAGCCCCCTCGGCTCGCTCTGACGGACTGCCCGGAGGCGCGGCTGCTTCTCCCGTGGCGGACAAGGCCGCTATAGTACGTCGCCGCGCGGCGCGCCCAGGCAGTCAGAGCTGGGCGCGAGGCGCCTTTCTTATGGCCAACATCCACTCACAGAAGAAGCGCATCCTCCGTTCTGAGCGCGAGCGCATCGAGAACCGCGAATACACCTCGGCGATCAAGACCTATTTCCGTCGCCTCGAGGTCGCTGTGAGCGAGAAAGACACCGACACTGCCACGACTGAGCACCGTCAGCTCGTGAGCACGATCGACAAGGCCGTCAAGCGCGGCGCGCTGCACCGCAATACGGGCGCTCGTAAGAAGTCGCGCGCCGCTCGTACGCTCGCTGGCTCCTAAGCCGCTATCGCAAGAATCGCTCGCAGCGCAAGCGTGTCCTCCTCCAGGGAGGACAGAGACGTGCGTGACTCCGTTACAGGAGCGCCTCCACGTGTGTCGAGTTCCAGATCGGCGATCCGGCACAGAGCCGCGCGCAGGCGCTCGGGCTCTGAGCGCTCGACATCGGCGATGAAGCGCTCGGCGGCGCGCGGCGGCATCCGCAAGGTTCGCTTGATCTGCGCGGGGGCCTCGCCCTGCTGCAGGCGAACAGAGACGCCCTCGGCGTCGCGCAAGCGCTGAGCCATCAGGTAGACCAGACCGGAGATGCGCTCGCCCTGGGCGCGCAGACGCATGTAGGCGCGAGTCGCTTCGGGCGCGTCGGCGCCGACGAGCGCATCGGCGAATGAGAAAGCACGCCACGCCGTCGAATGGGCGGCCTGTTGCTCGATCTCCTCGGCGCTGATCTTGATCGGGGTGTTCTGAGCGCCGTCGTCTTCGGAGGCGAGCGCTAGCTTCTCGAGCTCTCGTAGCAAACGTTGCTGGCGCTCGCCGACCTGCGCGACCAGCATCTTGGCGGCGAAAGCGTCGAGCGAGAGACCGAGACGGCCGGCCTGCTCACGTACCCAGCCGGCCAGCTCCCACGGCTTTATCGTCGCCTCGCGCACGATCTGCCCCTTCGCCGCCTTGACCGCGTCATGCAGGGCCGTTGGCGCCGTCGTGCGGCCCTCCTCGCGGGCGAAGAAGGCGACCGTCGTATCGGGCGGCATGCTCGCCACCGCGGGCGCGATCCGCTCGGCGACCTCGGCCTGCTTGAAGCGCTCCGCCCCGTCGACCACGATCACGCGATGCCCGATCGCAAACGTCATCGTCGCGAGCGCCAGGGCGACCGCTTCGGGAGTCGAATCCTCTCCGGCGAGGATCTCCACGCTGCCGGCGTCGCCATCGCATTCGGCCAGCGCCTTCAGCCGCGCACGGCGCTCGGCGATCGCGCCGTGATCGTCGCCGTGAATCAGGTAGGCGGACTTGAGTGCGGGCATTCAAGCGAGTCTAGGCGAGCGGGCCGACGAGGCCTTTCGGCTGACTCTGTGTCCGCCCACACATATGGGTCATCTCTGTATAAGCCCGATCTGAAGGGGTTTTCCGTCCTGGGGCGTGTCTAGGTTCGCTGTGACCCGATCAAAATTTGGCCGGGGCGACAGCGCGAACTGTCCCCCGGCCGTGGCACCGAAAGGCGGAACCTTCCGATGCAAGACGACCCTTCTCCAGACGCAGGCGATGTCCTGCGCACCATCGAAACAGGCATCTACGAGCGACTAACGCGGCCGGATGAGCAAAGACCCTGGGCGGTCAGGGAGCTTGTGCTCGAACTACGCGATCCGGTGGCCGTGCAGGACGCGCTCGCGGAACTGCACGACACCGGACTGATACACCGCTGTGGCGATTTCGTGTGGGCTACGCGAGCCGCGCGGCAAGCCGACCGGCTGTCGGCATGACCACCGTGCCTCGCAACCCGATGAACGGCTGGCGCTGGCGCTGCCTATACGTCGCGGTCAGTGTGGTCGAGGGGATCGCTATCGCCGACATGGCGAAGCGGTCCGTCGTCCCAATAGTCGCCGTGTGCTTGGTGCTCTGCGCGGTCAGGCTCGGCCTCGAAGCGCTACAGCCGTAGAAGCGTGAGCGCCGCGCCGCAGGGAGGGCGTGGCGCTTACGTCTGCTGCGTGGCGCTCGCAGCGGACGCTATCGAGCTGTAGACAAGCGCCACTCCGCCCATCTGGACCAACGCTTACGGATGAATAGTCTCGAAAATCGCAGCGGCAAGAAGGCCGATCGCGGCTACCTCAAGTGCTAGCGCACCGAACAGCATCCAGCCCTTCCAACCGTTCTTACGCTTGGCGTCCGCTAGTGCTCTCGCCCGCGTAAGAGCGATGTCCTGCATCGCAGCGTCTTCATTCTTCATCGGCTTTTCTCTGAGTCTGCCTCTTATCGCACTGGCCTTCGGCGCGTTATATGGCAGCGGGAAGTTCGTCCCCAACGCCAAGATGGCGGCTGCGACGAAGACAACCACCGCGATGTCGAGTAGTTCCTTTGCGTCGGCAGAGAGCGGCCGGGTCTTGCCTGCGGCAGCGAAGGCTGCAAGGCCAAAAAGCAGAGTGGCGAGCGCCCCAGCGGTCGTAACAACCGCTAGGCCACGCTGCTCGAATGAAGTCTTGCGCTGATCCTGGACGGCGAGTTCATCCTTGACGAACTCGCCGTAAGTGGCCGTGCCGTGCTTAGTCGCGGTCAGATTCTCGTTCGCGGGGAGCTTCGGATGGCCGCGGCGGCTCCTCAAGCGGCACCCGTTCCGGAGAAGGAGGAGAAATCCTAGGAGGGGCAGGAGCCGGCTCATCCCGACGTATCTCCCAATCCATCTCCATGCCTTCTTCTTCATCGGGTCGCCTCATCGCCGCGCGAGCATACCATCGAGCACATCAGAACGAACTCTCGGAATGATTGGTTACAGCGCTCCAATTTTGCGCCTCCTCGAAATACGTAAGGCAGCTTGACACATATAGTGACGTAAGGTAACCTTACGTTATGCCTCCGGTGAACCGCAACGCACCACGTCGGGCCGAATCGTCCGAGTCCACATACTCGCTCATGGAGTTCATGCGCGAGTTCCCCGACGATGCTGCCTGCCTTGAGCACCTGTGGCGTTCGCGCTACGCGTCGGACGGCGAACACGCCATATGCCCGAAGTGCGGGCAGGAGCGCGTCTTTCGCCGCTATGCAACCAAACAAGGTCGCCAGTCCTGGACCTGCACCGGCTGCGGGCACCATGTTCATCCGACCGCCGGGACGATCTTCGCGAAGTCCTCGACCTCGCTCCACCTGTGGTTCTACGCCATGTATCTCGTGACTAGCACTCGTTGTGGGATCTCCGCCAAGCAGCTAGAGCGTTCTCTCGGCGTGTCCTACCGGACGGCGTGGCGGATGCTGAACAAGATCCGCAACGAGGTGATGACTGACGATGGCGAGCAGTTGCGAGGCGACATCGAGGCCGACGAGGCTTCTGTGGACGGCAGGCCTCGCAAGCCACACGGGCAACACACAGGGTTGGCGATAGGTCCCTCGTCCTCGCGACGCTCGGAAGCGATGAAGCTCAAGGAGCGTAGTAGAGCAACCGTCTTCGCCGCTGTGGAACGCGGAGGGCGCGTCAAGGCGACGGTCCTGCCGTCGCGCCGAGGCCCGCGCCTAAAGGAAACGCTGATCGAATGGGTTGAGCCCGAGTCGATCATCGTCACCGACTACTGGCCCGCTTACAACGGTCTGGAGAAGCACTTCATCTCCCATAGTCGAATCAACCACTCGACGGGCATCTACGTCGAAGGCGACACTCACACGAACACGATCGAGGGATTCTTCGGTCACCTCAAGCCATCGATCAAGGGCACCTACCGCAAGGTGTCCCACCGTTGGCTACAGGGTTATCTCAACGAGTTCACCTGGCGCTACAACCTGCGCTTTCAACGCAACCCATCGATGTTCGCTGAGCTAGTCGGGCAGGCGTGCGCGAAATGAGTGAAACGGACGCCATCAAGGCTCTACACCGGGCAGCCGAACGACGCAAAGCCGCCGATGACGAGCGACACGCCGCGTCAGCCGAGCTACGCAAGCGAGTACAGGACGCCCGCGCAGCGGGCGTCAGTCCGACCCGGATCGCTCAGGAGGCTGGTCTGTCTCGTCAGGCTGTTTACGAAGCGCTGGGCCAGCGACCTTCCTAACCGTCTTCAAGAAGTCGTCGCGCGACGGGATGGGAACCTCGATATCGCCATCCTTCGCGGGGATCGTCTGAGTAGGCTCCCGCTCGTGTCGATCGTCAGTCATCACGGCGAGGGTAGCGCGATACGCCGGTGTACCTTCTGCCACGAGGCCATCCCCAAGAGCGTCCCGCCCGAGCACGTCATCCCAAAGTGGGTAGCCCGCGAGTATCCCGGTGCGACCTTCTCATCTAATCGTCGCGACGGAATGACCATCCGCTCGAAGAAGGCCATCGAGATCACTACAGACGCTGTGTGTCCCGACTGCAACCACCACTGGATGAGCGATCTTGAGACATGGGCCTCCCCGCTCTTGAAGCCGATGCTCAAGGGCGAAACGCAGGGTCTCTCCGTGGAGCAGCAGGTGCTGGTCGCGCAGTGGGCGACCAAGACCGCGATGGCGCTCGATCAGACCTATCCGATTGAGGAACGAGTCTTCTCTTTGGCTCAGTGCAAGCAGCTAATGGATGGGAAACTGCCGCCGCCCGGCTTTGGCATCCAGCTGGCTCGCTACGTCGGCGATGGCGACTTCCTGGCGATGGGCCACAACGACCTATACCGGCGGGCCATCCCTGTAGGCACCAGCCCAGGTTCGCCTGACGGGCACCGAACGGCCATCCGGATAGACCAGCTCATATTTGAAGTCAACGTGACCAGCGACGCTCATCTCGACTTGCGAGCCGCTCAAGTTGACGTGCGCGAACTGATCCTGCCCATCTGGCCGTCTGTCAATCCCATTGCGTGGCCGCCGCGCATCGTCATGAGTGACGCCACCTGGACGTCGTTTATGGAGCCTGACCTTCCAGGCGCGCAAAGACTCCGCAAACCGACGCGCGAGGACCAACTACGCCACCCCAAAGATCCGTAGTTTGGGACGACACGCCCTCGGGGCGCTTATACAGAGATGACCCATATGTGTCCGCCCACACACACCGCTAGCCTCTAACCCGCGAGGCTGGCTGGACAGCCAACCAGGAACCGCATATCGAAGGGAGCAACGCCGTGCAAAAGCTGATGCTCGCACTCGATCGGTGGCTGCGCAGCCACCGCACACTCGTCCTTTTGACCTGGCTGGCACTACTCGTCCTAGCCCTTCCCTTCGCCGCCAAACAGAGCGACCACCTCTCCGGCGGCGGCTACGCGATCCCAGGGTCCGGCTCCCAGAAGCTGTTCGAACGCCTGCCCCAGGTCCAGCCAGGGGCCGAGAATGCTCGCTTGGCGATCGTGCTCGTACCGGCGAGTGGGGCCACCGGCTCGACCGCTATGCAGGCGGCGCTCAACCGGGCACGAAGCGAGATCGCCTCAGTCCACGACGTATCCCTCTCCCCCGCCGCGCGCCTCTCCGCCACTCATCAGATCGCCGCCGCCGGAATCCACCAGCGACCGCTCGTAATACCCCTTGACGCCTCGGTCAGCGAAGAAAACGCAATTAACCTCGCGGTCGAACTGCGCAAGCAACTCGGCCTCGACTCCGCCCAAAATGGCGCGGTCGCGACTCACCTGGTCGGCCAGAGCGCGCTGTGGGCGGGGCTACAGGACCTGAGCAAGAAGGACCTCGCCACCGCCGAGCGCAGCGGCTTTCCGATCGTGGCGCTGATCCTGATCGCCGTGTTTGGCTCGCTGGTGGCGGCGATGTTGCCGCTGGCGCTCGGGGCCACGTCAGTGCTGATCACCGGCGCGATCATCTACTGGCTCTCCCAAGCCACGGAAATGTCGGTGTTCGTAACGAACATGGCCTCGATGATCGGCATCGGCGTGGCCGTCGACTACTCGCTGTTCGTGCTTGCCCGCTACCGCCAGGAGGTGGGGGCCGGCGCGAGCTCCGAGCAGGCTCGCGCCACCGCGCTTGCGACGTCCGGGGTCGCGGTCGTCTTCTCCGCGGCAACCGTTGTGACCGCTTTGCTCGGGCTCTACCTGGTGCACGCCACCGCGATTCGCTCGCTCGCGCTGGGGGCGATCATCGTGGTGACGATCTCGGTGCTCGCGGCCTCGACCCTGCTGCCGTGCCTGATCTCGCTGCTGGGAGAGCGCACCAACGGTCAAGGGCGCGTATTTGCCCGGTTTACCCAAGCGGGGCACTCGCTGAGACAGAGACTGAGGCCGGCAGCAACCACCGCGACCAACGAAGGCGGCGCCGAGCAGCGCCGCGGCTTCTGGGAGCGATGGACGGCAACGATCACCCGCCGACCGGCGCTGGTGGCGGCAACGGCAGCCGCCGCCATGATCGCGCTGGCATTGCCTGCCCTGAAAATGCACACCGCCGACGGCGCGCTGCGCCAGTTCCCGCAGGGCAACGAGACGCGCGTCGGCTTCGAAGCAGCCGCTTCTGTGAGCGGGCGCGGTGCCAGCACGCCGCTTGAAGTACTCGTCC
>DASTPN010000059.1:0-9614 GCA_035719985.1 Solirubrobacteraceae bacterium | reverse complement strand
CCGCCGTTGTCTACCTCTACGCCGCCGACCTGACACTCGAACAGAACACCCAACCCCTCGTCGAAAACGTCACCGGCGAACTGGCTACAGCGACCACCCTCAGCGGCACGGCTGACCTCTCCTTCGCCGCTTTCGACCCCGGCTCCGGGATCTACCAAGCCGTCTTCACGCTCGACGGGGTCGAATCCGGGCGTACGCTGATCGACGAAAACGGCGGTCATTGCCGCGACCTTGGTGGCACCGGCGACGGGCTGCCCGCGTTCTTGTACCTGCAGCCGTGCGCGAGCAGCGTGAGCGCCGACGTTCCCTTCGACACGACCGGGCTCAGCGACGGCGCACACCACCTCGTCGTCGCCGTCACCGATGCGGCCGGAAACTCGACCGTTGTGCTCGACCGCAAGATCGATGTCGCCAACCATCCCTCGCAACTGCTGCCGGGAGCCGGCCAGGGCGCGAGCGGAGTTGCCGGGCAGGTGACGCTGGGCGCCGGCCAAGGAACCGCCACGCTTGGTCCCGCCGCCAACGGCACGCCCGCCTCCGCTGCTGCCAGCCTCTCCGCACACTGGTCCTCCGGTGCTCACACGGCACTGACGGCCCGCTTCGGCAGCGCCCACACGGTCAGTGGACGGTTGCTCGCCCCCGGCGGCACCCCGATCGCGGGGGCACAAGTGCAGGCGCTGTTTCAGCCGGGCGTGCTGGGAGCGCCGACGCGGAAGCTCGCCACCGCGTACACCGGGGCCGACGGGGGCTTCACGCTGCGGCTTGTGAGCTCGCTGCAGTCGGGGCGGCTGACGCTGGCTTACAGCAGCCGTACCGGGCAGGCGTCGCCAAATGTGACGGCGGCGCTGACGCTGAACGTGCGGGCGTCGTTGAGCTTGCAGGTGGCGCCGCGTGTCTCGCATGCGGGCGGGACGATCCGCTTCACGGGGGATCTGCACGGCGGGCCGCTGCCGCGCGGGGGCAAGCAACTCGTGCTCGAAGCGCGCGTGCCGGGCGGAGCCTGGCGGCAGTTCCGGGTGCTTGCGAGCGGGCCCCACGGGCGCTATCGGGCGTCGTATCGGTTCCGGCTGCCGGGGCCCGTCACGTACCAGTTCCGCGCCAGCTGCCCGCACGAGGCGGACTTTCCGTTCGCGAGCGGGAGCTCGAATGTGGTGAGCGTACGGGAGCGATGAGGTGCAACTATGGTGTTACACTACGTTTGTGGCAACGACTCACCCCCGCATCGCACTGACCCGCGACCCGGAGCTGGACGAGGCGCTGCGGCGCGCGCGTCCGCTGCTCGGCGAGCGCAAGCCGACTGCGACGCTCGCGCGCGAGCTGATCTTGCGCGGCGTACGCGAGCTGGTCGCCCAGCAGGGTTCGGAGATCGACCGGCGGTTGGACGAACTCGGCGCCACACCGGCGCTCGGCTCGACAGCCGACCTGCTCGCGTCCGCGGCAGCGCTTGGGCCGGTGGATGAAACCAAACCGTATGCCATCTCTGAAGCGCTTCAAGAGTTGCGCGAAGATCGCCTCTGAGTGGCCGGTGCCCAAATCTGAGCTGTTTTATCTCGACGCTTCGGCGCTCGTAAAGCTGGTGCTAAGGGAGCCGGAGACCGATGCTCTGGTTGCGGCGCTTGCATCCGATGCGAAGCTTGTCGCCAGCGAGATCGCCGAGGTAGAGACGCTGCGCGCCCTGCAGCGCCGCAGCGGAGGCTCTGCGGTGGCAGGCATCGGTCGCTCCAGGCTCGAGAACGTGCGCTTGCTGCCACTCAGCCCGCAGGCAAGGCAAAAGGCATGCGAACTCCAACCCGCAGAGCTGCGTTCGCTTGACGCTATCCATCTCGCCACCGCTCTCCAGCTCGGTGATCTGTTGGCCGGCTTCTATACCTACGACACGCGTCTGGGCGAAGCTGCCACGCACGCAGGGCTGCGGGTGCTGGCCCCGAGCGGGGAGAATCCCGATCCCAAGTAGAGGTCTCGACTCCTCCTTCTGGCGCGATCGCCGCGTGCTGGTTACCGGGCACAACGGCTTTAAGGGGGCTTGGCTGTGCCTGTGGCTGCAGGCGCTGGGCGCGCGCGTCTGTGGCGTCTCGCTGGCCGCGCCCCCGACGAGCCCCTCGCTGTACGAGCTGGCCGGCGTACAGGAGGGGATCGAGACCTGCTTTGCCTGCGACGTGCGCGACGCGGGCGCTCTCACGCGGGCGGTGCGCGAGGCCCGTCCCGAGGTGGTCATTCACATGGCCGCACAGCCGCTGGTGCGAGCATCCTTCGCTACGCCGGCGGAGACGTTCGCCGTCAACGCGCTCGGCACGGCGCACCTGCTCGACGCCGTGCGCGGCTGCGACGGGGTGCAAGCGGTGGTGGTTGTCACCTCGGACAAGTGCTACGCCCCGCACGCCGGCGGCTCTCCGCATGTCGAGGACGATCCGCTCGGCGGCGATGATCCCTACTCGGCCTCGAAGGCCTGCGCGGAGCTGATCGTGCAGTCCTACCGGGACTCGTTCTTCTCCGGCCCGGATACGGCCCGTCTTGCCAGTGCACGCGCCGGCAACGTGATCGGAGGCGGCGACTTCGGCGCCGAGCGGCTGCTGCCCGATCTCTTTCGTGCCGTGCTTGCCGGCAAGCCGTTGCTTGTTCGCAACCCCGAGGCGGTGCGGCCATGGCAGCACGTGCTCTCGCCGCTGTCGGGGTATCTGCTGCTCGCGCAGAGGCTGTGCGAGTCCGAGCGGTTCGCGCGCGCTTGGAACTTCGGGCCGGCGATCGACGATGCGCTGCCGGTGCGGGCGCTGCTCGAGCGCATCGTCGAGCTGTGGCCGGGAGGGATCGAGTGGCGTATCGACGCGTCCGAGCACCCGCGTGAGAACCCGGTGCTGCGGTTGGATTCCGCGCGCGCGCGAGCGGAGCTTGGGTGGGAGCCGCTGCTGTCGTTGGAGGACGGGCTGCGGCTTACCGCCGAGTGGTTTCGGGCTTACCGGGACGGGGAGGATGTTCGCGCGGTTACGCTTGGGCAGCTGCCGTCATAGGGAGGGCGACTGGAGCGGCGCCTGGCGTGGAAGGATGCGGGCATGCCCACTGCGATAGTCACCGGCTCCGGCGGCCTGGTTGGCGCCGAGTCCGTTCGCCACTTCGTCCAAGCCGGCTACGACGTGGTCGGACTGGAGAACGACATGCGGGCGCGCTTCTTCGGAGACGATGCCTCCACGGCGCGCACGAGCCAGGCGCTCGTCGAGCGCTACCCGGCCGAGTTCCGCTCGCTGGAGATCGACATCCGTGACGCCGACGGCGTCACGCGTGTCTTCGCCGAGCGCGGCGGTCAGATCGAGTTGGTGATTCACGCCGCCGCTCAGCCCTCGCATGACTGGGCCGCCTCGGATCCGCGGACGGACTTCGCGATCAACGCGGGCGGCACGCTCAATTTGCTGGAGGCCGCGCGCGAGCACACGCCTGAGGCCACGTTCGTGTTCTGCTCGACCAACAAGCTCTACGGAGATCTGCCCAATTCGCTGCCGCTGCTCGAGCTGGAGAGGCGGCTGGAGCTGCCCGAGGACCATCGCTACTACGGCGGCATCGATACATCGATGTCGATCGACCGCTCGACCCACTCCCTGTTCGGCGTCTCAAAGACCGCCGCCGACCTGCTGGTGCAGGAGTACGGGCGCTATTTCGAGATGCCGACCGTGTGCTTTCGCGCTGGCTGTCTAACCGGGCCCGATCACGCGGGGGCGCGGCTACACGGGTTCCTTGCGTATTTGATGCGCTGCACCGTGACGGGCGAGGCCTACACGGTCTACGGGTACGGCGGCAAGCAGGTGCGCGACAACCTGCACGCGGCTGACCTTGTGGCCGCATTCGAGGCCTTCCATCGTGCTCCGAGCACAGGAGCCGTCTACAACATCGGCGGCGGGCGCCAGAGCAACTGCTCGATGCTCGAGGCGATCGGGATGTGCGAGGAGATTGCGGGCCGAGAATTGAGCTGGACCCTGGGCGAGGAGCCGCGGGTGGGCGATCATCGCTGGTGGATCAGCGACCTGGAGCCGTTTAAGGGCGATTACCCCGGTTGGGCGATCACCCGTGACGTGCAGGCCATCTTGGCGGAGATCTGCGAGTGCAACTCGGAGCGGTGGGCGTCTCTCGCTTGAGGTTGGCGTTCTCAGCCTGGCCGACGAGGTGTGTATAGGCTCCGAGCAGATGAGTGAAAGCAAGACTCCGCGCAAAGCGCTGATCGCCGGCCTCGGACACATGGGCTCCAATCACGCTCGTGTGCTCGGTCAGATCGAGGGCGTGGAGATTGTCGCGCTGGTTGACCCCGAGGCCAGCCGTCGCGAGCGCTTTGAGCGCCGCCATCCCGGGGCTACAAGCTATAGCTCGATCGAGCAGGCGCTCGAAAGCGTCGCTGTCGATTTTGCTTGCCTCTCGGCTCCGGCGGAGAAGCTGCCTGCGCTCGGGAACGCCGCTGTTGAGGCCGGCGTCGCCGTGCTGGTGGAGAAGCCACTGGCTGCTGATGAGCAAGAGGCATTCGATCTGGTGCGCGAGGCTGAGCGGCGGCGGGTGCTACTCGGCGTCAACCTGGTCGAGCGTTGCAACCCGGCGGTACTCGCCCTCAAGGAACACTTGGATGCGGGCTCGATCGGCCGCATCTATCAGATGCACGCGCGTCGCCTCTCTCCGTTCCCTGATCGTGATGGGATGCTCGGCGTGGCGCTTGACCTCGCTTCGCACGACATCGATGTGATGCGCTACCTGACGGGCTCGGAGGTCGGGCGCGTGTTCGCTGAGAGTGCACAGCGCCTGCACGATCGCGCCGAGGACTTGATCGCTGCGACAATGCGATTTGACAACGACACCACAGGGCTGTTGGAGGTCAACTGGTTGACGCCGACGAAGGTGCGCGAGCTGACGGTTACCGGCGAAGGTGGCACGTTCGTGCTCAACTACCTAACGCAGGAGCTCTACCACTACGGTCATCCGACCGAGCCGACCGACTGGGACACGCTGTCGAACATGCGCGGGGCCGGTGAGGGCGACATGATCCGTTACGCGCTTGCGCGCCGTGAGCCCTTGGTGGTGCAATGGGAGGCGTTTCTCGCTGCGCTAGACGGTCACGGTCGGCCATTGGCCGACGGTCACGACGGCTACGCGGCGCTCTCGACCGCCCGGGCGATTCAGCGTTCAGGCGTCTCGCATGAGACGGCGGTCCCTGGCTACCGCGAACAAACGCCCGCCGGCTGAGCGCTACTGCTCAGGCTCGCGCATGGCTCCTTTTGGCAGGGTGTCCGGGCCCAGCCTGCGCTCCCACAACTTCAGCTCGCTGAGCATGAACGAGCAGAATGAGAGCAGCGCGATCGTCAGGCCGTAACGGCCGCCGCGATAACCGCGCTTGAAGATGAATTGCTCGGCAAAGCGCGCGAACGGGACGATCAGCAGGCGCACGAGGCTGGCGGGCTTGCCCGCCTCGTCGAGGTGCTTGGCTTCCAGGTCTGAGTATTTGTCGACGGTCTTCACCCATGAGGAAATGGTGGGGAAGCTGTGGTGGATGATCGCGCACTCCACCCGCGCGGGAGCGTGCTCTGTGTTCCCGGACACTTCGGGCATGACGTGCAGGCGGTCGCCCGGGTAGGTCGTGCGATCGCGGCGGAATAGGCGCATGTGGTAATCGGGCCAGATACTCGATCGGGGTACCCACCAACCGAACTGGAAGTTCTGCTCGGCGATCCATACGCCGGCGACGTCATCGCGGGCGAGGTACTGCGCAGCCACTGCCGGCAGTTCGGGCCCGGGGCGCTCATCGACGTCGAGTACGAAGATCCAGGGTTGACTCGCTGCGTCCAGGCCTGCCTGCCTACCTGGCTCGGCCCACCCAGCGGCTGGGACTTGCACGAGTGTGGCGCCGTTGGCGCGGGCGATCTCGCAGGTGGCGTCCTCGCTCTCCATATCCACCACGACGATCTCACTCGTCCACGAGCTGACGCTGTCGATGCATGCCTGCAGGCCCTCGGCGGCGTTGCGTGTGCTGATCTGAACAGCGATCGGGAGCCGATCCATGGGCCTAAGATATCCGTCCGGCCGGTCTCACCGGCCGAGTAGCGAGCGGGTGCGGGCCTCGACGGTCGCAGCCGTCATCAGGGCGGCTCGTGTGCGCGTCTTGTAGCCGGCGAAGTGACGGATACGCGCACGGCGCACACCGTCGCCGACGATCGTGTTCCAGCGCGGTGAGATGATCTTCGTGCGCTGAAGCAGCGGCGTCGGGCGCCCAGGACGCGGCGGGTCAAGCTCGTAGCCGAGTAGCTCGCAGATCGCTGCGTTCTCCCACCACTGGTGATCGACGTATTGGTCCATTGCCCACAATTGGTCCAGGAAGTTCGCGGCCTGTTCGCCGCCACGCAGCATCATCACTCCGGCGTTGGGCATTTGCGAGCCATCCTTGCGGTGCTCGGCCAAATAGAGGAAGTGCTCGTCATCGAGCTCCGTGGCGATGTCATCGCGTCCGTCGACAATCACGATGTCGGCATCCAGCCACACGACCAGCTCGTAGCGCTCCACCAACTTGCGCAGGATCGGCACTCTCATCCAGGAGGCAGGCCGCGGCTGCTCGAGCAGCCGCGTGTGCAGGTCCAAGTCATAGCCGTGACGGCGTGCGTAAGGCTCAATCGTGCGCCGCGCTATCCGCAGCAGGTTCTGCTGCGGACCAATCCCCATCGAGACGATCACTCGGTCGCTCATGCTCTGCCGGCCCACTTACGGCGGAAATGGCGAAGGTTGCGGCGATGGATACGCCACAGCATCTCAGTGCGGCCGTTGTGGCGCAACCGCGTCCACGGCCGCGCTTTGGAGATGCTGTACTCGTGCTCGTGGATCACGCCGCCGATCGCGTAGCAGTTCAGCCCGCTAGCGCGCACAGCCAGGCAGAAGTCGAGCTCCTCGCAGATGCACGGCGCGTAGTGCTCGTCAAAACCCCCTATGCGCTCAAACACCTCGCGACGGCAGGCCAACAGGAAGCCGGCCACTGACTCGCAGCGGTGCAGCTCGCCAACCGGAGCGTCGTGCGGATCGACCGACTCGATCTCACGTGGCGGTCCTGAAAGGTCCCAGTTGGCGCCTACAGGCCCCACCACGCCAGCGTCCGGGTGCTCGTCCAAGGCGTTCGCTATCACCGCGAGCGCGCCCTTGCCGAGCAGCACGTCGTCATTGGCGAACACAAGGATCTCCCCGCGCGCGGCTCGTGCCGCTGCGTTCCAGCCTGGCGCCACGCCGCGGTTTATGCCCAGGTCGACTACCACTGCCTCGCTCGGCACGCCCGCATGCTCCGCGTCGATGCCGTTGAGCGCAACCACCAACTCCCCATCGAGTCCATCGAGCGCCCCCGGCACGCTTGCCGCGAGCGTGGCCACGTTTGGCTGATCGTGTGCCCTGTAGACGGGCACGCACACCGAGACGGTCACGCCCGCCGCTAGTTTGGCTTCTGCGCTAGGACGAACCACTGGGAGGCGAGGAATTCGGTGCTGCGGCCTCTCGTCAGGGTGTGCAGCGTGCGCGACTTGCGCAACAAGGTCGACGGGTCGGTACGCAGTGGCTGCCAACCCCCCTCTCTCAGGAGCGCGACGATATCGCGACGAGTAAACCAGCGCACGTGCGTGGCGTCGCGATGGCCGTAAGGCACGTAGCCGAAAGTGCCCCGGACGATCAGGTCGCGCAGCAGTGAGACGTGACTGGCGTTCGGCACCGAGACGTGCAGTACGCCGCCGGGAGCGGTGATGTCAAACAACGCTCTGACCAGCGCATACGGGTCGTACAGGTGCTCGAGCACGTCGTAGCAAATGATGGTGTCGAAGCTGCCCTCGAGCTTGTCCAGTTGTTCGAGCGCGTCGCCACAATGGACCTCGTCGTAGACCTGCTCTGCGCATCGCGCGGGCTCTGGCAGGATCTCGATGCCGGCGATGTAGCTGGCGCCGGCTGCGCGCAAGGGATCAGCCGCGCCGCCTTCGCCACAGCCGATGTCAAGTACGCGCCCGACTGGGCGTGGCAAGTAGGCGATCACGTCCTCGCGGCCGAGGGCGTAGTAGGTATCGGACTTGGGTGCGTCCAGTGGGATCGTGGCGGGCATCGAACGTCGATCTTATGACTTACTGGGGCTGGTCCTTGGCGGCCGCCTTCGCTTTGGTCGCTGCTCGCTGGCGCATCACGGCCTCGAGTAGCTCCTCCGGAAGCGCCCCCAGCGCCGCTAGCATCGCCGCAAAGACGGGCAGGCCGATCATTACTGCGAAGACAGATGGCACGGGCACGACCAGCGCCACGGCGAATGCCACGGCCAAGGCAAGAGCGATCCGTGGCACGCGACTGAGGCTCGGTCGCAGATCGCGATCGCGCCGCATCAGCGCGATCGCATAGCCAGATGCCAGCAGCAGCTCGAGCGTCGCCGTTACGATCGCGGCTCCATGTGAGGCATACGGCGGGATCAGGGCGATGCACAGCGCGATCGCCGTGAGCACCATCACCGCGTTGACGACGATCAGCTCGCGGTAGCGCTTGAGTGAGAGCAGCGCAAACGACCACGTCGCCACCAGGTAGGTGGCGGGCACGCCGAGCGCGAGAATGCGCAGGACGGTGACCGACGGCGCAAAGGTGGGGCCACCGATGACTTTCACGGCGAATGGAGCGCCGACAAACAGGCCAAGGGCAACCGCGCCGCCGACGATCAAGCCCACCTCGAATAGACGCTGCAGCGCGTAGCTGAGGCGGTGCGCGTCGTCTCGGGCCGCACGTGCAAGGATCGGGAATGCCGATGTTGCCAGTAGCCACGGGATCGCGTTGACGATGTCCACGATCCGGAAGGAGAGCCCGAAGTAGCCGGTCTGTTTAGCGCTCGTGAGCAGGTTCCCAGCAATCACTACCACGCGGAAGTAGACGACTCCCAGCGCAGTCGCCGCCGCGTAGATGATCGACTCGGATAGCAGTACACGCCAACGCACTGGATCGAATGCCGGGCGCAGCGAGATTCGCTTGCGCACTAGTAGGACTGTCACTACGAGCATCGAGGAGGCAGTGACGTCGGCGACCAAGAAGAACGGCAACAGCGATGCTCCGAGCGCGACGAGTACGAGCATTCCGGCGGCGGTGATTGCCTGCGCGAAGAAGTCCCCGAACGCCAACCATCCGAGACGCAGGTCCGCCGTCAACGGCAGCGCCCACGTGAGCTGCAGGTTGCTGATCAAGAGGCCGACGCAGGCTATGGCGGTGGCCTCGACAAGCACGGTCGAATAGCCGGCAAGGAGAGCAAAGCCGAGCGCGAGCGCCGCGCCGAACAGCGACAGCACGATCCTCAGGCCGACCAGCGAGGACAAATACAAGCGCCGCTCGTTCTCGTCGGAGGTGCTCAGCTCGCGCACGCCAAGGTTCGCCAGGCCGCCCTCGGTGATGGCGGCCACGATGAAGACAAGCGAGGTCACCGTCACGAAGCTCCCCCAGCCGGCGGAGCCCAGGTGCCGCGTCACAAACGGGGTTGCCACCACGCCGACGAGCAGTCCGCCGCCGTAAGCGAGCATCCGCATCGTCGTGCCACGGATGTAGCGGTTGCCGGCCTCGCTTGAGTCAAGGATGTCCGGGCTGGCGAGAGCGTCGGTCGGCTTGGCGCTCAC
>DASTPN010000058.1:0-2734 GCA_035719985.1 Solirubrobacteraceae bacterium | reverse complement strand
GGGTCCGGGTCTTGTCCCGGGCCAGCGCCCCCCGGAACGTCTTGATGACCTCGGCCCGGTTGGCGACGATCTCCATGTCGATGAAGTCGATGACGATGATCCCGCCGATGTCCCGCAGGCGCAGCTGACGCACGACCTCATCGGCCGCTTCGAGGTTCGTCTTGGTGATCGTGTCCTCGAGCCTTGCGCTCTTGCCCTTGCCCGTGAAGCTTCCCGAGTTGACGTCGATCACGGTCAGCGCCTCGGCGTAATCGATCATCAGGTAGCCGCCGCTGGGTAGGTCTACGCGCCGGGACATCAGCCCGTCGATCGCATCGGTGACCTTGTAGGCGTCAAGCAGCGGTTCCTTGCCGTCCCAAAGCTCGACCCGCTCGACCAGCTCCGGGGCCGTGCGCGCGAAGAACGAGACGAGCCGCTTGTGTTGCTGCTCGTCATCGACGATCGCTCGCTCGAAGTGCTCGGAGAAGATGTCGCGTACGACGCGAACGGACAGATCGGCCTCCTGGAAGACCATCGCCGGCGCCTGCGTGTCCTGCACGCGCTTCATCAGCACCTCATGCAACTTGTGCAGGTAGAGCAGCTCGCGCTCGAAGTCGGCACGCTGGGCGCCGTGAGCGGCCGTGCGCACGATCACGCCGCCGCCGCCGATGTCTAGCTTTGCGGTCTGGCGCCGCAGGCGCTCGCGCTCTTTGTCGTCGAGCCGCCTTGAGACGCCGACCCCCTCGCCGGTCGGCGCATAGACCATGTAGCGACCGGCGATCGTCAGCTCCATCGACAGTCGCGCCCCCTTCGTCTTCAGGGGATCCTTGACGACCTGCACGACTATCTCCTGCCCAGGTTTGAGCAGCTCGGCGATTTTGCTGCGCCCGGCCCCCCCACGCCCGCGCTTTGGCGTCTGGACGCCGGGAAGCACGATCTCATCGACGTGCAGGAAGCCGTTCTTCTCGAGGCCGATGTCGACGAAGGCCGCCTCCAGCCCCGGCAGGACGTTGTCGACCTTGCCCTTGTAGATGTTGCCGACGATCGAGCGCCCACCGCGGCGCTCTATGTACAGCTCAGCTATGCGATAGCCGACTCCCGAGCGGGCAGTGGTGCGCTTGCGAGTGCGGGATGGGTTGGTCCGATCCGATGAGGCGGCGGGCGTGCCGGCGGCCTCCAGCAGCGCCACGCGCGTCTCGGCGCGATCGACGCTGACAAGTACTTGCTTTTTCAATTTGTGGTTCCAGTCTTTGTGAGTGTGTGCGTGCCGCGATCTCGATGCCCGGTGCGAGCAGAAGCCGGACCTGTGAGGTCATAGCGGGCTCCTGCGTGGCTGGTTGTGGTTGTGGGGAGATTGCGGCTGACATCTATTCAGTAGCGGAGGACGCTGCCTCGCGGCGCCTGTGAGGCACCGGCCCGGACGTAGATCGATTGCAGTAGACCCACCGCCAGGAGCGTCGTTATCACCGACGATCCGCCGTAGCTCATGAGCGGCAGGGTCACGCCGGTTATGGGCATTATCCCAACCGCCATCCCCACGTTCACGAACACTTGGAACATCAGCATAGCTACGACTCCACCGGCAACCAGCGTGCCGAACAGATCCTTGGACATCGTCAGGATCCGAAGCGTGCGCCAGATCAGCAGCGCGTAGAGGGACAGGACAAGCGCGGCACCGACGAAACCGTACTGCTCGCCGACGGCGGCGAAGATGAAGTCGGTGTGGTCCTCAGGCACGAAGTTGAGCTTGGTTTGGGTCGCGCTTTCGCCGCGGCCGGTCTTCTCACCGGCCCCGATCGCTACCTTCGACTCCTCCTGCTGATACCCCTGCTTCTCGGGATTGCTGGAGGGATGCAGAAACGCCGTCAACCGTTCCTCCTGGAAGGGTTTGAGCACATGCACGCCGGCCGCGGGCGCCAGCACCAGCGCAAATGTCGCCGCCGCCAACACGAGTGCGACTATCGCCGCCAACTGGCGCCATGAGGTACCCGCCACGAACAACAGCGTGAAGGCGATCACCATGTAGACCATCCCCGAGCCGAGGTCGGGCTGGACGATCACGAACAGCGCCGGCAGCGCCGCGGCAGCGATCACGCGCACAGTCGTGCCAACTTCCTGCAATTGGCGCGAGCGCGCCACGATCAGCGCCGATAGCGCGAGGATCAGCAGCACCTTGCCGATCTCAGAGCCCTGGAAGGAGAACAGCGGAAAGTTGATCGCCCGCTGCGCGCCGTTGGCCGCGTGCCCCAGTGCAAGCACCGCCAGGATGCTGAAGACGAGCGCCGCGTAGATTCCGTAGGCCATATGACGCAGGCGCGAATAGTCGATTCGTGAGAGCGCAAGCATCAGCCCGAACCCGACGATCAGATAGACGGCCTGGCGGTCGACGTAGTAGCGCGGCTGCCCGGCGATCAGATGCTCGGTGGCGACGCGGAGCGTCGCCACCGAGCAGATGCCCAGCCCAATGACGGCCAGCGTCAGCAGCGGGTCGAGCGGCAGGCGCAGCGCGCCCGCGCGCGGCACGGTGACTTCGGCGGGCGCCGCGATCGGGCTGGCAGCGGGAGGCGGGCTCATGCGGTTTTCGAGCTCCCAGCGACGTACTTCTCGGTCTGACCGAACCACTTGGCGGCGATCAGACGAGCGATCGGAGCGGCCGTTTCGGCACCGAACCCACCCTGCTCGACGGTGGTTGCGATCACGATTGGCCGCGATGGATCGCCGACGTAGCACATGTACCACGACTGATCTTCCTTGC
>DASTPN010000057.1:0-2198 GCA_035719985.1 Solirubrobacteraceae bacterium | reverse complement strand
GGTGAGCGTGATCGCCTCCTCGAGCCCTCCCTTACCTGCAGCGTCGAAAGTGGCGTCGACGTGGTCGGCGACTTTGCGAACGTTGGCAAGCAACTCACTGCCGTAGCGCACCGGCGTCGCTCCGAGTTCGCGCACCAGCTCCTCGTCGCGCTCGCCGACTGCTGCGATCACGTGCAGCCCCTGTCGAAGCGCGAGCTGTGCGGCGATCATTCCGACCGATCCCCCGGCGCCGAGGAGCAAGAGCGTCTCCCCGCTCGACACCTTGAGCGCGCGCAGCACTCGAACAGCGGCTTCGACCGAAGCCGGCAGTGCGCCGGCGTCCTCCCAGCTCACGCTCTTGGGCTTCAAGGCCCAGATCTTTGCGACGACGAATTCGCCGTAGCCGCCCAGCGTCATCAGCTGCGCGGCGACCTCGTCTCCGACGGCGACCCCGGTCACGCCGTCGCCGACGGCGTCGACGACTCCGGCGGTCTCGAATCCGAGAACGGCGCGGTCTGGCAGCGGATAGACGGCCGCCAGGCTACCGCGACGGATCTTCAGATCTGTCGGACCCACCCCAGACACAATGGCCTTAATCCGGATCTCGGCTTTCGACGGCTCCGGCATCGCAACCTCCGCCCACTCGAGAACGCTCGGCGGTCCGTACTCCGTAAGAACGCAGGCACTGGGCATGTTCAGGCTCCTTCCGGCGACTGCCGGTCATGGTCTTCAGCAAGTTACATGATGTTTCACGTATTGTGCGGAGCCGGGCTCGCTTCAACCAGGACACGCCGTTTCGGCGGTAAAGATGTGCCGCGACCGGGGTAAAGCCTCGATCCACTCAGATGGCGCGCAAACGCAAACAAGGAGAGTCGGCGTTCAGCAAGCTGACGCCCGCCCAGCAGCGAGCGTGGCTCGCGTTCATACGACTGAGGCTGCGGCTGACGTACGAAATGAACCGTCAGCTGCAGGCCGAGGCCAATCTCTCCCTGGCCGACTATGACGTACTGAACGCGCTGCGTTACGAGCCCGAAGGACGGACGCAGATCACCGCCCTTGCCATCCGAATCGGCTGGGAACGCAGCCGGCTCTCGCACCACCTTCGGCGGCTCGAAGGCCGCGAACTCGTCGCGCTACGCACGGCGCCTACTGACCGGCGGGCGACTGAGATCACACTCACCGACCAAGGCTGGGCTGAGATCACGCAAGCCTCGACCGGTCACGTCGAACTCATCCAGCGCCTGTTCTTCGATGGCCTGCCCGATGAGCTCATCGAGCCGATGACTGTGGCGCTCGAGAGCATTTACGACAACGTCATCGAGCGCGGAACGCTGCCGCGTCCTGCGCACGAATCCTGAAGGCCGAGACGAAGCAGATAACCGTCAGATGACGATCAGCGAATTGCACCCGGAACTTGTTGGGCGCAAGCCGCGGCCTGTGCTGCCTTGTCGCGGTGCACCTCTTCGCCTGTGGCGCCTACTGGCTCCGACCTGAGCACAAAAGCGGTGATCAGCAACGCCGCACCAAGGAAGGCTGCGGCGCCGTCGAAGGCGAGGTGAAAGCCGCCGACTTGAAGGGTGCGGGCGCCTGCTGCCCCGTGAAGTGTGCGGCTGGCTGCGAGAGTTGAGAGAACGGCCAATCCGACCGTCGCCCCCATTTGCTGCGCGGTGTTGAGGATGCCCGACGCCAAACCGGCGTCTGGCGCTTCAACGCGGTTCGTGGCGATCAGGGTGATCGGAAGGAACGTCAGACCAAGGCCAAGGCTCAATGGCAACACGCCAACAAGCACGCTCGACGCGTAATGACCGTCGATTGGAACTCGCGAGAGAACGAGCAGGCCGACGAAGCCAATGGCAATGCCAACACGAGCGACGGCGCGAGGGCCGAACTTCGGGACGGCTTGGCGGGCAATCGTTGCGCCGCCGACGATTCCCGCTGAGATCGGCAGCAGCGCCAGTCCGCCGCTGAACGGGCGAAACCCAAGCACCTGCTGCAGGTACAACGAGACGAAGAAGAAGGTGGCGATGGCAGCGCCCGAGGTGAGCACCTGGATGACCGAAGCCGGACCCAGGCCAGGCGTGCGAAAGATCCCCAGCCGCATCAGCGGAGCGGAGCTTCGCCGCTCGAGTGCCAAGAACGCAGCAATGAGAGCGAGACCGCCGACCAGAAGCGCCCATGTCAACCCAGAGCTCCAGCCGTAACTCTCGGACTTGACGATC
>DASTPN010000056.1:0-16973 GCA_035719985.1 Solirubrobacteraceae bacterium | reverse complement strand
TAGGTAGCAAGACGACAGCGGTGCAGGGCGGCCCGAGACAGGGCCGCCCTGCGCGCGTTATCGAGACTGAGGGTTGAGAGGGTTGAGCAAGCGCAACGAGGGGTTCAGGAGGGGTATAGCGGCGGCGCTCGTCGCTGCCTGCGTGCTTGCCCTCGTGGCAGTGGTCCTGCTCTCCACCTCAGCCGGCGGCTCGGGCGGCGAATACAGGCTGCGCGCGATCTTTGACGACGCCGGCAACCTCACCGTCGGCGAGCAGGTCACCATCGACGGCGTCGACGTCGGCAAGGTGCAATCGGTCGAACCGACGCCGCACGCTCAGGCCGCGGTCGTGATGAAGATCGAAAACCCAGGCTTTCAAGACTTCCGCGAGGACGCCTCCTGCACGATCCGTCCGCAGGCGCTGATCGGAGAGAAGTTCGTGGACTGCCTGCCGACACAGCCGCGCGTGGAAGGCACGCCGCCGCCGCCGCCGCTGAAAACGATCCCTTCCGGCCAGGAAGGTGCCGGTCAGGTGCTGTTGCCTGTTACGCGCACGCACAGCCCGGTTGACCAAGACCTGTTGGGCGACATCGCGCGCCTGCCCGAGCGCGAACGGCTGACGATCCTGATCAACGAGCTCGGCGCCGGTTTCGCCGGCCGTGGCAACGACCTCAACGTTGCCCTTCACCGTGCCAACCCGGCGCTGGAAGGCCTCGAACGAGTGTTGGGGATCCTGGCCAAGGAGAACAAAGTGCTCACCGATTTGGCGGTCGAAGGCGATCGCTCCACCGCCCCGCTGGCGGCAGATCGCGAACGCCTTGTCGGCTTCGTCAACTCCAGCGCCAAGGTCGCGCAGGCCAGCGCCAATCACCGCGGACAGATTGCTCAGGGCCTGGCGGCCTTCCCCGCCTTTTTGGAACAGCTCGGTCCGGCGATGGAACGGCTCGGTCGCTTCGCCGACCAGACGACGCCGACGTTCACGGACCTCGGCGTCGCAGCTCCGGGCCTGAACAAGACCTTTGAAAGCTTCGGGCCGTTCTCGAAATCCTCGGAAGCTTTCTTTAAGTCCTTCGGCGAAAACGCGCGGCGCTCGAGCGCCGCGCTGCGAGCAGTCGAACCGCTGCTGCCGCTGATCAAGGGATTCGGCAAGCAGGCCAAGCCGGCCGCGACCAACCTATCTGCACTGCTTGCCGGCCCCAACGGCCTGAAGAACACCGGCGGCTTGGAGCGTCTGCTGGACTTCATCTACCTGGGCGCTGGCAGCGTCAATGGCTATGACGCCCTTGGGCACTTCCTGCGGGCGGAGATAGTGGCCAGTAGCGCCTGCCTGACCTACGCGATTGAACCGAGCAACAAATGCAGCGGCAGGTTCACGGGCACAAAGGTTGCCAGCGCCAAAGCCTCGGCGGGGTCGACGAGCTTGGTCATGCTGCGCACGCTCGCCGTCCTCAAAGGCATGACCCCCGCTCAGGCGATCGCCAAGTATCCAGACCCCACCCACCCCAGCGAAACGACCGGCACGGCCGGAGCGCCGCCATCCGGGTCCGCGCCGGTTGCTCAGCCCGTTGGCGGCGCGGCGGCTGGAACCACCTATTACACGCCAGAAGAAAGCTCGGAAGCAAGCGGCTTGCTTCTCAACTACCTGCTCGGCAACTGAGATGAGAAGGCGACCCTCGATACCCGCACCGACTGCGCTCCTGGTTGCGCTGGCTGTCCTGACGGCGCCCGCCTGGGCGCAGGCCGAACCGACCGTCACTACTCAGAGCTCGGAAACCGCGGCGATGTCCACTGGCACGACGACGGTGCCGGCACCGCCCACGCCAGAACCGCCGCCACCGGCGCCCACGTCCACGACCACGACGGGCACGGAAGCGCCGCCGCCGGCTCCGCAGGTCGTCGAAGAGCGCACGCAGCCGCGAGCCACCCCCAAGCACGCCCGCAAGGGACGTACACCAGCAGCGCTCTCGCCGACCGGCACGACAGAGCACAGCGCCGGGAAAGCGCCGCCGCCATCCCCATCCTCAGTCACGCCGCCGCTGCCATCGACGCTGGGAACATCCTCGACGCTTGGCGTTCCCAGCTTCTTCATCGACAGCTTCTCGATCCCACCTTTCCTGCTGCCGATCTACCAGGCGGCGGGCGCCGCCTACGGGATCCCGTGGCAGGTGTTGGCCGCGATCAACGAAGTCGAGACCGACTATGGCCGTGACCTCAGCGTCTCAAGCGCCGGCGCCGAGGGCTGGATGCAGTTCATGCCGAGCACGTGGGCGCAGTACGGCGTCGACGTCAACCGCGACGGCTACCAGGACCCTTATAACCCCGCCGATGCGATCTTTGCCGCCGCTCGCTATCTGGCGGCCGCCGGCGGCGCCAAGAACATCCGCGCGGCGATCTTCTCCTACAACCACTCGCAGGCCTACGTCAGCTCGGTCCTGCTGCGCGCCCGCCTGCTCGGCGGAACGCCGCCGGCGCTGCTGGGCGCCATCACAGGCCTGACCGAAGCGCGCTTTCCCGTGTACGCCGCGGCTCACTACAGCGACGGCTTCCCGACCACCGAAGGCTCCTCGCCTCGCACGGTCCCCGGCACGACGATCTACAGCCAGGCCGACGCGCCTGTGATCGCGGTGCAGGATGGCCGTGTCGTGCGCATTGCCCAGTCGGGCCCGCTCGGCGCCAGCATCTCGCTGCGCGACGTCTATGGCAACACCTACACCTACGCCGAGTTGGGCACGTTGGCAACGGTGTACCCGGTGCTCGAAGCGTTGGGTTCGCATTCGGGCGGCGGTGGCGAACCCTTCGCCCTGGCGGGTGCCGCACCGTCGCTGAGCCCGGCCGCGGCCGGAGCGACGCGCTCCTTCCGCTCGGGCTCTGACGAGGTCTACCTGCACCCGCTGCACACCGGCTCGCAAGTGATTGCGGGCACGGTGCTGGGCCATCTCGCGGCTTCCAGCGACCCGCACATGGTCTTCCAGCTAAGCCCCGCCGGCGCACCGCAGATCGATCCCAAGCCGATCCTCGACGGCTGGGTCAAGCTTCAGAGCTCGGCTGTGATCAAAGCCAAGGGCCGCGACCCGTTCGCGCGGATCCGGGCGACCCCGGGCCAGGCGCTGCTCGAGTCAAAGACCCAGCTCGACCAGCAGGTTCCGCGCGATCGCGGCGTGCGCCTGGCCACTTGCGAGCGACGCCTGATCAGCGAGGGCCGGGTCGATCGGCGCGTGCTTGGCATGCTTGAGTTCCTGTCCGCTTCGGGCCTGCGTCCGAGTGTCTCCGCGCGCAGCTGCACCCAACCGAGCGCCGGCGGCGAAGGCTTGCGCGGCGCCTCGCCAGGGATTGCCGCGGCGGTCATCTCGGCGGTCAACGGAACGCGTGTGGCCGGCCCGTCCGGCCCCAGTTCGATCGCAACGGTGCTCGTGCACAAGCTCTCCGAGCTGCAGGGAGTGATGCGCCCGCTGCAGATCGCAAGTGCCACTCGTTTTGCCGGCGCCGCCAACAGCGTTGCCCTGCCGGGCTATCGCAATGCGATCGCCATCGGTTTTGTGCCCGTTGGCGGTCCGCAGGCACGAACGGCGGGCTTCGGCGCCGGTTTGTCGCCGGCGCAGTGGGTGAAGCTAATCGCACGCCTGGGAGAGGTTCCCGACCCGAGCGTGGCGGCCAAGCCTTCCTCCGCGGCAACCCCCGATCCCAGTCGACTCTCTACGCAAGCGGGGGGGAGGTAGCGTGGCCACGACAGTCCCCCCCGGCGAGCCTGCCGAGACGCTGCCCCCATTGCCGCCGCCGAGTAGGCCACGGCGGATCACGGCGGCGCGGGCAGGCGCGATCGGCGCTCTCCTAGTCGTCGTAGTGATCGTGCTGCTGCTGGCGCTCGGCGGTCGCCGCCAAGCCACGTATCACCTGATCTTCGCCAGCGCCGGACAGCTCGTACGCGGCGATCAGGTTCAGGTGGGAGGCGTGCCGGTTGGCCAGGTCAAGGAAATCGAACTACTGCACAACTACAAGGTGCGGATCACGATCCACGTCGAATCTTCGCTGGCGCCGCTACACCAGGGCACGATCGCCGAAATCCGGGTGCCCTCGCTCTCCAGCGTCGCCAACCGCTACATCGCGCTCTCGCCCGGCCCGAACAACGCGCCGGCGCTGCCGTCCGGTTCGACGCTGAAGACGAACGCGACACGCGAAGTGGTCGACCTCGACCAGCTGTTCGACACGTTCACGCCAAAGACGCGCAAGGGTTTGCAGCAGCTCTTCCAGGGCTCGGCCGAAAGCTACACCGGCGCCGAACCGCAGTTGCAGAAGGACGCCGTGTTGTTCCCGCCCGCGCTCTCCGCCCTCGATCACGTACTCGCCGAGCTTGGCGGAGATGGCCCACTGTTCTCCAGCTTCCTGGTCGAATCGGCGAAGGCGACGACGGTGCTGGCGGGTCGTAGCCAGCAGCTGACCGAACTGGTCTCAAACGCCAACACAGCGCTCGGAGCAGTCGGCTCGGAGTCTGAAAACCTGACGGCTGGACTGCGCCAACTGCCAGTAACGCTGCGCGAAGGTAACCACCTTTTCACCGAACTGCCGGCCACGCTTGCCGATCTGCGCAAGCTGATCGAAGTCTCCAAGGCAGACACGACCGAACTGCCTACTTACTTCAAACGTCTGCAGGGCTTGCTCGGCCCCCTGACCCCGGTCGTCACCAACTTCAGCCAGGCGCTCAGCAAGCCGGGTTCGAGTAACGACCTGACCGAAGCGGCGCTGGCGTTCCCCGACCTGGCCAAAGTGCTCGTCACCGCCTCGCCAGACAATGTGCGCGCGCTGGAAGAATCGGTGCCGATCACCTCGCTGTTCGGTCCTTACACCCCCGATCTGGGTGGCTTCATCCGCGCTTTCGGTGTGACGGGTGGCTACTACGACGCCAACGGGAAATACGTGCGCGCAGGCGCGGTCTTCCCCAACTTCCAGCTGAACTCCGAAGGGGTACTCAAACCAGCGGAACCGTCACAGGTGATCCAGGGACTGAAGACAGGCCAGCTGCGTCGCTGTCCTGGCAGTGCCACTCAGTCAGCCTCCGATGGCTCCTCCCCCTTCACCAACAACGGCTCCCTCGGCTGCGACTCCTCCCAGACGCCATGAACCGCCGTCGCTCAAACTCCCTGGCGGGCAGCCCACTGCTGATCGGAGCGGTCACGACGCTGATCGTGGTTGTCGCCGTCTTCCTCTCCTACAACGCCAACAACGGTCTGCCGTTCACCCCTACCTACAACATCAAGGTGCAACTGCCAGAGGCCTCGGGCCTGCAGAAAAGCAACCAGGTACGGATCGGCGGCACGCGGGTTGGCATCGTCAGCTCGCTCAGCCCATACCAGGACCCGAACACCGGCAAGGTGACGGCGATCGTCTCGCTGAAACTTGAAAAGAGCGTGGGTCCGCTGCCGGCCGACACCAAAGCGATCGTGCAGTCGGTCTCCACGATCGGCCTGAAGTACCTGTCGCTGGAACGCGGCCACTCCCAACAGACGCTGAAGGCCGGCGCGACGATCCCACTTTCACAGACGCGCGAACCGGTCGACATCGACCAGTTCTTTGACATGTTCGACAAGAAGACGCGCACCGCCAACCAGGTCAACTTGACGACATTCGGCAACGGCCTGGCCGAACGCGGGATCGGCCTCAACGAAACGCTCGCTACGCTGCGGCCACTGGTCACAAGCGCGATTCCGGTGCTGCGCAACCTCGCCTCACCGCAGACGGGCTTTGGCCAGCTGTTCGTTGCGCTCGACCGCGCTGCTAAAGAAGTCGCGCCGGTGGCAAACCAGCAGGCCGCCCTCTACAGCGACGCCGACACGTTCTTTACGGCTTGGGCGAGTGTCGCGCCGTCGCTGGAAGCAGCGATCGAAGAAGGGCCGGCAGCGCTGCACCAGGCAACGGTGTCGTTCCCATTCGAGGCTGAATTCGTCAACAAGAGCGCCGAGTTCATGCGCCTGCTGCGTCCGAGCGCGAGCATCCTACGCACGGTCGCGGCGCCGCTCGGACACGCTCTCTCGGTCGGCGCCGTCAACATCCGTACCGCCACCGCGCTTGCTCCCGAGCTGCGCGAATCCTCGCAGGCCCTGGCCGCCTTCGCCCAGAACCCGATCGTGACGAGCGGAATTGAACAGTTCACGCGCACGCTCGGCTACGCCAATCCGCTGCTGGCGGGCGTGGCGCCAGTGCAGACCAACTGCAATTACGTAACGCTGGCTTTCCGCAACCTGGCGAGCCTGCTGACCGAGAGCGTCGGTGTTGGCACGCTTGGTCGGGCCGCGGGCGTGCTCGCGCCGGACGGTCCGAACAACGAGGGCGTGCCGGCATCGGCTCCCGCCAACGGCCCCTCGGTCGATCACGGTCCGCCGAACGAAATCAACGGAGTGAAGATCCCGGGCGCGCCGGTCGACAACAACCATCTGCACTACAACCCGTACCCGAACGTAGGCGCTCCCGGACAGCCGAGGGTCTGCGAAGCCGGCAACGAGACTTACACGCCCGGACAGGCGACGATCGGCAACGCGCCGGGCGGCGTCGGCTCAGAACACGAAACGACTAGCCGCAGCAACAACGTGTTCGGAGAAGAATATCCGCAGGCGACACTCGAAGCACTCGGTCTGAACAGCGCGAAAGGGAAGAAGAAATGAGCCGCGTGCGCTGGTGGCGGCGCTATCAAGAGCTGCCCGTTCCAGAGCTGCAGAAGTCCAACCCGGTCCGCTTCGGCCTGGTCACGATCATCCTGCTTGCGATCGTCCTGTACTTCGGTTTCACCAAGCACATACCCGGTAAGCACGGCTTCCGCCTGAAGGCGCAGTTCGGCACCGCTGTGAACATCTCGCCAAAATCGCCGGTGCGCATCGCCGGTGTCCCTGTGGGCCAGGTGACTGCGATTCAGCGCGATGGCAACACGGGTGTCGTGACGATGGAAATCGCAAACGCGGGCCTGCCGATCCATCGCGACGCCACCGCGAAGATCCGCGCGCGCATCCTGCTCGAAGGTAACTGGTTCGTCGATCTGCAACCCGGCACGCCGACCTCGCCGACCGTCTCCTCGGGCTACACGATCCCGGTTACGCAGACCGCCGATCCCGTGCAGCTCGACCAGGTCCTCGACACGCTTAACACCGATACTCGCGCCAACCTGCAGACTTTCCTGGCCGAATACGGCTCAGCGCTGACGCGCAAGCCGACACCGGCACAAGACGCCGAACAGAGTCCGTCCGTACGAGGCCTGAACGCCGCGCAAGCCCTGAACAAGACCTACCGGATCAGTCCCCCGGCGCTGGAAGGCGGAGCCATCGTCAACCAGGCGCTCGCCGGCGTCGAACAGCACGATCTCTCACATCTGCTCTCAGGAATCGAGGCGACCACCGCCAAGCTCAATGTTCACGAACAGCAGCTCGGCGAATTCGTCAGTAACTTCAACACGTTTCTGGGTACGCTTGCCAATCAGTCCAGCAGCCTCGCTGCTACGGTCGCCGAGTTGCCAGGCACGCTTCAGAACGCCACCCGGGCGTTTGTCAATTTCAGCGCGGCGGCGCCAACGATCCGGCGCTTCTCGCGCGAGATCATCCCGGGTGTCGAACAGACTCCCTCGACGATCAAGGCCGCCTACCCGTGGATCGAACAGGTGCAGGCATCGACCGCTCCGAATGAGCTGGGCGGCGTCGCCAAGGGCTTGCGCGAAGCGGCGCCGACGATCGCGGGATTGATCGTGCCTCAGCCAGCTTTCTTTGAACAGACTGGCCTGTTCTCAAAGTGCCTGAGCAAGGTGTTCTACCCGGCTGGCTACACCAAGCTGCAGGACGGATCGAGCACGTCGGGCGTGGAAGCGTATAGGGAGTTCTGGTATGCGACGGTCGGCACGGCGGGCTTCAGCCAGAACTTCGACGGCAACGGTCCGTTTGACCGCTTCATGATCAACACCGGCAGCACCACTCTTGTCTCCGCTCCAGCGACCATCGTCGGAGCGAGCTCGCGCGGCAAGAAACTGCAGCTGCTGGCGCACACCTCGCAGCCGCCGCTTGGCACCAGCCCGGCGTTCCCGGCGACCGAGCCGCCGTATAGACCACTGGTGCCGTGCTACAAGCAGGCGCCGCAGAACCTCAACGGCCCGGCGTCGCGGGGCCCGGCGGATGGGAGCGGGGGATGAGCAACGAGCAGACCCCGTTGCCGGATGTCCACCAGGGCGAGCGTGGCCTGGGTGACCAGATCGCGCGCTACCGCTCGGCGTTCATCTCGCTGGTGGTGATGATCGTTGTCGCGCTGCTGGTCGGCGGCTACATCCTCACGCAGGAGCGTTTGTCGCTGCCTAGCTGGTTCCCGTTGCTCGGCAAAGAATATGTGACGCTGAAGGCCGAATTCCGCACCGCCCAGGCAGTCACGCCTGGTCAGGGCCAGGCGGTGACGATCGCCGGCGCCAAGATCGGTGAAATCGCGAGCGTGCGGGCGCACGAAGGCGCCGCGCTGGTGACGATGAACGTCACTCCCAAGTACGCGCACTACATCTATCGCGACGCGACGATGCTCCTGCGTCCGAAGACCGCTCTGAAGGACATGACCGTCGAGGTCGATCCCGGCACGCCAAGTGCTGGTCATATACCGAGCGGATATACGGTGACGCTCTCTCACACCGCTCCGGATGTCAACTTCGAGGAGTTTCTCTCCTCCTTTGACTCCGAAACCCGCGCTTACCTGCAAGAGCTATTGGCCGGAGCCGCCGGGGGCTTGAAGGGCAACTCGGCCAACCTGTCGGCGGCCTTCAAGCGCTTCGATCCGATCGCACGCTATACGACCGAGATCACCGCTCAGTTGAAGTTGCGTCACCGTAATCTAGAACGCTCTGTTCACAACTTCCAGCTGATCGTCAGTGCGCTCGGCAACAAGGACACCGAACTGGAGCGGGCGATCGACGCTTCCAACGCCGTCTTCCAGACCTTTGCCGAACAACAGCGCTCCGTCGAACGGACGGTCGCACTATTGCCGAGCACGCTGGCGAAGACCAAGAGCGGTCTGGGCAAGCTCGCGACGGCAACCGGCGTCCTCGGCTCCACGCTGCACAAGCTCGAACCGACCGCCAGGAACCTGGCGCCCGCGCAGGAAGCATCGCGTTCGCTGTTCAAGCAGAGCACGCCGATCATCAAGAACCAGCTGCGTCCGTTCGCGCGTGAAGTGGCGCCCGTCATCAACCAGCTCGGACCGTCGATCAAGGAACTCGGCGAAGCGTTCCCGGGCCTGGAAGCGAGCTTCTCGGTGGTCAACGAACTGTTCAACGAGTTTGCCTATAACCCGGGTGGCAACAAGGGCGGCTTCCTCTTCTTCCTGCTGTGGGGTGGGCACGACCTCAACAGCGTGCTCAGCACGGCTGATGCTCACGGTCCGATCGGGCGGACGGTTGCCTACCTGAACTGCAACGTGCTGCCGCTCTTGAAGCACGTCGGCGAAGTCAACGCCTCCGTACGGCTGCTGGTTGCGCTGTTCAATCCGCCGACGGGCGAAGAATGCGTCGCACACGGATTGAGCGCGCCTGAAGAAACAGGAACCGCCGCAAAGGCAAGCGCCCGCGTACGCAAGCACGGTGGACCATTCACGCTGAAACTGCTGGGCTCGAAGAACAGTCCGTTCGGAGCGCTTTCGACCACGAGCGCGGGGGGGCGCTGACATGCAGAAGCGCGCGCCGACACTGGCCAACATCATCATCATCGTGCTGTTCGCCCTCAGCTGCTTCGGCCTGCTGCTGTTCCTGTGGGAGTCCTTCGGCGGCCCGGTGCCGCTGAAGCCGAAGGGCTACCGCTTCACGGCGGTGTTCCCGCGCACGCTGGCGCTGGCCGAACAATCCGACGTGCGCATCAGCGGCGTTGATATCGGCCATGTGATTACGCTCGAACACGACAAGGACGGCTTCACTCACGCCTCGATCGAAATCGCCGGCAAATATGCGCCGATCCCCTCGAATATGCACGCGATCCTGCGTCAGAAGACGCTGCTGGGAGAGACCTACGTCGAACTGAAGCCGCAGGCAGTCGCCGCCAAGCCGTTGCCCGACAACGGCGTGCTGTCAGAGGGCCAGGTCGAACCGTCGGTGACGCTCGATGACATCCTGGCGACGCTCGACGCGAAAACGAGGGCGAACTTCCAGATCTGGATGCAGTCGCTGGCGGCCGGTTTCGGCGGCCGCGGCGAAGAGGTCAACGCCGGCTTCGCTGCGATCCAGCCGGTGATCGAAGACGCCAACAAGCTGGTCACGGTCGCCAACTCGCAGGAGGGGGCGCTGCGCGCAACGGTTCACAACACCGGCGTTGTGTTCGATGCCCTGACGGCGCGGGAGGGTCAGTTCCGCGGCTTCATCACAAATGGCGAGCAAACGCTCCACGCGGCCGCGCAGGCTAGCCAACAGTTCGCCCAGGCCTGGCGAGAACTTCCCGCCTTCGAGCGAAACTCCCAGACCGCGCTCCGCAGCGTCGATAGCCTCGCGACAGTCGCTGTGCCCTTCTACGACCAGTTCCGCCCGGCCGAGGAACAGCTGACGCCGCTGCTACAGGCGGTCAAGCCGTTCACGCCGCCGTTCGACGCCTTCCTGACGGCGCTCGGCCCGTTCGCCAAAGCGGCCAAGACGGGCCTGCCCGCGTCCTCGCAGGAGTTGCGGCTGACCGAACCGATCATTGCCGCATCGCCTCCGGTGCTGCACAACTTCAACCCCTTCCTTTCGTATCTGAGCGAGTACACCCCGGAGGTCCAGTCGCTGTTCGCCAACGGCGCCGCGGCCTCCCAGGCCCATGAAAGAAACGCGGACGTGGTGGGCCCGCAGCAGCATCTGCTCAAGGTCTTGAATGTGTTGACACCCGAAGGGATGTCCCTCTACCAGCAGCGCGTGGGCACCAACAGGGGCAGCGCCTATCCGCAGCCCGGAGTGTTCAGTCAGCTGGCGAGCGGCCTGTCGGTGTTCTCGAGCGCCAGTTGCGCGGACTCGGCGCCGGCGGCTAGCGGACCGCCGCTTGGCACGATCACACCAGAAGTGATCGAACAGCTGATCGGCAAGCCGACGAAAACTGGCAGTGTTGGCGCGACGGTCGAAGATCACATCCTCAACGACCCCGAAGTCGCCGCCAACCAGGTGGCGGCACCGGCGTGCAAGCAGCAGGCGCCGTTCACGTTCAACGGCGTGACGAGCCAGTTCCCGCACGTGGCGCCGTTCTAGCGGACGCTCGCCGCCAGCGCTCAGGCCGGCAGACACGTGGCGAGCGCGAGCGCTCGCTCATGCTCGACGTACGGGAGCAACGCGAAGTAGGTGAGGTCCGCGTGCAGTGAGGGCAGCTGGTCTGTCTGTCCCTGCAGGGCACGCCGGTGAAGGATCGAGATGACGCCGCCCACGATCGCCTCGGAGATCTGTGCCGGCAGTTGCGCTGCACCCGCGCTCTCGGTCCGTCCCTGCTCCATCAGCGATGTGAGCAGAGCCAGCGCTATGCGTCTGCGCTCACACACCTCTGGTCCGGCGCCGAGCATCTCCACCAGCAGCACGCGCGCCGCCGCGGGATCCTCGGCGAGTGCCGCCAGCAAACGCTCGAGGCCCAGTTGCACTCGCTTGGGCCAGGGTGCGTCGGACTCGAACAGCTCGAGCGCCGCTCGTTCGCCGCGGCCGATCAGCTCGTTGAGCGCGTGCCAGAAGCAGTCCTTCTTGTCGCGGAAGTGCTCGCTGAACACGGCCTCTTCCAGGCCTGCGACCGAGAGCACACGGCTGACGGTCGTGCGGTCATAACCGCGCAACGCGACAGTCTGGATCATCGCCTCCAAGAGCCGCTGGTGCGGATCTCGGCGCGAGGCCCCCTGTGCAGGCGCTTGGCCTGCGCTCGTGTCACGAAACATGGCCCTACCTCCCAGGCTTCGCAGCGTAGACCCGCCGGCGTCGCTATGTCAAGGGCAATATGTATGAATCAGTACCCAGGGATTAGCCATCGTGGTTGATTGGGTCTCTGGCGCTCACTAGTATCTGAGGCGTGGAGAGCGAGGAGGGGATCCCCGAGCAGGCTGGCTATGAGGATGAGCCGGTCGGCCCCGCCGCGGGCGCACAGGGCGGCAGCGAGGAGTTCCAATACCACCAGACCGGCAGTGCTCTTGACCTGGCCGGAGAGTCGACCGATCGCGAGTGGTCGATCCGTTGCGTCGATGTCGTCAAGCGCCTGGCAGGCATCCCTGTCCTCAACGGGCTGAACGTCGCCATCCCTGATGACACGATCACGGTCGTGCTTGGACCCTCGGGGACGGGCAAGAGCGTGCTGATCAAGCACCTGATCGGGCTGATGTTCCCCGACTCGGGCGACATCCAGGTGCTCGGCAACTCGGTGCCATCACTGACGATGCCAAAGCTGCTGGAGCTGCGCCGCCGCATCGGCGTGCTCTTCCAGGACGGTGCGCTGTTCGGGTCGATGTCGGTGTTCGACAACGTCGCCTTCCCGTTGCGCCAGCACACGGATATGTCCGAGTCGCAGATCAGCGAACGTGTGCGCCAACGGCTCACAGACGTGGGCCTGGCCGAGGCGGTCGACTTCGCCCCCTCACAGCTCTCCGGCGGCATGCGCAAGCGCGCCGGCTTCGCGCGCGCGCTCGTGACCGAGCCCGACGTCGTGATCTTCGACGAGCCCGACTCGGGCCTTGACCCGGTTCGGACCGCACTGCTGTGCGAACTGATCCAGGAGATGCACGAACTGTACGGCGGCACCTACATCGTGGTCACCCACAACATCGCCTCGGCACGGCAGATCGGCCAGTACATAGCTTTGCTGTGGCGTGGCCGCATCGTCGAAGCCGGCGACGCCGACCGCATGTTCTCCTCGGAGAACCCGTTCGTCAGACAGTTCCTGAGCGGCTCCGCCAGCGGGCCGCTCGGGATGGACTGAGCACGCGGCGCGGCGGTTAGACGCAGACGAAGGTTGGGTGCCGTCCTCGGACGGGCGAGGGCGGTAGCGGGTTGGCATCGAGCGGCGGCAGGCTGCGCGCAGCTGTCTGTTGCCCAAGCCTGACCTTATGCGAACATATGTTCGCCCATGGTTGTGTGCGTCTACATACCGCGTTTTGCCCTGACCGTCGCCGCCGGCAGCGCCCAGCCGCTGGCCGGTAAAGCGCTTGCGCTTGCTCCGGCGGCGGGCGGTGAGCTGCGCGTGGGGGAGGTCTCCGGTGCCGCGGAGGCCCACGGCGTCGCTGCCGGCATGACGATTGGTGAGGCGCTTGCGCGCTGTCCCGAGCTCGAGCTGATCGCCTCCGACCCGCTCGCCGTCGCCACTGCCTGGGAGAGGGCGCTGCGCGCGCTGGAAGAGATCGGAGCGGCGGTCGAGTCCACGCGGGAGGGGGTCGTTTACTTTGAAGCTGACGGTCTGCGCGGGCTGCACGGCTCGGACGCGGGCACGATCGCCGCCACGCGCCGAGTCTTGGCCAGGCCGGCGAAGCTCGGGGCGGGACCGACTCGCTTCTGCGCGTTTGCCGCAGCATTGGCGTCAAGGGGGCGGCGGGCGAAGATCGTCGACACGCACAGTTATCACGCGATGCTCACCGCCACCTCGGTTGACCTGCTCGGCTGGCGCGAGGAGACGGCGATGCTGGTGGAGCCTCTGCGGCGTTTGGGGGTGCGGACGCTGGGGGAACTGCGCGGACTTGGAGCCGCCGCCATGTCCGACCGCTTCGGCGATCCTGGGATCTTCGCTTACGGGCTCTCCGCCGGCGCCGACACGCCGCTCCAGGCGCGCACGCTCGAGGATGCTCTGTCGGAGTCCTTTCACGTAGGCGACGCCAGCAGCGGCACGATGCTCGCGCGCGTGCTGGGTGTGCTCGTCGACCGGTTGCTGGCGCGCCCGCAGCGGCGTGGCAGGACGTTGCGCGCCGTTGTGCTCTCGGCGGATCTCGACGGTGGCGGGACCTGGCGCGAGCGAGTTGTCTTTCGCGAGGCGATCGGCGATGGCGAGCGGATACGCTTGGCGCTCTCGACGCGCTTGGCGTTGCTGCCGGCTCCGGCGCAGAGGCTGAGCTTGGAGGTCGAGCGCTTCGGACCGGCGGGTGGCGAGCAGCAGGCGCTGCTCGAGCAAGACGTCCAGGCTCGACGCGAACGACTGCGCGAGGCTGTCCAGCAGGTGCGCTCCGTGGCTGGTCCCGACGCTGCCCTGCGCGCGGTTTGCATCGACCCCGACTCGCGCGTTCCCGAGCGCCGTGTCGTGCTGGCGCCGCTGCCGTGAGCGGGCCGGTGAGGCAGAGCGGTCCGCGCGCGCTGGGCCTACCACGCGTCGTTCACGTTCGCACGCACGCCGGTCGCCCCTGCCAGGTGGGAGCAGAAGCGATCGAGTCGGTGCGCGAGTCGTGGCTGGTGGAGGATCGCTGGTGGACCGATCGCCCGCTGCGCCGCCGCTACTGGGAGGCGGTGGGGGCGCGCGGGCGCAACCTGATCGTCTTTCGCGACCTGGTCGTTGGTGGCTGGTTCGTCCAGGGCGCCTGAGCGATGTCCGGCACGGCTGCCTACGTCGAGCTTCACTGCCATTCGGCCTACTCGTTCCTGGATGGAGCTTCGCTACCCGAGGAGCTTGCCTACCGCGCCGCCGAGCTTGGGCACGGCGCCCTGGCGCTCACCGACCACAACTCCGTGTCGGGCTCGATGGAGCTCGCCCAGGCCTCCGAGGACGCGGGCGTGGACGCGATCCACGGGGCTGAGGTAGATGTCACCCTGGGGCCCGCCGGTCCACCGGCTGCGATCGGCGGGGAGGGTTCGGCGAGCGGTGATCCAGGTGCGCGAGCGCACTTGACACTGCTGGTCGAAGATCATCTCGGCTGGCGCAACCTGTGCCGCATCCTCACCAGCGCGCACGTGCACACACGCGACGGCGCCGGGCGCGAGCGCGGGGAGCCATCGATCGATCTGGACACGTTGCTCGATCATGCCGAGGGCCTCGTCTGTCTGACCGGGTGCGCCGAGCGCGGCGTTCGCGACGAGCCGACGGCGCGGCGGCTGCTCGAGGCCTTCGGGACCGAGCGCCTGCGCGTGGAGCTACAGCGACCCTACGGTCGCCACGATCGTGCTCGAAACCGTGCGTTGGCATCGCTCGCGCGGCGGCTCGGCGTACCCTGTGTGGCTACCGGCGACGTCCATGCCCATGACATGAGTCGTGCCGAGCTGCAGGATGCGTTCGTCGCGCTGCGCCACCGCTCGACGCTCGACGCTTCCGAGCCGCTGCGGCGTGGCAACCACAGTCACGTGATGACGACGCCGCGGGCGATGGCGGCCCGCTTTGCCGACCATCCCGAGGCGGTGTGCGAGACGCTGTGCCTGTCCGAGCGGCTGAGCTTCAAGTTGACCCGCGACCTCGGCTACAGCTACCCCGGCGCCGAGGACGAGAGCGCCTGCTGGCGGCTGGCTGAGCTGTGTCGCGCTCGTCTGGACGAGCGCTATCCCCCCGGTTTCGGGCGATTACGCGCCGAAGCGCGGGATTGCCTGGAGCGCGAGCTGAGGGTGATCGCAAAGCTTGGGCTGGCCGGTTTCTTCCTGCTCCACCACGAGATGCTCGAGCTCGCCCGCGAAGTGGCGTACGAGCTGCGCGATCGTGACTCCGCTCGGGCTCTGCTTGCGCCGGGGCGGGGCCGAGGGTCCTCGGTGTCCTCGATCGTCTGCTACCTGACTGGCCTCTCGCACATCGATCCAGTCACCAACCAGCTGCTGCTCGGACGCTTCCTACACGAGGATCTGCGCGGGCTGCCGGACATCGACCTCGACTTCCCGCGCGAGATCCGCGCGGCGCTGATCCCGCGCGTGCACGAGCGCTTCGGGCACGAGCGCGCCGCGCTGGTGGCGGCCTTCCCGACCTTTCGCGCGCGCGGAGCGATCCGCGAGCTCGGCAAGGTGCTGGGCCTGCCCGCGGGGGAGCTGGAGCGCGCCGCGCGCACGTCTGAGGGCTGGGAGAGCCACGCTGAGCACGACCTCCCCGAGGACTCCCCACGCTGGCGCTGGCTGGCCAAGCTGGTGGAGCAGGCCTACGGGTTGCCCCGTCACCTCTCCCAGCATCCCGGCGGGATGGTGATTTCAACCCGGCCGCTGATCGACTGTTGCCCGACGGCGCCAAGCGCGATGGAGGGCAGGCAGATGGTGCAGTGGGACAAGGACTCCTGCGCCGACGCCGGCTTTCTGAAGATCGACCTGCTCGGGCTTGGGATGCTCTCCGCCGTGGAACGCTGCGTGGATGAAATCCACCGCGTACGCGGGGATCGCATCGACCTCTCGCGGATACCGTTCGACGACGCCGCTACGTTCGCGGCGATCAGGGAGGCCGACACCGTCGGCGTCTTTCAGATCGAGAGCCGCGCGCAGATGCAGTCGCTGGTGCGCACGCGCCCCGCCAACCTGCAGGATCTGACCGTGCAGGTGGCGATCGTGCGGCCCGGGCCGATCCAGGGCGGGGCGGTCAATCCCTACATCGAACGCCGTGCGCGCCTGTTGGCAGACCCCGGTTATGAGCCCCCCTTTGAGCATCCGGCGCTGAAGGAGGTACTGCGCGAGACGCTCGGGACGATCATCTTCCAGGATCAGGTGATGCAGGTCTCCGAAGCGTTCGCCGGCTTTACCCCCGGCGAGGCGGATGGACTGCGCCGTGCGATGAGCCGAAAGCGCTCACAGCCGGCGATGGAGGCGATCCACGAGCACTTCGTCGCCGGCGCGATCCGCCACTGCGGCGCCGACCCGCAGACGGCAGAGCGCGTGTGGGAGATGGTCTCGGGCTTTGCCGGATTTGGCTTTCCCAAGGCGCACGCCACCGCCTTTGGGCTGCTCGCCTACCAGTCCACCTGGCTGCGCGTCAATTACGGGCCGGAGTTCCTGTGCGCGCTGCTGGGCGAGCAGCCGATGGGCTTCTACGCGCCAGACAGCCTCGTGCACGAGGCTCAGAGGCGAGGCATCCCGGTGCTGGGGCTTGACGTGAACGCCTCGGGGGTGCAGTGCACGGTGCAGGTGCTCGACGATTGCA
>DASTPN010000055.1:0-3452 GCA_035719985.1 Solirubrobacteraceae bacterium | reverse complement strand
CGGTATTCCTGTCCGCCTACGACATCCCGGTCAGCTTTCACATCCTGATGCGAGTGGTGGCCGGTAACTCGATCGCCAACGTCACCTCCGTCACTCCGGGCGGAGCTGGCGTCGTGCAGGGATTCAACGTGCTCTCGCTGAAGGGAGTCACGAGTTCGGCCAATGCGACGGCCTACTCGGTCTCCCAACAGCTCGTCACAACCGCCTGGGACATCCTGTTTGCGATCGTGTTGCTGGTTCGGGCCTTCGGCTGGTCTGACGGGAAGACGCTGCTGGCCCAGTCATACAGCCAAGCGCGCGAGAAGAACGCCGAGCAGTCGGCCGCTCGCAAGGCCAAGCGGCAAGCCAAGCATCGAGTCCAAGCGGGCGGCGAGCCCGGCTGACTTCCAGGGACTAGCCCGAGTCTGGCGCCCCGGTGACAATCCCCAGCGCAAATCCATCGTGTCCCTTGTCCCCCACCGTCTGGATGGCTGTCGCATCGATCCTTGGATCCGCGGCGAGCAGCTCGTAGAACCGCCGCACCCCTTCGACCACGGCGTCCTCGTTCTCCGGGTCGACGATCCCACCTGAGCGGACGACGTTGTCACCGATCAACACCGTCCCTGGGCGCGAGAGCTTCAGCGACCACTCCAGATAGCCGGGGTAGTTTTGCTTGTCCGCATCGATGAAGATCAGGTCAAACGCCTGCTCGCCCGCTGAGTGCATTGCCGCCAGCGTCTCGAGCGCCGGCCCGACGCGGAGATCGACGGCGTCGGCGAGCCCGGCCCGCTCGATATTTGCCTCGGCTACCAACGCATACTCCGGATTGAGCTCGAGCGTCACCACCCGTCCGCCCCGCGGAAGTCCCCGCGCTAGCCAGATCGTGCTGTACCCACCAAGCGTCCCCAGCTCGAGCACGCGACGCGCTCCGTGGATGCGTACCAACAATTCCAGCAGCTTCCCCTGGTTAGCCGTCACCGCGATTGGTGGCAGGCCGGCCGCTTCGCTTGTCGCCACAGCCGCGTCCAAGACGGGATCTGGCTCGAGCAGGTGCTCGCAGATGTAGGCATCGACGGTGGACCAGAGCTGCTGCGACATCGTCGCACCAGAATACGGTGATTCGCTGGCCTTACACTTCGTCTGTGAGTGAGCGGCGGTTGACCAATCTGCGCCGTACGCACTTGTGGGGGGCGCTCGCCCTGGTCCTGGTATCGCTTGCGTGCTCGGGCGGCTCGGCCCGCGCCACCACCGTCGGAGGTCTGGCCACCTACGGCTCGGGGCCGTTCGCACTGGCCAGCGGACGCCTGTTCATCCCGATCTTTCTGACCAACAACGTCGGCGAAGCCTCGCCCGCGCCGGTGACCGAAATGCAGACGAACCTGCAGAGCTTCGTGGCGGGTAGGCATGGCGCGCGAACGCTGGCCCTCGATGCCTCGACCTCCGGCTCGGGACCGCCGGCCCTGGCTACGAGCGAAGGGCGGCTTGCGAGCGCCTGGGTGGGATCGCACGGCTTTCAGACAGCGCTCGTCAGCGCCAACGGCGCCGCGCTTCACGCGCTTGTGACTGTGCCGGCATCGGGGGTCGTCGGTGGTTATGTGGTCGCGATCGACAGCACGGGCGCGCACGCGGTCCTGTGGCTGGATTCGCTGGGTATTCGTTTGCAGGCGGTCTCGCCGGCCGGCGTCGCCGCGACTCCGATCACGCTGATGCCGGGCAAGACCGGCTTTTTCTCGCTGACGTCCGACGAGCGCGGCGGTTGGTGGGCGGTTTGGATTGCCGGTGGGCGTGTTCTCGCGACCGACGTCGAAGCCGGTGGGACGGTCGCTCCGGCGATCGATCTGGCTGAAGCGCCCGTCCATCCGGCCGCTGCGCGGATGCTCCACACACGCCCGTGGACAGCCGTTGCGGATGGAACAGGCGGCCTCTGGGTCGGCCTTCCGAGCGGTCTGCTGCATGTCGAACGCGCCGGTGTCCTGGCACGGCGCTCGGCTCACAAGCTGGTTCTCGCCGAAGGCGACAGGCGCAGCGCGCTGGCTGAAGACTTCGGTTCCGCCGGTATCCTCGTGCGGCCTGTGGGCCGCTCCGGGCGTTCGCTGCGCTTGCGCCACGTCGGCTCGCTGCTGGCCATCGCCTACGACGATTCTCGTCAGAACACCTACCTGCTTTCGGCCGTTGCGCATGGGCGCGTGCAGCTGACGACCCTGAGCAAGCGCAGAGTTGCCTCCGCTGTGCTAGTACGTGGTTGCCCGCGTGCGGGCACGGGCGAACTGGTCTCCGGCGGCGGCCTGGTCGGCGTCGCGTGTGCCAGCCGTGCTTTTGAAGCCAATAGCGTTGAAACAGGAGGGGACTTCAAGGGTGGACGCGACATCCACTACTACCTCTTGCGCAACGGCCGCCCGCTGCACGGCGAAACCTTCTTCGAAGGTATCTATTCCTACTAAAGGGTGGGCGCCGGCTCGATCGCTGGGGTGGACGTCTGTTCGATCCCTCGGCTGACTACTGAGGATCGCTGCTCAATAAGCCGAATCGCACCCCATACGCGCGCGTGGGGACGAAGCGCGAAACCGCGAGCAGCGAGGAAGACCGATGCTCAAACGAAACGATACATCCGCGTCCCAGGGCCCTATGGCCCCGTTCGCAATCTATAAGCGGGACTTGGACGAGCGCACTGGTGTGATCTCAGTCGAGGGCGAGCTCGATCTATCCACCGCTCCGCGACTGAAGTGGATGTTGCTCGACTGCCTCGAGGGCGAAGGCTGTCAGGTCGTGGCCGACCTCTCGCGCGTCACCTTCATGGATTCCACAGCGCTTGGCGTGCTTGTCGGGGTGCAGCGCAAGCTCGCCGCTGATGCACGGTTGGGGATCGTCTGCACGAGCGAAAACGTGCTGCAGATCTTCGAGTTCTCTGGGATCGACAGTGCGTTTGCGATCTTTCCGACGCTTGACGAGGCGCTGGTGCACGTCCGCTCGCAGGTCGCACAGGCGGGCTAGCGGCGATCCGTGATGCCGCGCCGGCTGCAAAAACGCTCACGATCCAAGCGCCTTCGCCTGACGGCGGTTGCCATCTGTGGCGCACTCGCGCTCGTCTGCGCGTCGATTGCCGTTGCCAAGCCCGATCACGGCGGTCAAGGTAGCTGGGGCGGCGGCTCAGGCCAGGGCGGTGGCGTTGCCCACGAAAGCCACGGCAACGCTGGGAGTGCCGGCCGCGAAGATCACGGCGGCCACGACAGCGAATCGGGCTCTACCCAGGCAGCGCCGTCCGGGCGTGATGAATCCAACGATGGCAGCGCAGGCCGCGGCGAAACCTCCGCCGGCAACACGACCCAGGGACATGGCAAACAAACCGGGCGATCCGGCGACTCGGGCCACGGTCAGGACCATGACGGCAAAGGTGGTCAGAGCGGCTCTGGCAGCGGCCAGGCAAACGGAGCAGGGGCGTCGGAACACGGCCACGGCCGTGGAGACCACGGGCG
>DASTPN010000054.1:0-18858 GCA_035719985.1 Solirubrobacteraceae bacterium | reverse complement strand
GCCTTTCAGGGTACCTGCGGCCCACACCGGCGGGCGCCGGTGCGAGCTGCCGCCGCGCTCATCGGCGGCGGCGGTTACGTGTGTTGCGGTTGGAGCGATGAATCGCCTCGAACTCCTCGAGCGAGCGCCCCGAGCCGACGGCCACGCAAGTCAGCGGCGATTCGGCCAGATGCGCCGGCATCTGCGTCTCCTCACGAAGTCGCTGGTCAAGCCCATGCAGCAGCGAGCCGCCGCCGGCGAGCATGATGCCGCGATCCATGATGTCTGAGGCTAGCTCCGGCGGCGTGCGGTCGAGCGTCTCCTTGACGGCCTCGATGATCTGCGAAAGCGGTTCATCCAGTGCCTGGCGGATCTCCTCGCTGGTCAAGACCACGGTCTTCGGTAGTCCCGAGACCATGTCGCGCCCGCGGATCTCGGCCTGCAACTCCTCTGCCATCGCGCAGGCGGAGCCGATCTCCAGCTTGAGCTCCTCGGCGGTCTGCTGACCGATCAGGAGCTTGTACTCCTTCTTGGCATAGTTGATGATCGCCTCGTCCATCTCATCGCCGCCGACGCGGATCGACTGCGAGACGACGATCCCGCCGAGCGAGATCACAGCCACCTCGGAGGTGCCGCCGCCGATGTCAACGACCATCGACCCGGTCGGCTCCCCGACCGGTAGCCCGGCGCCGATCGCGGCGGCCATCGGCTCCTCGATTAGATAGGCGGTGCGCGCTCCCGCAGACAGGCAAGCCTCCTCGACGGCGCGCTTCTCGACGCCGGTGACGCCAGAGGGAACGCACACGACCACACGTGGATGCGCCCAGCGGTTCTGGTGGACCTTCTGGATGAAGTGGCGGAGCATCTCCTCGGTCACGTCGAAGTCGGCAATCACCCCATCCTTCAGCGGCCGGATCGCCTGGATCGTCCCTGGCGTGCGTCCGAGCATGCGCTTAGCCTCGATGCCAACGGCGTGAACTTCGCCAGTGCGCGAGTCGATTGCGACGACGCTGGGCTCAGAGAGCACGATGCCGCGCCCGCGCACGTACACGAGCGTATTGGCGGTGCCAAGGTCGACCGCCATGTCGCGGCCGCCGAATCCGGTCAGGTAGGTGAGGATGCTCATTGCTGGGCGTGTGGGCACACCTCGGGATACGGCTTCGCCGCCGCTGTCGGCCGGCGCCCGCCGGCCGGGGCGTGCAAGGCGGTGAGTCTAGCGGACACCCTGCAGCCGCTGAGACGCTTGACAGCGTATTTGCAGGGGGAAAGTGAGCCTAGCTGGCCGGATCGGACGAGGGCGAGAGCAGCTCCGGGTGTAGGTCGAGCAGCGCCGCCAGCGGCAGACCGACGACATTCTCGTAGTCGCCTGCGATCTCGCGCACCAGGGCGGCCCCTGCCCCCTGGATTGCGTAGCCGCCGGCTCGCTCGCGCCACTCGCCGGTAGTCAAGTACCAGTCGATCGTGCTCGCGGCCAGCTCGCGGAAGCTCACACTCGTTCGAGCCAGGCCGGTGCGCTCGCGGCCCGCATCAAGTAGCACGAGCCCGCTGATCACCGTATGCGTAGCGCCGGAGAGTGCCCGCAACGTCTCGCGCGCTGCGTCCCGGTCCGGCGGCTTGCCGTAGATGCGTCCGTCGAGCTCGACCAGCGTGTCGACCGCCAGCACCAGCTCCTCGCGCTCGGGATCGGCGGCCGCACGCGCCTTGCGCAGAGCGTTCTCGAGCGCCACCACCTCCGGATCGCCATCGGCGAGCTCGTCTACGCCGGTTGGCCTGACCTCAAATCCCACCCCCAGCCGCGCAAGAATCGCGCGACGCTGGGGAGAGGCTGAGGCGAGGACAAGTGGCTGGCGCCTGCCTGCCTGGGCGCCGAGGTCTGTGGCCGCCTGAATACCCACGGGCGGATTCCTGCCAGCTCAGAACGCCAGGTCGTTAAAGAACAACGCGGCCTCGCGCGCCGCCGACTCGGCCGAATCGGAGCCGTGCACCATGTTCTGACCCATCTCGATCGCGAAGTCGCCACGGATCGACCCTGGGGCCGCCTCCAATGGGTTGGTCGCGCCGATCACCTGACGCGCGGCCTTGACGGCATCGACACCCTCGAGCACCATCGCCACGATCGCCCCTGAGGTGATGAACTGCACGAGCTCGCCGAAGAACGGCTTTTCGGCGTGCTCAGCGTAGTGGCGTTCGGCGAGTTCCACGGTAACGGTCATGTGGCGCAGAGCGACGATACGAAGCCCCTTGCGCTCGAAGCGGGCGATGATTTCCCCAGTCAACGAACGGGCGAAGGCGTCGGGCTTGACGAGGATCAGCGTCTGGTCCATGCGGGTCCTTTGTTATTGGGTTTCAGAGGTGACGACGCGTTCAGGTCATTCGCTCGCGCGCGGGCGCGAGGAGCGTCGTTTCGGTGGTTCGGCCACCGGTTCGGCCGTGCCGTTCTGCTGGCCCGAAAGGCCGGGGTCCTCTTGCGCCGGCTCGTCAGAGAGCAGCGAGGTCGTCTCGGGCGCGCGTACCGCCGCGGAGCCAGCACGGCGACGAGGCGGACGCGGCTCGAACTCGATCTCCTCGACCGTTCCAATCGGCTCGATCGGCTCGACCTCAATCTCGGTCTCCGAGCTCTTGCGGCGCGAGCGAGCGGGCGGCTCGGCCGAGCGTCCGGTGGCGCTCTCACGTCGCGTGCGGCGAGCGGGCTTGGCTGACTTGACCTCGGCCTCGCAGTAAGGACAGATCGTCCAAGCACGGTCAAGCGGCTTAGAGCAGCTCTCGCAACGATCCTTGAGCTTGCGCAGGCAGCTCGGGCAACGAATGAAGTCGCGCTCGACACGGTAGTCGCAGTGCGGGCAAAGACTGTGGTCGAGCTCATGCAGGCGAGCTTCGGCGGCCTGCAGGTCAAGCTCGCGCTCGCGCACGTCCTCGAGGTACTCAGGCGGCCGAACGATCATGTAGACGATCGTGCCAACGAACGGCAGGATCAGCGAGGCGACGGCGGCACAACCCACCAGCACCGGATCGGCGATTCTTCGTCGCGCATCGGCGTAGGTCCAGTAGACCAGCGAACCGTAGAGGACGACCAAGAACAGAATCAGTAGGTCGATCGCCAAGCTAAGGCCGCTGCTTTCAATCCCGAAGTATGCAATTGGTGACATAGTGGCTCTTAGCCTAAAGGAACAGGCGGCCGAAACCGTAACCGGCCGCGAAGAAGATCAAGATCACAAGCGCCACGAACAGCGCAACGAAGCCGATCATCTTCAGCACCGACGGCCCGTCCTCGTTCATGGCCTCCCCATCCGCTCGTAACCGGACAAAGCTCCGCTTGCTGTCTCGCCAATGTGCGCCAAAAGCTCGCCGACCAGGTAGACCGAGCCGGTCGCCACCACCGCCGCGCCCCGCGCCACGGCCCACTGGCGTGCCTCTTGCAGCGCTCGAGCCGGATCGGGCTCGCACACGGCCTGCTCGAAGCCGAGCTGACGAGCCAGCGAGGCCAACGCCGAGGGCGAAAGTGCACGTGAACTCGGCGGAGCGGTAAACCAAGCTCGCTGGAAGCGAGGCAGTAGCCGCGCGAGCATCGCTGCGGCGTCCTTATCCTCCAGCACACCCATCACCAGCACCGCCTCGCGCTCGCCGAGCAGCTCCGGCAGCGCATCGGCGAGAGCCTCTGTGGCAGGCGGATTGTGAGCGCCGTCGAGCACGGTCAACGGATCCGTATCAATCATCTGCAAGCGGCCGGGTATGCGCACACGAGCGGCAGCGGCGCTCACATGGCCCTCGTGCGGCTGGATACCGGCCCTCGTCAGGTATGCCTCGGCGGCGCACTGAGCCAAGGCGAAGTTCTCCTGCTGGAAGCCTCCGGCCGCGCCGAGCGCCTGCCGGCGCACAGGCGGCTCGGCAAGGATTAGCTCCGCGTCGCGCTCGCCGGCCGCTTCACGGGCGAGTCCCAGCAGCTCCCGCGACAACGCGGAGGAGACGACGAGGACCGAATCCTCGCCGAGCACAGCCAGCTTCTCGGTCGCGATGTCGCGCACCGTGGGCCCAAGCCAGCGAGTGTGCTCAAGGCCGACGTTCGTCAAGACAGCGATGCTCGAATCGATCACGTTGGTGGCATCAAAGCGCCCTCCTAGCCCGGCCTCGACAACGACAACATCCACTTTGCGACGCGCCAACTCCCAGAAGGCGGCAGCAGTCATCAGCTCGAACTGGGTGACGCGATCGCCCTCGACGAGTGTGCGATTGACGCGTTCGGAGGCCTGGGCGGCACGAGCGATCGCCGCCGCGAAAGCGTGCATGCTGAGGTCCTCACCCTGCACCTGGACGCGCTCGGAGTAGGAGATCAGATGCGGCGAGGTGTAGCTGCCAACGTTCAAGCCGTGGTTCTGCAGGATCGCGGCGATCATCCTGGTCGTCGAGGTCTTGCCGTTGGTGCCGACGACATGGATCGTTTGGAAGCGTTCCTGCGGCGATCCGAGCACGGTCATCATCCGCCACATCCGATCCAACCCGAAGCGCATGCCAAACAGCTCAATCGAGCGCAAGTGATTCTCGGCGTGCTCGGGTGTCCACGGCGCGCCCCTGTTCTGACTCTCGGCTCCCGAACGCGAAGGTCGCTCTCTCACAGCGCCGCCAGTTCCGCAGTCAGCCGCTGCAGTCGCTCACGCTCACCATCGACGACTGCCGCCGGCGCCTTGGCTACGAAGCCCGGGTTCTCGAGCTTGCCGCGGATGCGCTCGATCTCCACCTGCAACTTCTCGGCAGCGGCTGTACGTCGGCGCTCCGCCGCCGCCAAATCCAGTCCCTCAGCAGAGAGGATCTCAATTACGCCGCCGGGGATCGCCACCGAGGCAAGCGCCAGCTGCGCGCCCTCCGCTTCATCCTCCTCGAGGAACTGGAGCCGCGCCATCCGCGCTAGCAGCGGCGCCGTGGACCCGTAACACGGCGCACACAGACGCGCCGGGATAGTGATACCGGCGCGAGCGCCAACCGAGTCGCGCCAGCCCCGCACAGCCACGATCGCCTCGATCGCACGCTCGATCTCGACCTCGGCGTCCAGGTCCACCCGCGAGGCGTCGGCACAGGGATACTGACGCCCGGCAAGCAGATCGCCGGCGCCGTCGAGGTAGCTCCACAGCTCCTCGGTCACGAACGGGATCACAGGGTGAGCCAGCGCAACGGTCTGTCCCAGCACATACAGAAGCGTCGCCGCAAGCGCTTCGCGCGACTCCTCGTCCTGTTCGCCAGCCTCCCCCAAATCGGGGAGCCGGTGCTTGACCAGCTCCAGATACCAGTCGCACAGCTCACCGTAGACAAAGTCATACAGGCCGAGCGCGGCGTGGGAGAAGTCGTAGTCCTCGATCCGCGCGGCCGTGTCGGTCTCGATCTGCGCCAGACGCGAGAGTATCCAGCGATCCTCGATGGTGCGCGGCATCGGCTCGGGCTCTAGCTCAGCCGCCGCCTCGCCGCCAAGGCTCGCGTGCACGCGCAGCAACGCAAAGCGGGTCGCGTTGAACAGCTTGTTGGCAAGTGCCTGCCCCTGCTGGATCTTCTCAACCGAGTAGCGCACGTCCTGAGTCGAGGACATCGCCAGCAGTCCGAAGCGAACGGCGTCGGCGCCATGACGCTCGATCTCCTGGATTGGATCGATGCCGGTGCCAAGCGACTTGGACATGCGCCGCCCATCGGGTGCCTGGATCACCGAGTGGATATAGACATCTGAGAACGGCACCTTGCCGGTCAGCTCGATGCCCATCATGATCATCCGTGCCACCCACAAGAACAGGATGTCGCGCGCCGTTGAGAGCACATCGGTGGGATAGAAGGCTGCAAGCTCGGGCGTCTGCTCGGGCCAGCCGAGCGTGGCAAACGGCCAAAGAGCAGAGGAGAACCAGGTGTCAAGCACGTCCTCCTCTTGGCACAGCCGCCCACCGCACTCAGAGCAAGCGTCCGGTTCGGTGGCGGCGACGTGGACATGCGAGCACGTCTCGCAGTAGTAGACCGGGATGCGGTGCCCCCACCACAGCTGACGGGAGATGCACCACGGGCGGATGTTCTCCATCCAGTCCAGGTAGACGCGGCGGTGGTTGTCGGGCACGATCCGCACCGCGCCGTCGTTCACGGCCCTGATCGCCGGCTTGGCCAACTCGGTCATGTCCATGAACCACTGCAGCGAGATCAGGGGCTCGATCCGCTCGCCGGAGCGGTGCGAGTACGGTACTTCGTGCTCGTATGGCTCTTCGGCGACGATCCGCCCTTCCTCGCGCAGGGCGGCGACGACCGCCTCGCGCGCCTGCATGACGCTCAGGCCGGCGAAGCGCTCGCCCGCCTCGGCGGTCATGCAGCCGTCCTCGCCGATCACCGAGACCTGGTCGAGATCGTGGCGGGCGCCGATCTCGAAGTCGTTGGGGTCGTGCGCCGGCGTGACCTTCAGCTGGCCGGTGCCGAAGTCCATCTTCACGTAGTCATCGGCGATGATCGGCAGGTGGCGGCCGACCAACGGCAAGATCGCGTGACGACCGACCAGATCGCGATAGCGCTCGTCCTCGGGATGGACTGCCACGGCCGTGTCGCCGAGCATCGTCTCCGGGCGCACCGTTGCGATCGTCACGCTGCCACCCGGCGGTCCAGAAGGAGAGGCCCCCTGGTCGGCTGCGCCATCCTCCACGAGGTCGTAGCGGATCGAATACAGCGTGTCGGTCTCATGGCGCTCCTCGACCTCCAGGTCGGAGATCGCCGAGCGGCTACCGGGATCCCAGTTGACGATGTAGCGATCGCGGTAGATCCAGCCCTTCTCGTATAGACGCACGAATACGTCGGCGACCGCGCGTGCGTAGCCCTCGTCGAGGGTGAAGCGCTCGTCGGCGTAGTCGCAGGACGCCCCCAGCCGCTTGAACTGCTCGACGATCGTGTGCCCGTAGTGCTCACGCCAATCCCACACGCGCTCGACGAACGCCTCGCGCCCGAGCTCGTGACGGCTCGTGCCTTCGGCAAGCAGCGCCTTCTCGACCTGAGCCTGAGTGGCGATGCCGGCGTGATCGGTGCCAAGGATCCACTTGGTGCGCGATGGCGGCCTGCGCCCCGCCGCCTTCATCCGCTGGTAGCGGATCAGGACGTCCTGGATCGATCCGTTCAGCGCATGCCCCATGTGCAGCGAGCCGGTGACGTTCGGCGGCGGGATCGCGATCGAGTAATTGTGCTCCGGATCGCCGTCGGGCTTGGGATGAAAGAGCCCGCTGTCAAGCCAGCGCTCGAAGATCCGCGACTCGACCTCGGACGGTTCGAAACGAGTACGACTCTCGAGCTTTGCGATGCGCTCCGCCATGGGAGCGTGAGTGTACGCCGGACGGCGCTGGCTACTGAGCCAAGCCGCCGAAAATCGCAAACGGCCGGGCCGGGCCGATCACCTCGGCCCAGGCGTCGGCCGCGTCGCCCTCTGCCTCGATCGTGCTGCCGTCGGGCGCCTCGGCCTGCAAACGCGCGGCCAACGCGCGAGCGTCGTCCTCGTCGCGGGCGCCCAGTTGCAGGTGGCGCCAGTGCCGGCGTAGCGGGTAACCCTCTGACTCCAAGCGCTCGGCGAATTCGCGCGCGTCGTGGTGGGTCGGAAGCGTTACCCGCACTTCCCACTGCGGGTGTCCGGCCTGCTCTGACTCCTGGGTCTCGAGCTGCTCCAGCCGGGCATGCTCGGCCTCGTGTTCGGCTCCGCTCGAGGGCAGCGGCGCCGAGGCGTCCTCCCAACGCTCCTCCTCCGGATGCCAGCGATGGGTCGCGGACTGTGCGTCGATCGCGAGCTTGGCGAGAATCGACGCCAGCGCCGCGCTTGCGTCGCTTGCCTCCTGCGACGAGTCGGCGTACATGAAGAGATGGCCTCCCTCATGACTCACAGCGACGTGCGTGGGCAGCGATACCCCTTCCAGCGAGCCGCGGCTCAGCGAGCCAAGCGCGTCGAGCAGCTCGTGAGCGCGCTCGCGCGGGACCTCGACGTCGATGCGGAACTCGTCATGCACGGAAGTTGCTACGCCGACTCCTCACGCAGCTCGCGCTCGGAGTCCTCCTCGGGCGCGGCTTCGGTGACGAGCGTCGGAGTGGTGCCTTTCTCGACCGTGTCGCGCGTGACTACGCACTTCTTGACGTCGCGACGCGAGGGCAGCTCGAACTGCACCTCGAGCAGGATCTCCTCGATGATCGAGCGCAGGCCCCGAGCGCCGGTTTCGCGCTCCAGGCCCTTCTCTGCGACCGCGCGCAGCGAGTCCTCGGCGAAGACCAGCTCGATGCCGTCGAAGGAGAAGAAGCGCTGGAACTGCTTGACGAGGGCGTTGCGCGGTTCGGTCAGGATCGAGATCAGGTCCTCGCAGGTGAGCTGGTGGACGGCGCTCATCACCGGCAGACGCCCGATGAACTCGGGGATCAGGCCGTATTCGATCAGGTCCTCGGGCAGGCAGTGCTCGAAGATCTCGCCCGTGTCGCGTTCCTGTTTAGTTTGCATCGCGGCGGCAAAGCCGATCCCGTTGTGGCCGATGCGCCGCTCGATCACACCGTCGAGGTGGGCGAAGGCGCCACCGCAGATGAACAGGATGTTGGTGGTGTCGATAGTCAGGAACTCTTGGTGAGGATGCTTGCGCCCCCCCTGCGGCGGCACCGAGGCCTGAGTTCCCTCCAGGATCTTCAGCAGTGCTTGCTGAACGCCCTCGCCAGAGACGTCGCGCGTGATCGACGGGTTGTCGGCCTTGCGCGCGATCTTGTCGACCTCGTCGATGTAGATGATCCCCGTCTCGGCCTTCTTGACGTCGTAGTCGGCGGCCTGGATCAGCTTGAGCAGGATGTTCTCGACGTCCTCGCCGACGTAGCCGGCCTCAGTCAGCGCGGTGGCGTCGGCAATCGCGAACGGGACGTTGAGGATGCGCGCCAGCGTCTGGGCCAGCAGCGTCTTGCCGCAGCCGGTCGGGCCGAGCAACAGGATGTTTGACTTCTGCAGCTCGATGTCCGAGTCGCCGGACTGCATCATCTGCACGCGCTTGTAATGGTTGTAGACGGCTACCGAGAGCGTGCGCTTGGAGGCCTCCTGGCCGACGACGTACTCGTCGAGCACGTCATAGATGGCGCGAGGCTTAGGCAGGTTCTCCAGGTCGAAGGCCGGAGGTGCCGCCAGCTCCTCGTCGATGATCTCGTTGCAGAGATCGATGCACTCGTCGCAGATGTAGACGCCCGGTCCGGCGATCAGCTTCTTGACCTGGCGCTGGGACTTACCGCAGAAGCTGCACAGGAGCTGCTCGTTTGTGTCTGTCGGTCTGGCCATCTCAGCTATGTTCCGTGATTGCCCGTGCTCACGCCTAGTGTTCTGTGATCACTCGGTCGATGATGCCGTACTCGACGGCCTCCTGCGAGCTCATGAAGTAGTCGCGCTCGGTGTCCTTTGAGACCTGCTCGAGCTTCTTGTGAGTGTGCTTGGCGATGATCTCATCGAGGCGTTTGCGCACGTCGATGATCTCCTTGGCATGGATCTCGATGTCGGTCGCTTGGCCTTGGAAGCTCGAGGAGACCTGGTGGATCAGGATCTTTGCGTTGGGCAGCGCCATCCGCTTGCCCTCGGCGCCACCGGCCAGGAGCAGCGCACCCATCGACATCGCGATGCCGACGCAGATCGTCTGCACGTCGGGCTTGATGAACTGCATCGTGTCGTAAATCGCAAGCCCTGCGTAGACAGAGCCGCCAGGCGAGTTGACGTAGAGCGAGACATCCTTGGTGGGGTCCTCGGACTCCAGGTGAAGCAACTGGGCGACGATCAGGTTGGCGATCTGATCGTCGACGGGAGTGCCGAGAAAGATGATGCGCTCGTTGAGCAGGCGCGAGTAAATGTCAAAAGCACGCTCGCCGCGCGATGTTTGCTCGACGACCATCGGTACAAGGGGGCTCATCCTCTGCTCGCTCTCGTCGCTTTAGTAGTCGCTCTCACCGCGGCTGGGCCTCCGGTGCCGTCGTGGTCCTCGCTTTAGTTTCGCCTCGCCGCCCGGACTCCTCCTGTCGCCGCGCGAGAGATCCTCTCAAGGCTAGCGGTCTGGCGTCCAAAGTCGCGCCGCGGCTTGATCGGAGGCGGCCGCCTGCTCGCTCTGCTCCGATTGCGGCGTCCACAGCTTCTCGCGCGCCTCGGCGAGCTCGGGCGCGATCGGCTCGGCTTCCGCGGCGATCAGCTCAACCGCTTGACGAGCGGCGAGATCGTCGGTGAGGTCCTGCAGCCGCCCCGTGCTTCGCAGTTGCTCAAGTACGGCCGGCGGCTCCATCCCCTCGCGCTCGGCGGTCGGCGCGACCGCTTCCAGCAACTCCTGCTCGCTGGGGATAATCTGCTCGGCCTCCACGACGGCCGCGATCACCGCTTCACGGCGCAGCGACTGCTCGGCCTCGGGTGAAAGCTCGGCCAACAGGTCGGCCTCATCACGTCCGGTGATCTTCAGATAGGCCTCACGTGATATCCCGCGATGGGAGAGCGAGTGCAGCATCCGCTCCCACATCTCCTGCGCCTTGGCCTGCACGAGCGCCTCGGGCGTCTGGACCTGCGCCTGCGCAGCGGCGGCGTCTAGCGCGGCCTCGCGAAACTCCGCGTCCACGCGCTTGCCCTCGGCCTCGGCCAGACGGGAGCGGATGTCATCGCGCAGCTCATCGACCGAGTCAAAACCCATATCGACGGCGAAATCCTCGTTTACCTCAGGCAGCTGCTTGCGCTTGACCTCCTTGACACTGACCGCGAACGTCGCCTCGGCGCCGGCGAGCTGCTCGTTGGGGTAGTCGGCGGGGAATGCCAGATCGATCGAGCGCGTCTCGCCGGCCGCCATTCCGGTCAAGCCCTCCTCGAAGCCGGGGATCAAGTTGCCCGACCCAAGCTCGACCAGTTGGTCGCGACCCTCGCCGCCGTCGAAAGGCTTGCCGTCGATCGAGCCGACGTAATCGGCCACCACGAAGTCGCCCGATGCCGCTGCACGATCGATCGTCTCAAGTCGCGCCAGGCGCTCGCGCAGCCCGTCGATCTCCTGCTCGATCGCCTCTTGCTCGACGTTCGCCTCGCGGCGCCCGACCTCGAGCCCCTTGTACTGGCCGAGGCTGGCGCGTGGCAACACACCGATCTCAATCGAGAACTCGAGCGCCGCCCCCTGCGCCGGCAGATCGGCCAGGTCGAGCTTTGGGTCTCCGACCGTGGCCAGGCCGGCCGAGTCGATTGCGTCGGCATACCAGTTGCCGAGCGTGTCGCGCACGGCCTCCTCGAGCACCGCCTCGCGCCCCACCCGCTGGATCACAAGCGGGGCCGGCACCTTGCCGCGGCGAAAGCCTGGAATCTTCATTTCGCGCCCAAGCTGGCGAGCCTTGCTCTCAAGTCTCGTCTGGATCTCTTCGGGGGCGACCTGCACCTGAACGCGCACCCGCGATTCGGGCAGCTCGGTGACGGTTGTCTTCAGGGCTGCGGTACTGGACACGGCTGCCACGATACCGTGCGCCGTGATGTCAGCGCCCGCGCGCACAGCCCGCCATCTGGAGACCTGGCTGTGGACGGGCCCGATCGGTCACCTGCTCGGAGGAGCGCTCGACCTCGCCGAGGCGCTCCTCCGTTACTACCGGACCAGATAACCCTCTTAGATTCTCGCCAGCGCGCCGTCGAAGGAGAGGGCCTGACCCTGCGGCACGACCAACACCGGGCAGCTGGCATTCTCGATCAGGTTCTCGCTGGCGGCGCTGATCGACACGCGACCCTGCTCGGCCTCCGGGCGCGAACCTACGACCAGCACATCCGCGCTCTGACTGTCAGCCGAGACGACCGAGGCGCTGAGCGCGCGGGCGAGCGCCTCGGCGGTCTCGTGAGCGCTGCCGTCGCCGACGACGCCTACGTTGTGCACACCGCTGCTGCTCTTGGCAAAGCCGGCCGGTGCGATCGCCACCGCGGTCTTGCCCCCATTGAGCAGACGTCGGGCGGAGTTGCCGACGGCGATGTGGCCCTGGGCGGTGTGTGAGTCCGAGCAAAACACGATTGCGTCGGCGCCGGTGCGCTCTGCCAGCGCGCGCAACCCGTCGGGCGTGGAGCGGTCGGTGATGACATGGCGCTGCACCTCGGCGGCGCCGAGCAGCTCGGCGCCGCGTCCGAGCAGCGTTTCGGCCTCGTGCTGGGCGAGGATCTCGCGGCTGGTCTCCTCTTCAGGTGCGTGGCGGACGTAGGCCAGTGAGACCTCGGCGCCAGCCTGGGCGAACACGCTGCCCAGAGCCACGGCGTCGTCCTCGTTGTAAGTGCCGTCGTAAGAGATGATGATGTTGGACATTGCTCGCTCCTTGAATCTGCGGATTAACTCTCGAAGTTGGCTTCGATCACAGTGTTCCCAACACCTTCCTCCGCCTCCAGTCAACCTCCTGATCTGAGCTATAAGGAGCGCTAATGCTCAACGTCGGCAGGCTTAGAGTGCTTGTTCAAGTCGCGGACAGCGGCTCGTTCTCGGCCGCCGCCGAGCAGCTCAACTACACCCAGTCGGCCGTCTCCCAACAGGTGGCGACACTCGAGGCCGAAGCGGGCATGACGCTGCTCGAGCGCCACGCGCGCGGCGTGCGCCTGACCGCCGCCGGCCAGGCGCTCTATGAGCACGCCGAGGGCATCCTCGCACGTCTTGAGGCAGCCGAGGCCGAGCTTGAGGCGATCGCCGGTCTACGCGCCGGGCGCCTGCGGATGGCCTCGTTCCCGACCGCCGGGGCGACGCTGATGCCGCTGGCGATCGCGAACTTTCGCTCCTTGCACCCTGACATCGAACTGACACTGGCTGAGGGTGAGCCCGAGCAGATCGCCCCGCGCCTGTGCGCGGGCGAACTAGACCTAGCGCTGCTGTTCGAGTTCGACGAGCCGATCGACGGGATGGAGTCCCTCAGCCGGGTTGGACTGCTCGCCGATCCGATGTACCTGGCGCTGCCGGCCAAGCACCCACTTGCGAACAAGAGCGACCTGCGTCTGCAGGAGCTGCGCGGCGAGGCGTGGGTGCAGACCTCACGCGAGAGCCCATGCGCGCGCCATGTCGTACGCTGCGCTCACGCGGCCGGCTTTGAGCCGAATGTGGCATTTGAAAGCGACGACTACCAGACCGTGCAGGGCCTGGTAGCGGCGGGCGTGGGCGTCGCACTGATCCCAGAGCTGGCGCTGTCGGTCGTGCGCGAGGACATCGCGATCAGGGCTCTCTCTCCCGCTCCCCCCCAGCGCCAGGTGTTCGCCGCCGCCCCTGCCGACGCCCGATTGAGCCCGGCGACACCGGCGATGATCGCGGTCCTGGAGGAGGCGACGAGCGCCTACGAGCGCCAGGGAAAGCGGACGCTCCCGAGCGTCTGAACCTCCGGCTCGAGCTCGACACCAAAGCGCTCGATCACCCTCCTGCGGCCCTCCGCCATCAGCGCAACCACATCCGCGGTAGTGGCCGAGCCGGTGTTCTCGATGAAATTGGCGTGCTTGGGCGCAAAGCGAGCGCCACCGACGCTAAGGCCGTTACAGCCGACCTCAGAGAGCAGCAGACCGGCTGTACGTCCTGCGGCGCGAGCATCCTCAGGGTTCTTGAAGGTGGAGCCGAATGTCTTGATCCCCTGTGGTTGGGCCTCGTGGCGGCGAGCACGCATGTCCGCGAGCGTCGCCTTGACGGCGTCGGGGTCTGACGGGGCGAGCGCGAACCTCGCGCGGGCGACGATCTCCCCAGCTTTGAGGTTGGAGCTGCGGTAGCCAAAGCCGAGTTGGGCGGGGGCACGCCGCGAAGAGCCATCGGCGCTGAGCACCTGCGCCCACTCGATCACGCTGGCCAGTTGACCACCGTAGGCGTTGGCGTTCATTCGCACAGCACCACCAACCGTGCCGGGGATGTTCACTGCGAACTCGATGCCGACCAGCCCGGCCCGCGCCGCCTCTGCGGCCACGGCCGGCAACCGAGCTCCTCCCCCGCACTCGATCGCCTCGCCGTCGCGTTCGATCTTTGCCAGCTCGCGATCGAGCTTGAGCACCAGCCCCGCCACCCCCTCGTCGGCAACGAGCAGGTTCGAGCCCGAGCCGACAATACTCACCGCTACCCCCTCGTCGGCAGCCCAGGTCAGCAGTTCGGCCAACTGTTCCTCGCTACCTGCGCGAGCGAACAACTCAGCCGCGCCGCCGGTGCGCACGGTGGCAAGCCCTGCCAGGGGGAAAGCTTCACGCACGCTCGCCGGCAGAGAGCTCATGCGACCAACTCGCGTGCAAGCACATCGACGTTACCGGCGCCCATCACGACGCACAAATCGCCCTCGCGCAGCAGGCCGGCAAGCACTCCGCGGGCGTTTGCGAAGTCCGGTAGCCACAACACCTCCCGCCCGTGTGCGCGTTCGGTGACGGCACGCGCGATCGTCAGGCCGCTGACGCCGGGGAAATCCTCGGCGCGCTCACGGGCCGGGTAGACGTCGAGCACCACGATCGCATCGGCGCGCGAGAGAGCGGCACCGAACTCGCGGGCGAGTATCGCCGTTCGTGAATACAGGTGCGGCTGGAAGACGGCCACCAACCGCTTCGGCAACTGTGTTCGTGCCGCCTGCAATGTCGCCGCCACCTCGGTCGGGTGGTGTGCGTAATCGTCGATCACGGTGGCGCCGACCGTGGTCAAGCCGACCCGCTGAAAGCGCCGTCCCGCGCCCGTGAAACCGGCTAGCCAGGCGGGCGCTCGTCGCTCGTCAGACCCCGCGAGCACGGCGGCCTCCAACGCCGCTGTCGCATTGAGCGCATTGTGCGCGCCGGGGACCGCGAGCGCCACTTCCTGCTCGTGCCAGGCAAAGCGAGTGCCTTCGGTGCCCTCCAGCAACCTCGGGTCGTTGTAGGCGATCAACTTGGCTGCTGCTTTGGCTGTCAGCGCCAACAAGTCCGGACGGTCCCAAACTACAATCGCGCCGCTGGCCCGCAAGAGAAACTCGGCAAACGCCTCACGCAGTTCGGCCAGCGAGCGAAATCTCGCGTGGTGGTCGAGCTCGACGTTGGTGAGCACCGCGACCTCCACGTGTAGCGAGAGCATCGAGCGGTCCGACTCGTCGGCCTCGATCACCAACCACTCCCCTTCGCTCCAATGCGAATTGGCAAGCCCGTCGCCGATCGAGCTGCCGATCAGCCAGCCCGGGTCGAGCCCTTCGCCGCGCAGGATGTGCACGATCATCGCCGAGGTCGTCGTCTTGCCGTGGGCGCCGGCGACGGCGACCGTACGGCGCAGCGCACTCAATTCGCCGAGCAGCTCGGCGCGCGGCCGATCCGGCAACCCGCGCTCGCGAGCCGCTGCTCGCTCGGGGTTCTCGGCCGACACGGCACTGGAGTGGACGACCTCGACACCTGCACCGGCGGGCAAATTGGCAACGTCGTGGCCAATCGCTGCGTCGAGCACACCCTCCTCGCGCAGACGTGCCAGATACGGCGTCTCAGCGCGATCGGAGCCCGTCACGCTCGCGCCGAGCGCGTGCGCCGCACGTGCATAGCCGCTCATCCCGGCACCCCCCACGCCGACGAAGTGGATGCGCCGGTCGCCCCAGGGGTTAGCCGAGCTCATCGACGACCTCCATCGCGGGCGCCGCGAATGAGGCGCTCAACCATCACGCGGCCGCTCTGATCAGCTCGCCCGCGATCTCACCTGCGGCGTCGGGCCGCGCCAACCGTCGCGATGCGGCGGCCATCGTCGCCAGCCGCGCCGGGTTGGCAAGTAGCGCCGCCACCTCGCGCGCCAGCCGCGGCCCCGTCAGCTCCTCGTCTGAGATGACGATTGCCGCGCCTGCCTGCACCATCCAGCGAGCGTTGGCGGCCTGGTGGTCAGCGGCAGCATGCGGGTAGGGCACGAGAATCGCCGGCAGACCGTACGCCGCGATCTCGAACACTGAGCCGCCGGCGCGAGCGACGACCAGGTCGCTGGCCGCGAGCGCGTCCGCGAAACTCGCCAGGTCCAGGTACTCGCGCAGGTCATAACCCCGCCGCAATGCTTGTGTCGAGCACTCACCGTAGTCGCGGCGCCCGCACACGTGCAACACGTGAAAATCACCCTCCGCAAATGCCTCGATCGCCGCGCGATTGATCGTGCGAGCCCCCAGCGACCCACCGAACACCAGCACGCACGTCTCGCCTTCGCCGATGCCGAGCCGCTGCCGCGCGACTCCACGCTCGGCATCGGGGACCGGTATCGGCCGTCCCGTAACGCGATAACGCCGACCCTCGCGCCCATCGATCGGAAAGGCCAGGCAGATACGCCGCGCGAAGCGAGCGAGAAGCCGGTTGGTGATCCCCAGGTGACTGTCGGCCTCGGTCAGCACCAGTGGGATACGCCGACTGACAGCCGCAAGGCCGACCGGACCCGCCACGTAGCCGCCACCCCCCATCACCGCATCCGGGCGGATTTCTCCAAGCAGCGCTCGCGAGCGCCAGAACGCTCTTACAGCCTTGGCGAGCGCGCGCGCGGCACGCAGCGGATTGCGGCGCGCGAGCCCTTCCACCGAGATCCGCTGCAGCGGATAGCCGGCGGCCGGCACCAGCTCGACCTCGGCGCGCTCACCGCCGATGAAGGTGACCTGGGCGCCTTCAGCCCGCAGCGCGTCTGCCACCGCGAGCGCCGGCGCCACGTGCCCGGCCGTCCCCCCGGCGGCTATCGCGAATCGCTTGTGCTCGCTGCTCACGGCCCAATCCTGCCTGCTCGCGCGGCGGCGTGTCGGCACGCGCACGCCTCCGCGTCGGAGTGCTGATCGCGCGCACGTGCACGCTGCCGCCGCCGGCGACGTTCAGCAACAGGCCCATTGCGGCAAGCGTGACGATCATGCTGCTCGACCCGTAGGAGACCAGCGGCAGTGGCACGCCTGTCAGCGGAGCCAGTCCTAGCACGGCAAACACGTTGAGCAGCGCCTGGGAGACGATCAGCGAGGTCATGCCCACAGCGACCAGCGCACTGTGCAGGCTGCGGGCGGCCTTGGCGGCGCGCAGGCCGGCATAGGCGATCAGTCCGTAGAGGAACAGCACGGCGGAGATGCCGATGACGCCAAGCTCCTCGCCGATCACGGCGAGGATGAAGTCGGTGTGCGCCTCGGGCAGATAGAAGATCTTCTGCACCGACTGACCAGGGCCAACGCCGAACAGACCACCCGAGCCGATCGCGATCTGGCCCTGCACGGCTTGAAAGCCGCTGCCGGAAGCGTGCGCCCACGGGTTCAGGAAGGAGGTGAGTCGCGCCCGCGCATAGGGCCGCGCGATCGCATACAGCGCCACCACAGCGAATGCGCAGCCGAGAATGATCGCCAGGTTGCGCCGAGGAATACCCGCGGCCACCAGCAGTGCACAGCAGGTGAAGGCGATGATCATCGCGGTGCCGATGTCCGGCTGGGTGGCCACTAGCAGGCAGGCGGCGCCGACGACCGCCAGCAGCGGTTTGGCCAGGTCACGCAGGTCGTTCACGCGCGTGGGGCGGCGCGCTAGCAGCGCGGCGCCGTAGAGGACGAGCGCGATCTTCAGCAGCTCGGAAGGCTGGAACTGCAACGGCCCGGCCCCCAGCCAGCGCTTGGCGCCGTTGACGCTGACGCCCACGTGGGGGATGTGGACGGCAAGCACGAGCACGAACGAGAGGGCCAGCAACGGCCCGACCAGTGTCTGCACACGGGCGAGCCCGTCATGGGCCAGATAGCGCATCGCGACCAGCCCGAGCGCACCGTAGAGGACGAACTTGATCAGGTAAGAGGCGCCACTGCCGTGCCCCGCGAGCACACTGGCTGCCGAGGAGGAGCTGTAGACCATCACCGCCCCAAGCGCGAGCAAGCAGAGAGTGGCGGTGATCAGCAGGTTGTACTCGAGCGTTATGGCCTTGCGCGACGCCTTGCTGCCCTTACGGGTTTGCGCCTTTCCTCGCCGTGCGGCCGCCGCTGCTGGCATCAGGGCTGACTTCGACGTAAAGCCGCCGATGCCTCTAAAGCTCTCAGCCGAGCCCAGCGACCAGTTCTTTGAATCGATCTCCCCTAGCTTCGTAGTCGACGAACTGATCGAGACTCGCGCAGGCCGGCGAGAGCAGCACGACATCTCCGCTGCGCGCCGCGCCCGCGGCCTGCTCGACTGCCCGCTCGAGCGTCCCGCACTCGTTTACGGGAACATCGACCCCCGCCAGGGCCTGAGCGATCAAGCCTGCGTCCCGACCGATCAGATACACCGCACGACAGGCCCCCGCCACCTCCGCGGCCAGCGGCGTGAAGTCCTGACCCTTATCCAGACCACCGAGAATCAGATGAATGTTGGCCGTTTGGCCGGCGCTTGCCTTCACCCCGACCAGTGCGCTGGCGACATTCGTGGCCTTCGAGTCGTTGACAAAGCCCACTCCATCGCGGGTGGCGACCGTTTCCAAGCGATGCGCCACGCCCGGGAATGTGCGCAGCCCCTCGCTGACAGCGGCTGAATCGACGCCACGCGCCAGGCAGGCGGCAGCGGCGGCCATCGCATTATCGAGGTTATGGCGACCCGGAATACCGATCTCGCGCGCATCGAGAAGCCGTTCTCCCTGCCAGTACAGCGCACCCTCCACCACAGCCAGCTCCACATCCGCACCCTCGCCGAAGCGCACGCGCCGTGCCGCCCCCGGTATCGGTCCGACGTCCAGTCCAAGCGGCAGCACGGCGACATTCTCGGCTCGCTGCTCGGCGAAGATCCGAAGCTTGGCCTGCGTGTAGGTCTCGAGCGTCCCGTGACGGTCGAGGTGGTCGGGCGCGACGTTCAGCAGCACCGCCACCTCCGGCGCGAACTCGACTGCATCCTCGAGCTGGAACGAGGACGCCTCGCAGGCGACGATCGTTCGCGGTTCCAGTCCACCCACAAAGCCGCTGAGCGCTGCGCCGACGTTCCCTGCCACCGCGACCGGCAATCCAGCCACGCGGTGG
>DASTPN010000053.1:0-5166 GCA_035719985.1 Solirubrobacteraceae bacterium | reverse complement strand
GACGCCGAGGCCAACATCGCCCGCGACGGCGAGGCGATGGATCCAAGCGAGCGGGAGCTGATCAAGGAGCTGTTGGCCTTCCCGGGTGAGGTGCAGGCAGCCGCCGAGAGGAGGGGCCCGCACAGGATCGCCGCCTACGCGCTGCTGCTGGCGCAGCGGTTCACCGCCTTTTACCGAGACTGCCGCGTGCTTGGCGCCGAGTCAGACGAGCTGGAATCGCAGCGGCTGGCGCTGTGTGTCGCCTCGATGCGCACGCTCGCGGCCGCGCTGGGCCTGCTCGGGGTCGGCGCACCGCTCGAGATGTAGAGCTCGGCCGGCTCGGTTAGCGCGTGTTCAGTCGAAGCGCTCGAGGTCGGCCTGCAGGCGCGCCTCGTCGCTTGCGCTCAGGCGCGGAGCCTCGTCTTTGCGTGCTCGCTGCTCGCGCGCTCTGCGCCGCCATCCGGGCAGCAGCACCGCCAGCAGGGCGACCAGCGCCAGCACGACCGCGGCGGGGACCAGGTAGGCGGCCAGGTCAAAGCCTTTGGCGCTCGGCAGCGCCAGCACCGCCGGGCCGTATTCGGCGACCAGCGTGCGCTTGATCTGCGCTTCGCTGCGTCCTTCGGCGATCAAGCCGCGAATGAGGACCCGCTCGCGACTGGCCTGAGCCGATTCGGCGACGTTCAACGGAATCTTGCAGGTGACGCACATAACCTGCCGTTCGATCGTCGGCAGGTTCGTCTGGGGCGCGAGAGCGGCGCCCATCGCCACTGCGCTCGCTGGCAGCGCAAGCGTCAGGCAGCAAGCCGCAGTCGCGAGGTATCTCAGGCGGGCGGCGGTCATGAGCTCTCGGCCAATGACAGGGCTCGTTGCAGGAAAGGTTCGCCGGCCTCTCCGCGTGAGATTGCGACTATGTGCCCGCGGCGGTCGAGGATGAAGCTCTCAGGCAGAGCATCGGTGCCGAAGGCATGCGCGAATTCGCCGCTCTCGTCGCGCAGGTTGGGATAAGTGAGGTGGTACTGGCGGATGAAGCTCTCCGAGTCAGATGCCGCGTCCTTGTAGGTGACGCCGAGGACGGTCGCGTCGTGGCGCGTGAGTTGGCGCTCCAGCCGCTCCAGCCGCGGCGCCTCTTCGCGGCACGGTTCGCACCAGGAGGCCCAGAAGTTCAAGACGACCACGTGGCCGGCGTAGGAGGAGAGCGAGCGGCTGCCCGGGGCGCCCAGCAATTGCAGGGTTTGGGTCGAGGAGGGTGCGGGCGGGTGGATGCCCGAGGCAATCGCGTCGTCGAGGGTTCTGCTGGGGGAACGGGTGGCGATGCCGTAGACGAGCAGCCCAATCAGGGCGGCGCCGGCGAGCCCGACGGCCACGGGGACTACTGGGTTGCGCTTGCGGGTCATCGCTTGCAGCGTATTGCGCCGGGTGTGGGAGATGCGACGGCGCGGGCCTCGCAGGGGCGTAATATCTGGCGTCAGCGCGGTGGTAGCTCAGTTGGTAGAGCGCAAGCTTCCCAAGCTTGAGGTCGCGGGTTCGAAGCCCGTCCGCCGCTTTATAGGTTCAGAGCCAGATTTGGCTCAGTGGAGCCGGGTATGCGATCTGATTGACGATTGTATTGTCGAGCAAGGATGCGATTGAACCACATCACGCTTCCCTCAAGCGACGTTGAGCGTTCGGCGGGCTTCTACAGAAGACTCGGCTTGAGGCAGATCGTTGCCGACTATCCCGATTACGCGCGGTTGCTCGCGCCTGAGGGTGACACGACGCTTTCGCTTCACCGCACAGATCGCGTCCCGGAAGGCTCGGCGAGCATCCACTTCGAGGTCGGGAATGTCGATAGTGCAGTGGACCGGTTCAAGCGTGCCGGGTTCGAGTTTGTGTGTGACCCGGTAGATCAACCGTACCTATGGCGTGAGGCGATCCTGCTAGACCCCGACGGGCACCGCGTCTTCATCTTCCACGCAGGCGAGAATCGGATCGACCCGCCGTGGCGTCTACACGACTGATCTACGCCGCCTTGCGACGACGCTGATGCCGTCCTCCGATCGTCAACAGAGCGCAACAGAAGATCTCGCACGGGCGGGCGTGCTGGACACCGCGGTTGAGATAGTCGAGTACGACTCTGTTTGGCCTGTCATTTTCGCTGTCGAGCGCGAACGGCTCACACCGCTGCTTGACGGTGCGGAAATACACCATTTCGGCTCCACCGCTGTCCCTGGGCTAGCGGCAAAGCCCGTGATCGACATGATCGTACTTGTCCCTAACCTCGACGCGCCCAAGTGATGCGGGTGATCAAGACGGCGGACGCCAACCTCTGGCCAGAGTCGTTTGACCCACCTCGATGATGTAGCCGTCGGGATCGCGTATGTAGCAGCGGATCTCGGTCTCGTGCTGCTTCGGCGGTGTCAGAAATTGAGCACCACGGGCGCTCCACTCGGCGTACACGGTTTGGATGTCCGCAACCCGGATGTTGAGGAAGCTACTCACCCGATCCGGGTCAGGTTGGGTCTCGAGCGTGACGGTCGGCTTGTCGTCAGTTGGACCTCCGCCGACGTTGATGATGATCCAGGTGTTGGCCAGCGCGACGTATGTCACCTCGTCACCCGCCTCGCCGGAGATGACCGTCTTGCCGCCAAGCACGTCGGTGTAGAAGCGGCGAGAACGCTCGACATCATCTGAGACGATGAAGTGGGCCACGACCATCTCCTCGGCGATGTTGCTCATAGTGACCTCCATTATTGGAATGAATTCGTCAGTGTCCGGCGCTCTGGCCGCCGTCGATGTGCAAGACCTCTCCGGTCACGAAGGGTGACGACTCGAGATAGAGGACTCCGCCGACCACATCCTCGATCTCGCCCACCCTACCGACGGGGTGCAACGCGCCCATCCCGGCGTAGGAACTCGCGTCGTGAGTCGGCGTTTTGATTACGCCCAGAGAGACGGCATTTACCCGTAGGCCACGGGAGGCATACTCGATCGCAAGCGATTTGGTGACCGCGACCAGGCCCCCCTTGGTCAGGACTGACAGAGCGGCTGGTCGGCCGCTATCCGCCTGCTCAACGAGCGTCGTTGAGACATTTACCACGTGCCCACGGCCCTGGTCGAGCATGTGTTTGATCGTATGCGTCGTCATGTGAAAGAAACCGGTGAGGTTGACGGCGACTAGGGCGTTGAAGTCCTCAAGCGTGTACTCCGTGAAGGGCTTGCCGATGTAGATCCCAGCGTTGTTGATCAGGGTGTCGATCCGACCGAAGCGCTCAATCGCCGCGTCCACGACGCGCTGCGCAGTGTCGGGGTCTGCGATGTCGCCCTCGACAGCGACGATGCCGGAGTCCTCAGACGGCCCGATCGATTGAGCGGTCGCGATCACGACGTAGCCGAGATCGCGGTATGCCTTCGAGAGGCCCGCACCGATTCCCTGCGAGGCGCCGGTGATGATCGCGACCTTCCCGTTGTTGCTCACGACGACGCTGCTCATGGTGGCATTACATACCCGGTTTTGATGTCTGGCATCAATCCTGTGTCATGCGGATGCCTACAAGGCGACCGAAAGCAAGTTCGCTGCTCACCCCGCCAGACTCGGCACGCGCCGCGCAGGACGACCTTGACTTCTGTTCGGATGAGAGGAGAGTATGCGCGACCCGAGGGGAGCGTGGAGGCGATATGAGCAATGTCCAGGCCGGGGAGTTCAAGCTCGAGGTGGTGGTTCTGCCGGTCTCGGATGTCGAGGAGGCGAAGGAGTTCTACGCACGCCTCGGCTGGAGACTCGACGCCGACGTTACCCGCGGCGAGGATCTTCGCCTCGTCCAGTTCACCCCACCGGGCTCCGTGTGTTCGATCCAATTTGGCAGGAACATCACGTCGGCCGCGCCCGGCTCGGCCCAGAGCCTGTACCTCGCCGTCCCCGACATCGAGGCTGCGCGTGAGGAGTTGCTGGCACGCGGCGTGGATGTGGGCGAGGTATTCCACGAGGAGGCGCTGGGCGCTCGCTTCCACGACCCCGGCCGTGTGTCTGGGCTGGCGCCAGACCGCGGGACCTACGGATCGTTCGCCGCGTTCAGCGACCCAGATGGCAACGGCTGGCTGCTGCAGGAGATCACGACGCGCCTCCCAGGTCGCTGAGGAGCTGTCGAGGTGAGCAGTGACTATGACGTAATCGTGCTCGGTGGCGGCTCGCCGGGTGAGCACTGTGCGGGCGCGCTCGCGGAGGGCGGCCTGCGTGTGGCGGTCGTGGAGCGGGAGCTCGTGGGAGGAGAGTGCTCCTACTGGGCTTGCATCCCCTCGAAGACGCTGCTGCGGCCGGGCGAGGCGGTTCACGGGGCGCGCGAGGCCGCCGCGAGCGCCGACGTCGATGTACAGGAGGCGCTCGCGTGGCGTGACTTCATCGTCTCGGACTACTCCGACGCCGGTCAGGAGCGCTGGTTGGCCGATCGTGGCATCGACCTGTTGCGCGGCAACGGACGCCTCGCCGGCCCGGGCGTCGTCGAGGTCGACGGCGTACGGCACACCGCCGCTCACGTGGTCCTTGCGAACGGCGCCGATCCGGTCGTGCCGCCCGTGTCGGGATTGCGCGAGCTCGACGGCGTCTGGAGCAACCGCGAGGTGACGTCGATGAAGGCCGTTCCGCGGCGACTGTTGATCCTGGGCGGCGGGCCGGTCGGCGTGGAGATGGCGCAGACCGTTCGTCGGCTCGGCGGCGAGGTGGCGGTGATCGAGATGGCCGAGCACGTACTCGCGCGCGAGCCGGCATCGTTGGGTGAGGCGCTCGGAGAGGTGCTACGCCGCGAAGGCATCGAGCTCGTCCTGTCCGCGAACGCGACCACCTCACGCCGCGAGGGAGAGGATTACGTCCTCGAGATCGACGACGGGCGGGAGTTGCGCGGTGACCGACTGCTCGTCGCCACCGGGCGGCGCCCGCGAGTGCTGGGGCTGGGGCTCGAGACCGTCGGCGTCGAGGCTGATGCCCATGGCGTTCCAGTCGACGCGCACCTGCGCGCAGGCGAGCGTCTGTGGGCGATCGGCGACGTGAACGGCCTCTGGCCTTTGACCCACGTCGGCAAGTATCAGGGCGAGGTGGTCGCCGCGAACATCCTCGGTGAGCCCCGTAAGGCCAACTACGAGGCCGTTCCCCGCGTCGTCTACACCGACCCGCAAGCTGCGGCAGTGGGCGCTTCCGCCAGCCGTTTCAGCGCGATG
>DASTPN010000052.1:0-3899 GCA_035719985.1 Solirubrobacteraceae bacterium | reverse complement strand
GCAACCACTCGCGTGAGCGCTCCCTCCAACTCCCGGATGTTGGTGGAGATCCGCGAGGCGATGAACGAGAGCACCTGTGGGTCCGGGACGTGGATCCCGTCGGTCTTCACCTTCTTGCGCAGAATCGCGATGCGCGTCTCGAGGTCGGGCGGCTGGACGTCGGTGATGAGGCCCCACTCGAATCTCGAGCGCAGGCGCTCCTCGAGCGTGGCGATGTCGCGAGGCGGCCGGTCCGAGGACATGACGATCTGCGACCCCGCCTCGTAGAGCGAGTTGAAGGTGTGGAAGAACTCCTCCTGAATGCGCTCCTTGTGCTCGAAGAACTGCACGTCGTCCACGAGCAGGAGGTCATAGGTGCGGTAGCGCTGCTTGAACCCCTCGATGCGCTTGTCGCGGAGCGAGTTGATGAAGTCGTTCATGAAGGTCTCGCTGGTCACGTACCGGACCGAGAGGTCGCTCGAGTGCTCGGCGACGTATTGGGCGATCGCCTGCATCAGGTGCGTCTTCCCGAGACCGGTGCCGCCATAGATGAACAGCGGGTTGTAGGCCTGGGCCGGCGCTTCGGCGACCGCGAGCGCAGCGGCGTGCGCGAAGCGGTTCGAGGACCCGATGACGAACAGGTCGAAGGTGTACTTCGGGTTCATGCCGGTGTCCACCGTGGCGGCGCCGGCGCGCTTTGGGGCCTCGGCTGGAATTGGCATGTCGGCTGGGATCCGCTCGGTGACGGTCAGAGCAACCCGCCGCTCCTGGCCCGTCACGTCGCGAACTGCGGCCCCGATCAGGCCCAGGAAGTGCCCCTCTATCCACTCGCGCGTGAAGTCGTTCGGGACCGCGAGGACGAAGGCGTCGTCCGAGAGCTCGGCGCCGTCGGCCTCCGCGAACCAGGTCCGGTACGTGGTCTCGTTGAGGGCCCCCTTGAGCCGACCGGCGACCTCGTTCCACAGGCTCTCCGCAGTCAGCTCAATTGGGCGATCCACGCCGCGCTACCACTCCTCTCCGGCTCAAGGGAGCGGCGAGCATAGCAGCGTCCTTCCGCACCTACAACGGGTGGAAACTGGGGATGAAATGTAGCCGATTTGCAGGGTTTTCTTCGACTCCACATTGCTCTCCACACCTGTGGAGGAAGCGTGACGGTTCGTCATATTTGGAGGCACTTCACCTTCACGACGCTGTGGATAACTCTGTGCACCGACGCTCATCTATACTGGCCCGCCACGCCTCGATTCGGGGCACTTTTCTTCCTCTTCAACCTCGTGAAACGCACCTACCAGCCCAACGTTCGACGGCGGAAGCGCAAGCACGGCTTTCGCGCGCGCATGGCGACGCGCGCGGGCCGTGCGATCCTCAAGCGCCGCCGGGCGCGAGGCCGGAAGCGCCTCTCCGCGTAGCCGTCACAAGAGCCGTGCAACGTAGGAACCGCCTCTCTCGCTCGCGAGACTTCGACGCTGTCTACCGTCAGGGCCGCTCGACCTCGACGCGGTTCCTCGTGCTGTACTGGTTCGAGCGTGAGAGCGATCTGGGCGAGCCGAGGCTTGGGCTGGCGGTGCCGCGAGCCGCAGGCAACGCCGTGGTCCGCAATCGAATCAAGCGGCAGCTCCGAGAGGTGTGGCGCGCCCGCCTCGACCGGTTGCCGGCGGACCGCGACTACGTCTTGATCGTCCGGCCGGGGCTGCCCGAGGCGGTCGTCTCGAACGGGTTCGACTGGCTCGAGGAGCGCGTCGACGAGGTTCTGTCCAAGGCGGCTGCGTGAGGCGCCGCCGACCGTCAGCGCTGAAGTGGGGCCTTCCGACGTGAGGTACATAAGGTACGCCGGAGTTGCCGCCGTCTGGGCGTATCGCTTCACGCTGGCGCCGCTCCTGGGTGCGGGCGAGAACCAGTGCAAGTACCACCCGTCGTGCTCCCAGTACGCGATCGACGCGTTCAAGGAGTTCGGGCTCTTCAAGGGCACCGTGCTGGCAGTGTGGCGCCTGCTCCGCTGCAATCCATGGAGCCGCGGCGGCGTCGATTACGCGCACGACCAGAAGGTGTTCACGTGATCGTCGGCGGCATTCTCACCCCACTCGAGGATCTCCTCAGACACATCCTCAACGGGCTCCACACGCTGGGTCTCCCCTGGGCCTGGGCGATCGTCGGCCTGACCATCATCGTCCGGATGTTGCTGGTCCCCCTGACGGTCAAGCAGATCCACTCGATGCAGAACATGCAGGCGCATGCGCCGCAGATGAAGGAGATCCAGCGCAAGTACAAGGGCGACCGCCAGAAGCTCAACGAAGAGCTGATGAAGTTCTACAAGGAGAACAACATCAACCCGGCAGCGTCATGCCTGCCGCTGCTCGCGCAGCTGCCGATCTTCATCGGCCTCTTCTACACCTTGCGGCACTTCGCGAAGCATCCGCCGCCGGGCGACCTTTCCTGGCTGCACTTCGTGCCCAACATCGCGCAGCATGCCAATGCCCACTGGTCCGGGTGGGTACTGATCACGGTCTACGTGGCCAGCCAGTTCGCGTCCACGTACTTCATGTCGGGGACGATGCAGCAGTCGCAGCGGGTGCTGATGATGATCCTGCCCTTCGCGTTCATCCCGTTCATCATCCGTTTCCCCACCGGACTGGTGCTGTACTGGATGACGACGAACCTCTGGACGGTCGGCCAGGGCCTGATCACGCGACGCCTCATCCCGAAGATGGCTGCGCCGGAGCCGCAGAGACGGACCTCGCGCACGCCGCCGAAGGCCGCTCAACCCGCCGAGGCGCAGGCAGTTGCTTCGGCCGAGCCGCCGAAGCCGGCGAGCAGCGGCCAGCCGCGGCGGGTGAAGCGCAAGAAGAAGGCCCGCCGCTGATGGAGCTCGAGGTCGAGGCGGCAGGCGAGACGGTGGGCGAAGCCAAGTGGGCGGCGCTCCGAGAGCTGGAGAAGCAGCACCCGGGCGTCGACAAATCAGCGGTGCACTTCCAGGTCGTGACCGAGGGCGAACGGGGCCTGCTCGGCGTCGGCTTCACGCCCGCCCGCGTAATCGCCCGCGTCTCGACTGACGAGGTGGCAAGGGCGGAGCCGGCGAACGAGACCGACCTTGCGTCCGAGGTGCGCGTGCTCGTGACGCGGATCGTCGAAGGCATCGGAGTGTCGGCAAGGATCGATCTCGCCGAAGAGGACGACGCGATCATCGCTTCGTGCACCGGGCCGGATCTCGGGATGCTGATCGGCAGGCACGGGCAGACGATCGATGCGGTCCAGTACCTTGCGAACGCCATCATGTGGCGGCGGCACCCCGAGGACCGCAAGGAGGTCGTGGTCGATGCTGCCGGCTACCGGGAGCGCCGGCGCGCCACCCTGGAGTCGCTCGCCGTTCGCTCTGCCGAGCGCGCACTCGCCGACCGTGAGCCGGTCGAGCTGGAGCCTATGACCGCCGTCGAGCGCAAGGTCGTGCACCTGCGCTTGAAGGAGTTCGACGGCGTGGAGACGACGAGCGAAGGCACCGAGCCGAACCGTTTCGTCGTCGTCCGCCCTGCATGAGTGGCTCCTTTCCCCCGGCGCGTTGACGCGGACGAGCGGCTGAGCCGCTGGCTGGCTGCACTCGTCGCCACGCCGGGCCTCACCGCGATCAAGGACGTTCAATCGGCGCGTCGAGCGCTCCTCGACGACTCCCTCCGTGGCGTGGAGATCGTGGCGGGTTTCCCGGGACCGATCGTCGACGTCGGCTCCGGTGGCGGGGTTCCGGGCATTCCGATCGCGCACGCGCTGCCGAAGCGCGAGGTGACGCTGCTCGAGGCGAACGGTCGAAAGTGTGAGTTCCTGCGCACCTGGGCGCCGCCCAACGCACGGGCGCTGCAGGGGCGGGCAGAGGAGCAGAAGCCTGACGTCTACGGCGTGGCGGTTGCCAAGGCGCTGTCGCCTCCACCTGT
>DASTPN010000051.1:0-8340 GCA_035719985.1 Solirubrobacteraceae bacterium | reverse complement strand
AGGCATCTACGTCCTGCGACTTCAAGCCCGATCCTTACATTCCAATCCCCGACCCGTGCCAGGGTCAGGCCTGCGCCACCGGGCTGTTCCCTGAATACACGTTCACCTCCTCTAACCCGGACATCGGCCAGTTCGTCGAGGCCGACCCTGCCTCACCGGAAGGGACGACAGTGCTGCAGGGGGCAAACGGCAAGCCGATCCCCGACGAACCAAGAGGGATCACCGGCGCACTGACGGCAAGCGGGCGCTTTGAGGAAAACACCGCCGGGCAGCGGCTCAACGAACACCGCGAAGTTGTCTCCTCCCCGCAGCCCAGCCTGTTCTGCGCCTATAACGCAGGCACCACGACGATCACGGTACATGCGGGCGGCTTGTCTGCTTCGGTCCCGGTCACGATCCTCTCCGGCAGCGTCGAGCAGCCATGCGGGACCGCCCCGCTGCACCACCCTCCGGCAGCTGTGCGCGAAGCGGGGCTGCCTGTGCCGCTGCCGGCGCCGGCGCCATCGCCCTCGCCTGTTCCCAATTCGACACTGCCGCCACCGCCACCGCCGCCCGCTCCAATCCCGCTCGTGCCCCCGAGCGCAAAGGCACCGATCACAGCCCTGCCGGCGGTGCCGGTGCCCCAGGCACAACTGTTCCCGTTGATAGCGCTCACGCCCCCACCCGCGCCGAGCGCCGGCCGACCCACACCCCCGTCGGGCGGTGCACAGGTGCCATCGCAGAGCCCGGTCTCACAGCAGGTGAGCGTCGCCGAGCGCGAAGAGGAGCAGGAGAGGGCCATCCAGCACGTCCATCACATGAGCGCTTACCGTCCGCATGAAGAAGGCCCGGCGCCAGCGTGGGCGCTTGGGCTCCTCCTGATCGCGCTGGTGGCTGGGGTGGGACTGCGCAGGCGTGGCGGCGAGCCCGCCTACGCGACGCAGCGAGCAAGGTGAGCACAAGCCACTAGTAGGCTTGCGCGCCTCCGCGTTATCGCCGACGCACCGAGGTCGTCACGGCGGTCGGGCCGCCGGCCGTTTCTTCTCCGCCTGAGCCGGCGGCGAGGAACGGAACCGGACCCAGTGCGCGTACCCGCAGGTCGAGCTTCGTCGGCCAGGATTGCCGCCGCAATCGCAGCTTCAGTGTATGTCGACCGCGCACCAGCACACGCGTTGCGGTGTGAGCGATCGACCGTCGGCCGCGCAGGGCAAGGAGCGTAACGCGCGAGCGCGTAGTGAGGGTGAAAGAGAGCGCGAGTGTGTCGCCTCGCACGAGCCTCTCCTTTACGTGGGAGAAAAGCGGCGCGCGAACCTTGCTCGCGGTTTCTCCCAACGGCGGTGCCTGCAAGGGCGGCAGCGTCGGCGGATTGGCGCCTGAATTATCTTCAGGGAAGTTTTCAGGCGCCTGGAACGGAATGCTTGCGTCGTGCGGACGGTAGGTGATCAGGCTTTGGAAGTAGGGGTCGTCATCTTCACCGTAATCCCCGCCGAGGTGAAACAGCCAACCCCTGCTGCTTGCGACCCAGCAGTCACCGGAGGCGGGGCAGGCGATTGCCCCGGCCACGCCCTTGTGGGCTATGCCTTCGCCGCTTTGCGGGAGCAAATCCGGCGAGTCGACCGTGCCGTCCGCGTGAATGCGCGTCACGCGTGTCAGTCCGCCGGCCGCGCCGCTGCCGCTTTCCGAGCCATTGTCCGGATCGAGCGACACCCAGGCGTCTTCGCTGCCGGGCTCGGCCGCCAGGCCCCCCAGCGACTCTTCCGTCAGTGCTTTGGCTGGGTCTTGGAGCTTGACCTGCTGAAACTGCCCGGCGGCATTCAGTAACAATGCAGTCATCTGAGCGCCACCCGAGCTGCCCACGGCCCACAGTTCGCCGGCGTCGGCGCTGAGCTGAAAGGGGCCTTGACCACCGGCGAACGCTTCGCCCGGCGGGCCTTCCAGCAGCAACGACACGAACGGTTTGCTCGATCCTTCGACGATCTTGTGGATCAAAAACGGCTGTTCGCCCGATTCGAGAGTTTCGATCCGCACACTCTCGTACAGATGATTCTTGTAGAAAGCCATCGAGACGACCGGTTGCGAGGGGTCTTCGAGCTGTGGTTCTGGCACTTCGAGCGATGGCAGCGGTGTAAGCGCCTGTCCATTCCAATGCAGGTGAAAGGCGCCGCTGTTTGCGCCCGCCGGCAACCGTTCACCGCCGAACCAACAGTCGCCGGGACCGGAGCACACGGCTGCATACATGGGCTGATAGGAGTTGGCGAGACCGATCGGCTCGGCGTATGAAGCAACGACCCGACCGTCCAGAAAGTGGCACAGAGACAGGTTCGCACCCTGGCCGAACACACCCTGCTGCCCTGCCTGTTGATCGGAGATCGTCCAGAACTCGTCCGGACCGGCCCACGCGATTCGCCCTTCGGTGCCGCCACAGACCGTCGAGAGCTGGCGCCAGGACACACCGTTGTAGTAGTAGAGACCAGCGGGGACTGGCCCGCCTTCGGCTTCGGTGCCCGCCGTGATCAGCAGTCCGCGATTGGGCGCCCAGAAGCTGATCTGGCCGATGTGACCGAGCGCAACGGGCGTGCCGAGCGGGGGTTGGCCCGGCGGTGGCGCCAGCGGCGGTGGCTGCGCCGAGCGCCAAGCGGCGGCATGCGCGGCGATCGTTGGCAGTGTCAATATCGCGGTAGCCGTGACAGCGACGCGAGCGAAGCGCGCGATCCTCATTGACGGCTCCGGCGCTTGGCGATCCTGTGCAAAGACAATGCCAACGACTGTGTTAGCGCAGGGCCGCCGGGGCCTTTGAAGGAGACATGAAGCGTCGCGTAGATACCCGCCTTGGTGCTCAGCAGCTTGGAATAGCCGGCTGACACCTTTACAACTAGCCCGACTAGACCATCCGAGCGGACAGACGTGTGCGCCGCGGCAATGCTTCTGAGCGCCAACACGCTGCGAGGGCGGCGTCGAGCCCTACGAGCGGGGTGACGCTTTCTCGACGAGCGCCCGGTGCCGCGCACGAGCACCGGCACGGTCGCGGATGCCGAGGCCGAGAGCTTCCCGGCGCCGGGCACGTCAACGTCGAGCATCACGCTTCCATCTGCGCGCAGGACCGGGACAACGCTCAGACGCCATTGCGCACGGGGCGGTTCCAAGCTCACCGGCGGCGGGCCGATGTCGACAGGCCCTGGTAGTGCCACGGCCGGTTCGTCGAGAACGGTGAAAGCGTCGCTCGCGTCGTTGGCGTCGCCGAAGACGAGGTTTGAAGCGGTGTCCGCAAACGCGAGCGTGCGGCCATCGGCGCTGTATGAGGGGTTCGTTGCTCCCTTTGCCGGCGCGTAGCCAAAGACGCCGACCTGCTCCGATGCGGACGCGTCCGGGCCGTGCGTGGCTCGCACGAGCGATTCGCCGGTCAAGTCGATCTGGTAGAGCTCGGCCACGCCAAGCTGAGCGGGAGGCGTTTCGGTGTAGTTGGGTGGAGCGAGTGGGAACTGTTGGCGTTGGGTGGAAAACGCGATCTTCTCGCCGCCAGGAGCGATCGCAACGTCCTCGATCTCACCTGCTCCCGGTACGTATTGGGAGAGCACGCCGGGGACTTCGAGGCCGGCGACGGGCACCTCCCGCGTGAGTTGGCGCACGGCCTGATCGCGATCGAGCCCTTCGTCCATGTTGACCAGATACAGATTCGAGCTGCCGTCCGGGTCGCCGATCAGCGCGGCGTCCCAGCCGTCGTAGCTGAGCTGAGGGGTGCCGTCGCAAAGGGATGTGAGTCCGAGCCAACCGAAATGGTTCTGCTCGCCTGACCAATGCGAGCTGAGCAGATTCAGATATGGCCCGTGGCACGCCGGGACTTCAAGCGTGCCTTCGGGCGGACAGCCGGGCTCGAGCGGATCGCCTCCGCCGATCATGCGCCGGATCGGAGCGTCCGCACCATCGGAAACTCGCCGCCATAGCGGCTCGTCGTAGGCTTCGTCGGTGCCGGCGTGTTCGTCGTCGACTTCAATCTGCCGGCGTTCGTCCGCCAGTGTGGGCGCCTGCGCCGGGATGTGTGCTCCAAGCCAAGCGACGGTGGTGCCATCACCACTGATCGCCGCGCCCGGGAGTGCCAGCGCCGCCTGCGTCATCATTTGCAGGCTCGGCGTCACGGCCCCGCCCACAACCGGCCGCCCGGTCATCGACCCTGTGGCAATTTCGCGTTCTGCGCTGACGAGCACCGTTTCGTGCCTGTCGAGGTAGCGCACCGCGACTTGGAGCGGCGGCGTTGTCAGTTCTCCGGGCTTGGCGCTGCTCAGATCCGACGCGCCACGTACGACGAACGCGACCTCACGGCCACTGGCGTTGAGCGCCACGCGTCCGGTGGCGATCGCCCCTTCGCCGGCGACGTAGCTGAGTCCTTCTGAGCTGCCGTCGCGAGCCGAAGCCAGTTCGTAAGGGCAATGCTGTTCGGCTTCTTCCTGCGCATCGCAACTTCCGGTCGGTGGCAGGGGCAGATTCATGTCACGCACGTAGACGTTGCTGCCGCTATGGGCAGCCTTGACCAGCGCAACGGAGCTAGTGAAGCTCACGTACCGGCCGTTGGCGCTGATCGAGGGCGCCGATGCGTCTGTAGCCATGCCTGCTTCGTGGACGTAGGCCGAACCCCCGGCGACGAGCTGAATCGAGCCGCTGGTCAGGCTCTTGCGGAAGATCCCCCTCAGACCACCGAGCGCTCCCTCGAAAGTCAGGTAATCGTCGTCCTGCGAGAGAGCTGTTTCGCCGGCCGTTTCCGCCTGTTCGAGCGGGTCGAGTGACTGCAGCTGAATCGGGCCGAAACTGGCCTGCGCCTGCACGGCGCCGACCGAGAGCGCGATTAGCCCCGAGGAAACAACGATCGACACGCCGGCCCGAGCGAGCTTGGTTCTCATCCAACCATCACCCGCAGACGGGCTGTTCCTCGATTGCCGACCCTGTCGCCCATGCGCACGACGATCACGTACCGGCCTGCTCGCTGGTAGGAGTGGCGCACCGTGAGTCTGCCTCCCGCGTTTGCGCCATCGCCGAAGGCGATATGTGTGTCGCGCGCGACCGCGCCTGACTGTGCGTCCCTGACCGTTACGAGCACTGAGCGCCCGCGCCCGTGGCGCACGCGCGCCACTGGCGCACGCCCGTCGACCTTCAGCACTCCTTCGCCGCTGAGCGTCTGCTGGCCGCTCGCGTCGTCGGCGAGTATCTGCACGTGTCGCGCGCCGCTGCCGAGCAGACGCCTGTCGGCGAGCACACTGAGCGACCGTATGCCACGTCGCACAACCCGCCCGTCGAGTACCAGCGCGTAGCTGACACCGCCGGTGGCGTCTTCTGCCGATGACCAGGATATGCGGGCTTGTGCGGGCCTTACCCAGCCGGTGGGCAGTTCCAAGAAGAACTGCGGCGGCGGGACGCTCACAGGCGCGGCGACGATCTCGAAGTTGCCGGGATCGCCCTCTCTGAATGCAACCAGCGACTCGCCCGATTCCGAGCCGGCGAGCGCGAGCCCGAACACCGGACCGTCAATGGCGCCAGAAATCAGGGCCGACTGAGCCGCGCCGTTGGGGAAGTCCTCGCGCAGGGCCACTCCGGATAGACCACCGACTCCCGTAGCCGGCCACGCGGTGACTCCTCCGCCGGCCGGGTCGAGTGCGGTCACCGCGCCGACCACCCCAGCGGTGGCGGCTGCTCCGAGCGCGACCTCCGGCACTAGCTGGTGCTGTTCATCGCCCACGAGAACGTCGGCGGAGGAACCCGCCGTGAAGGCGATCCGGAAAGCTCCTTCGTCGTCCACGCTGACGCTCGGAGTTCCAACGCCGCCCGCGGAGGGTGAGGCTCGACCGCCGTCAGCGAGCACAGGCCCGCTGAACTGAGCGCCCTTCGGCGACGTGCTCACCGGCAGCGTGTCGACGAATAGGCGCGAACCGCTCAGCGCGGTTCCGGCAGCGCCCTGAACGCGACTAACCACCTTTGCCTCGCCGAACTCGCTGACACTGAGCGCGAGCGCATTGGCATCGCCGGTGACCGGCTGACCTTGATAGGTGCTGGGACTGGCCTGCATCGCGAGTCCCAGCGTGCTTGGGAACACTCGACGCGACCAGATACGCGCAACGCCGCTCGGGTCTGGCTCCTGCCAGGCGATCACCGCCTCATCGCCTCTGCCCACACCCGCCTGCGGGGAGGTGGATTCGCTCGGAGGGCGCATCGACAAGAGCGGATCGCGGTTCACCCGCTGCGGAGAAGACCACAATTGGCCGTCGTAGCGGGCAACGCGGATGTCCTCGAGCACGTCGCCTGGGCGTAGCGGGCGAATCGTCGTGCTCACATCGGATGTGCTGAAGTTGTCGGTGATGGCCCGGTAGGCGACCAGACCCTGCCCGCTCGCGGCGAGTGCGACCGACGGGCTCACGCCCTGGCCTTCGCCGACGTCAGGGTCGACGATGAACGGTTCGCCAAACGAGCTTGCACCGGGCAGCAGCGTGCTCGAGTAGAGGGCGTCTTGCGGGCGGCCTTTGACCGTGGCTATCTGAGCCACCCAAACCACCACGAGCCAGCCCCCGTCGGCCGCCGCAATGCGTGGATAGCTGGCGGCGTAGTAACGAAGCCCCCAATCGACCCTGACCGGCGGCTGCCAACGCCCTGCGGAGTACTGAGCGGCAAACACGTGCTGAACACCGCCCACCTGCTTGGTGTAGACAACTCCTCCGCTGCCGTCGGAGGACACAGCGGCCCCTCCGAATTCACCGATAGCGGAGCTCGGGCCGTCGATCGTGGCCGGTGAGGCGATCACACCCACCGCCGGAGCGCAGGGCGCTCCGGCAAAGCAGACCACGCTCAGCGCGCTCACCAGCAAAGCCAGACGTGGAGACGGTCGAAATCGCGAGGAGTCTGAAGGCACTGGCAACCGGTGGGCCTCCTGTTGAGGTCGATACGGGAGGGGAAAACAGGAGGGCTTCTCACAGCGTGCCAGAAGCCGCTGAAGGTTCAAGACTCGTTTACTAAACGATTACACCTAAACACGCCCGCACAACGCGCGAACGCCGACCCAGCTGATCGGGTGTATCGAGATGACGCACATGCTCGTTGCGAGCAGGTAACAAGATTCGTGCGATCGGACCCTATTCTTCGCCATGTGCGCCACGAATCGAGTTTCGATCGCACGTTGTGGATGGCCGTACTGGCAGCAGCGATCGCAATCGTGCTCGCGAGCTTTGTCCGCCACCCACTGTTTGGCGGCGACGGCGAGGCCTCTGGCTTCGGCCGCTCGCTGACCGTCTGGGTCGCAAGCGGGGAAGCTGGCAGTCAGACCGAGGCCGTGGCCCACCAGGTGGCGGCGTGTTGGGATCTCGACGGTCGCTCGGTCAGCGTAGGCGTGCTTCCTGGCAGTCCCACCTCCGCCGTCGTTGACTTTCTTCGCCGCCCCCACCGCGCTCCCGACGAGCTGCTCGTCGTCACCAGCACAACACTGTCGGACATCGCCCACGCCGAACGCGAGGCGATCGCGGCCGAAACGCGCGAACGCGCACGGCAGGCCGCGCGCTTGCTCTCGAACGCTCCCGCGGTCGCATTGATCGGCAGCGACCCGCTGACGCTCGCGGTGCGAGCCGGTTCGCCGCTTGACTCCACATCAGCACTGCTCTCGCTGTTGCGAGCACAGTCCGCACAGCCGCTGGTGGGTATCGCCGAAAGCTCCTGGCTGCGAGGAAATCTCGCTGTCCTGGCGCACTCTGCGGGTGTCGAAGGCCAGATGCCCTTCAGCTCTTTTCGCTCATCGCGCGAAGCGTTGGCGAGTCTCGGCTCGAGCGACGTTCGCGTGGTGCTTGCCCCGCGTAGCGCCGTCGCGAGCGATCTCCACGACGGCGTGGCGCAGGTTCTTTCCTGGCCAAACACACAGGCCGTCAGTCGGCGGGGCGCGACGGGAGCCGTGCCGCAAGCGTGGATGGCTCTACTTGCCCCGCGCGGGCTGAGCGCGGCTCAGTTGGCCGGCCTTCACCGTCAAGCAACCTCGTTGTGCACTCCCACCACATGGGGTCGCATGCTGCGCTCCGATGGACTCAGGCCGGCGGACGGTGACAGCGAGGTGCCGCGCGATTTCGTACGAGACAGTCTCGGCGAAGCCGCGCAACTGCAACAACTGGCCTCCCGCGTAGTGCGCGAATACTGATCCCGACTCGGCATTGCGGGAAAACCGGCTACCAATCAACCGAGGCACTGTTTATTGTTAGATGGGAAATGTTTAGGTTTGAACCCTCGCGGCCGCCCGAGAGACGATGGAACTCACTCCTGAGGACTACACAAAGCTCTACCGTCGCCACGCCCAGGCGCTGCTGCTGTACTTCCAGCGCCGCGTCCACGAGCCCGAGCTCGCTC